>VGET01000043.1 GCA_016869195.1 Alphaproteobacteria bacterium | reverse complement strand
CACCAATTCGGCGATGCGCTCGATCATCTTCGCCTTGTTCACCTGGAACGGGATCTCGGTGACGATGATCGCCTCGCGGTCCTTCCTGATCTCCTCGATCTCGGTCTTGGCGCGCATCACGATCGAGCCGCGCCCCGTGTGATAGGCCGCGCGGATGCCGCTCTGGCCGAGGATCAGCCCACCGGTCGGAAAATCCGGCCCACGCACGATCTCGATCAGCTCATCGACCGAGATGTCCGGCCGCGCCAAACAGGCTAGGCACGCATCAATCACCTCGCCCAGATTGTGCGGCGGGATCTTGGTCGCCATGCCGACGGCAATGCCGTCCGCCCCGTTGACCAGAAGGTTCGGAAACTCGGCCGGTAAGACGCTGGGCTCGCGCAGCGTGTCGTCATAGTTCGGCTGGAAATCGACCGTGTCCTTGTCGATGTCGGTGAGGAGCGCGTGCGCCGAGCGCGCCATGCGCACCTCGGTGTAGCGCATCGCCGCCGGCTGATCGCCGTCCATCGAGCCGTAATTGCCCTGGCCGTCGAGCAGCGGCAGGCGCATGGCGAAGTCTTGCACCATGCGCACCATGGCGTCGTAGATCGCGGCGTCGCCATGCGGGTGGTATTTGCCCATGACATCGCCGACCACGCGCGCCGATTTGCGATAGGGCTTGTTGTGCTCGTATCCCGCCTCGTTCATCGCGAAGAGAATGCGGCGGTGGACGGGCTTCAGCCCGTCGCGCACGTCCGGCAACGCGCGCGCCACGATTACGCTCATCGCGTAATCGAGGTAGGAGCGACGCATCTCCTCTTCGATGGCGACAGGCGCGACGTCGCGCCCGGCCATGGGCGGTTCAGCGGGCGGCTGAAGCGGCGGAACGGTGCTCAATGACGCACTTTAGTTGATTGAAAGAAAAAGAAGATTAGTCTCGTCGGGCGATTCGCAAATTGCCCGGAATTCTACCCCAGACGGGGGGATGTCACAATGCTGGCGGGGGCCGAAGCGACGGTCGATTCCGGGGCCGTTCAGAACGGAATATCATCGTCGAGGTCACCGCCCCCACCACCGCCCCGACGGGCGCCGCCGGCAGCGGCCGGCTGGCGTGCCGGCGCCTCATCGGGCGGGCCGCCGAATTCGCCGGGGGCACCACCACCAGCGCCGCGTGCGCCATCGAGCATGGTGAGCTCGCCCTTGAAGCGGCTGATCACGACCTCGGTCGAATAGCGCTCCTGACCCTGCTGGTCGGTCCATTTGCGAGTGCGCAGCTGGCCCTCGACATAGACCTTTGAACCCTTGCGGAGATACTTCTCCGCGACCTCGGCCACCCGGTCGTTGAAGATCACGACACGGTGCCACTCGGTCTGCTCCTTGCGCTCGCCGCTCGCCTTGTCGCGCCACGATTCGGAGGTGGCGACCGAGAGGTTGACCACGGGGCTGCCGTCCTGCATGCGGCGGACCTCAGGGTCGCGCCCCAGATTGCCCACCAGGATCACCTTGTTGACACTGCCCGCCATGGCCGCCGCTCTCCCTGGTCCCGTTTGATTCCAGGCACTCTAGGACGAAGGCCGCCGGGCTACAATGGGGCGAGCGGACCAGTGGGCCCAGGCTCGTCCTTCGACAAGCTCAGGACGAGGCCTAAGCATGACCTCATGGTGAGCCTGTCGAACCATGAGGGCTGTGCGACGCCCCGCTCGAAATCGCTCGTCCGTATGCTTATAGTCAGCCTCCAACCAGCGCCACACCGGTCATGCAGAAAGACATCAAGGTCCGCGGCGCCCGCGAGCACAACCTCAAGGGCATCGACGTCGACATCCCGCGCGACAGCCTGACCGTGATTACCGGGCTGTCGGGCTCGGGCAAATCCTCGCTCGCCTTCGACACGATCTACGCCGAGGGCCAGCGCCGCTATGTCGAGAGCCTCTCGGCCTATGCGCGGCAGTTCCTCGAGCTGATGCAGAAGCCCGACGTCGAATCAATCGACGGCCTTTCGCCCGCGATCTCGATCGAGCAGAAGACCACGTCGCGCAACCCGCGCTCGACCGTCGGCACGGTGACCGAGATCTACGATTACCTGCGCCTGCTCTACGCTCGAATCGGCATCCCCTACTCGCCCGCGACCGGCCTGCCGATCGAGGCGCAAACCGTGTCGCAGATGGTCGATCGCATCAAGGCGATGGCCGATGGCACGCGGCTCTATGTGCTGGCGCCGGTCGTGCGCGGACGAAAAGGTGAGTACAGGAAGGACCTGCTCGAGCTGCAGAAGCGCGGCTTCACCCGGGTCAAGATCGACGGCACGCTCTATGACATCGACGGCGCACCGGCGCTCGACAAGAAGCGCAAGCACGACATCGAGGTGGTGGTCGACCGCGTGGTGGTGAAGCCCGATCTCGGCAATCGGCTGGCCGACAGCCTGGAGACCGCGCTCGGGCTCGCGGATGGCATCGCCATCGCCGAGAACGCCGACGGTGGCGAGCGCACGATCTTCTCCTCGAAATTCGCCTGTCCGGTGTCCGGCTTCACCATCGCCGAGATCGAGCCCCGGCTCTTTTCCTTCAACAACCCGTTCGGCGCCTGCCCGTCCTGCGACGGTCTCGGCGCCAAGCTCTATTTCGATCCAGCGCTCGTGGTGCCCGACGATGAGGTGAGCCTGCGCGACGGCGCGGTCGCGCCTTGGGCCGGCTCCTCGTCGCCCTATTACAACCAGACGCTCGATTCGATCGCGCGCCATTTCAAGGCCAGCATCGGTGTGCCGTGGCGCGAGTTGTCGGCCAAGGTGCGCGAGGTGATCCTGAACGGCTCGGGCGACGACGCGATCAAGTTCACCTATGACGACGGGCTCAAGGAATATTCGACGCAGAAGCCGTTCGAGGGCGTGATCCCCAATCTCGAGCGCCGCTATCGTGAATCCGACAGCGCGTGGCTGAAGGAGGAGCTGAGCCGGTTCCAGGGCAGCCGCCCGTGCGAGGCGTGCAAGGGCTATCGCCTGAAGCCCGAGGCATTGGCCGTCAAGATCGATGGGCGCCACGTGAGCCAGGTGAGCGACTTTTCGATCCGCGAGGCCAATCGCTGGTTCGGCGCGCTCGAGGCCAAGCTGAGCGTCAAGCACCGCGAGATCGCGCGGCGTATTCTGAAGGAAATCAACAGCCGCCTGACGTTTCTGGTCGACGTCGGCCTCGAATACCTCACCTTGTCGCGCGCCTCAGGCACGCTCTCGGGCGGCGAGAGCCAGCGCATCCGCCTGGCGTCGCAGATCGGCTCGGGCCTGACTGGCGTGCTCTACGTGCTGGATGAGCCCTCGATCGGGCTGCACCAGCGCGACAATGCGCGGTTGTTGACCACGCTGAAGAACCTCCGCGACCTCGGCAACACGGTCCTGGTGGTCGAGCACGATGAGGAGGCGATCCGCACCGCCGACCATGTGATCGACATGGGCCCGGGCGCCGGCAAGCATGGCGGGCGCGTGGTCGCCTGCGGCACGCCGGATGAGATCATGGCCTCGCCCGACAGCCTCACCGGCAAATATCTCACCGGCGTTGAACAGATCGCGGTACCGGAGAAGCGCCGGCCGGCGGGGCCGAAGGGCCGGGCGATCACCATCGTCGGCGCGCGCGAGAACAACCTGAAATCGATCAACGCGCGTATCCCGCTTGGCACCTTCACTTGCGTCACTGGCGTCTCGGGCTCGGGCAAATCGACGCTCATCATCGATACGCTTTATCAGGCGCTGGCCAAGCGCATGCACGGCTCGCGCGCCCAGGCCGGCGCGCACGAGCGCATCGATGGCCTCGAGTTCCTGGACAAGGTGATCGACATTGATCAGTCGCCGATCGGGCGCACGCCGCGTTCCAACCCGGCGACCTATACCGGCGCGTTCGGCCCGATCCGCGATTGGTACGCCGGACTGCCGGAAGCCAAGGCGCGCGGCTATAAGCCCGGCCGTTTCTCCTTCAACGTCAAGGGCGGGCGCTGCGAGGCCTGCCAGGGCGATGGGCTGATCAAGATTGAGATGCACTTTTTGCCGGACATCTACGTCCAATGCGAGGAGTGCAAGGGCAAGCGCTATAACCGCGAGACGCTCGAGGTGCTCTATCGCGACCGCTCGATCGCCGATGTACTGGAGATGACGGTGGATGACGGCGCCGCGTTCTTCCGCGCGGTGCCGGCCATTCGAGACAAACTGGAGACCCTGCAGCGCGTCGGCCTCGGCTACATTCATGTCGGTCAGCAAGCGACCACGCTCTCGGGCGGCGAGGCGCAGCGCGTGAAGCTGGCCAAGGAGCTCTCGCGCCGCGCGACCGGGCGCACGCTCTACATTCTCGATGAGCCGACCACGGGCCTCCACTATGCCGATGTGAAGAAGCTGCTCGAGGTGCTGCATGCGCTGGTCGAGACCGGCAACACGGTCGTCGTGATCGAGCACAATCTCGAGGTCATCAAGACCGCGGATTGGATCATCGATCTCGGGCCTGAGGGCGGCGACGGCGGCGGGCGCATCGTCGGCGCCGGCACGCCGGAGGAGATCGCGGCGATCGCGGCGAGTTACACCGGGCAGTATCTCCGCCCCGTGCTCGATGCGCGACGTTTCGCCAAGGCCAACAACACGCGCAAGGCGAAGCGCAAGGTGGCATGAGCAAGCGCATCATCGTCATCGGCGGCGGGCTCGCGGGCTCGGAGGCCGCGTGGCAGCTGGCGCGCGCAGGCATCGCGGTCGAACTGCGCGAGATGCGCCCCGTGCGTCAGACCGAGGCACACAGCACCGACGGCCTCGCCGAGCTCGTGTGCTCGAACTCGTTCCGTTCCGATAATGCGCAAGCGAATGCAGTCGGCCTGCTGCACGAGGAGATGCGGCGCTGCGGCTCGCTGATTTTGAAGGCCGCCGATGCTCACAAAGTGCCGGCGGGCGATGCGCTTGCGGTTGATCGGCACGGCTTCTCGGCCGCGGTCGAGGCGGCGCTGAAGGCCGAGCCTTTGATCACGATCGTGCGTACCGAGCAGGCGACCCTGCCCGCGCCTGAGGAGGGGCACGCGATCATCGCGACCGGCCCCCTCACCTCGCCCGCGCTTGCGGACTCAATCAAATCGCTCACCGGCGAGGACGCGCTCGCCTTCTTCGATGCGATTGCGCCGATCGTGCATGTCGAGAGCGTGGACATGACGCTCGCCTGGCGCCAGTCGCGTTATGACAAGGCGGGGCCGGGTGGCGACAAGGCGGCCTATATCAACTGCGCGCTGGAAAAGCCCGAGTACCTAGCTTTCATCGAGGCCCTGCGCGCGGGCGAGAAGACCGAGTTCAAGGAGTGGGAGAAATCGACACCCTATTTCGAGGGCTGCCTGCCAATCGAGGTGATGGCGGAGCGCGGGCTCGACACGCTGCGCTTCGGTCCCATGAAGCCCGTGGGCCTGACCGATCCGAGGAGCCTGCGCCGGCCCTATGCGGTCGTCCAGCTGCGCCAGGACAATGCGCTCGGCACGCTCTACAACATGGTCGGCTTCCAGACCAAGCTGAAGCACGGTGAGCAGATTCGTATCCTCCGCATGATCCCGGCGCTCGCGCGCGCCGAGTTCGCGCGCCTCGGCGGCATCCATCGCAACACCTTCATCAACAGCCCTAAGCTGCTCGACAGCGCACTGCGCTTGAAGGCGGCGCCCAATCTCCGCTTCGCCGGGCAGATCACGGGTGTCGAAGGCTATGTCGAGAGCGCGGCGATCGGGCTCCTGGCGGGCCGCTTTGCTGCGGCGGAGTTTCGGGATGAGGCGATCGAGCCACCGCCGCCCACGACCGCGCTCGGCGCGTTGCTCACGCACATCACCGGCGGACATCTCGAGGCCAAGGGCACGTTTCAGCCGATGAACGTGAATTTCGGCCTGTTCCCACCGCTGCCCGGCAAGCAGCACAAACGCGAGCGCAAGCCGGCTTTTGCCGAGCGAGCACTCGCCGACCTCGATCGCTGGCTCGGACGCAGCGGTGCCGAGGCGGCTTAGAGTCGCCCCGTCGTCATCGCAACCCACAGCGAGATTTGCCGGCGCAGCGGGCTGATGGCTGCGTCAGGCTCAAACGGATTGCAGCCGGCCGCGTGCAGGCGCGAGCGATAGAGCGCGGCAAGTCGGGCCGGCAGGAGCGCCGCGCGTTGCGGCCTCGATATGTTGCGTGCCATCGCGCGAACTGACCCAAGCTGTTTTGAGGCACGATCTAGTACCTCTCCGATCGCCGCACCGAGCGCCGGCGAGAATCGGTTAGCTAACGCATCCGCTGCCGTGCCTCCGTGCGCGAGCAGACGATCGAGCGGCACAAACGAGCGATTCTGGCTGGCATGGAACGGCACGGCGCGCATCAGGCCGACGAGCGCAAAGGCCGTGTGCGCGGCGCGTGCGGCTTCGACCGTCGCCGCATCGCGAGCACCCAGGACCTCGGTCATCAGGGCCCCCAAAGGACCCGCCGTCCCGGCCGCATAGGCCTCAAGCGCGGCGAGATCATCGAATGGCGCATCGTCGAGGTCGCGCTCGCGCGCTTCGATCAGCGCGTCGAAATACGCTCGACCGAGGCGGCGGCGCTCGATCGCTTGTTTTAGTGGCTCGGTCAGCTCATGGCGGCGCGGCGCCCCCGTATAGAGGCCTTCGATCTGCTCGCGCCACCATTGCAGCCGAATGCGCCCGAGCATCGGTTCGCTCACGGTTTCCCGCACGCGGGCCAGCTCGTAGTTGAAGGCGATCAGCGCGAATAGGTCGAGCCGCGTGTCGACCGGCGCGAACAGCGCGCAGAGATAGCGGTCATAGTTGACATGGCGTGCATGCTGAATCAGAACCTGCGCTTCGGAGGGATCGGTCGCCATGGTCGAGACATGGCATGGCGGCGCCCGGTTTGCCAGCGCGCCGCGCTCTCGGCTATACCGGCGCTCCCATGTGCGATTGCTCCAAGGCTGCCGGATGAGCGGCCGCGTCCATATCATCGGCGCGGGCATGGCTGGTCTCGCCTGTGCGGTCGAGCTGGTGCAGGCCGGGCGTGCCGTGACGCTGCACGAGGCCGCAGCCCGTGCTGGTGGTCGCTGCCGCTCCTATCACGACGAGCTGCTCGGGCGGCTGATCGACAACGGCAACCACCTGATCCTTGGCGCCAACCCGTCCCTGTTTCGCTATCTCGACACCGTCGGCGCGCGCTCGCGGCTGATTTGCCCGGAGACCGCGTTCTTTCCCTTCGTCGATCTCGCCACCGGCGAGCGCTGGACCGTGCGGCCCAATCGCGGCCGCCTGCCCTGGTGGATCTTCTCGGCCCGGCGGCGCATTCCGGGAACGAGCTGGCGCGACTATCTCGCCGCGCTCAAGCTCGCACGCGCCAAGCCGGGCGACACGGTCGCAGAGGCCATGGGGACAACGACCGGCGCCATTGTAAGCCGGCTGCTCGAACCGCTGACCGTTGCGGTGCTGAATGCGTCCTATCACGAGGGCGCGGCGCGGCTGCTCTGGCCGGTGATGAGGCTGACCTTCGGCGCCGGCGAAGCCGCCTGTCGCCCTTATTTTCCGCGCGAGGGCCTCGGGCCCGACGTGGTCGAACCCGGTGTCGCCTTCGTCGCCGGCAGGGGCGGCGAGATACGCTTCAACGAACGCGTGCGGGCGCTCGAACTTGCGCGCGATCGTGTCGTCGCACTCGACTTCGGGAGCAGTCCTGTGCCGCTCGGCGTCGACGATGCGGTGGTGCTCGCCGTGCCGCCGTCCGTCGCGATCGATCTTCTGCCCGGCCTGGCCGCGCCGCTCGAAAGCCGCGCGATCGTCAACCTGCATTTCAAGCTTGCGCGGCCGGTGACGCTGCCCGAGGGCAGCCTCATTCTTGGCCTCGTGAATTCGACCGCCCAATGGATCTTCGCCAAGGGCGAAGTCGCGTCCGTTACGGTGAGCGCCGCTGATGCGCTGGCGGAACGTCCGGCCGAGGAGATCGCGGCACTGATCTGGAGCGAAGTCTCCGAAGCACTGGATCTGCGCAATCAACCGTTGCCGCCCTATCGAGTCGTGAAGGAAAAGCGCGCGACGTTCGCGCAGGTGCCGAGCGCACTGGCCCAGCGACCATCGACGACGACCAAATTCAAGAATCTATGGCTCGCCGGTGATTGGACCGACACCGGCCTGCCCGCGACGATCGAGGGCGCGGTACGCTCTGGGCAGATGGCCGCGCGGCACCTGATCATGCGCGCGCATTGAAATCACCAAGCCTTGGACTATGCTTCATGGCCGCGTCGAGTCGCGTCGCTTTTGCGGCCAAGGGAAATGGAGGAGCCGAGATGAAAAACCCGTTGGAGTCGCTCCACAAGACCATCGGCATGGGGGTCGTCCTCACTGCCATCATGGTCTTGATCATTGCGATTTTCTATTGGGAGAGCGGTTCGGTGACGCCCGCGGCGATTGAGAAATCCGCCACGGATGCCGCCGACGCTGCAAAGGATGCAGGCGCCACGGCAACCGATGCCGCTGCTGGCGCTGCAACTGATGCAGCCAAGGACGCCGACGGTGCTGCCGGCGATGCAGCCGGCGCAGCGACCGGCACCGATAACTAGGGAACCGGGGAACAAGGAGACATCGCCATGAATCTCTTCGACGAAGTCTGGGGCATGTTCATGCTCCGCTGGTTCCACGTCCTCGCCGGCGTGATGTGGATCGGCCTGCTCTGGTATCTGAATTTCGTGCAGATCGTCTCGATGCCGAAGATCCCCGATGAACAGAAGCCGGCAATCAGCAAGGTGATTGCGCCGCGCGTGCTGTTCTGGTTCCGCTGGGCCGCACTCGCAACGGTGATCACGGGTGTGATCGTCGCCGGCTGGCACGGCTATATCGGCGATGCGTTCGCGCTCGGCATCACGGACGGTGTTGCGAAGCACACCGCGATCGGCATCGGCATGTATCTCGGCCTGATCATGGCCTTCAACGTCTGGTTCATCATCTGGCCGAACCAGAAGAAGGCACTCGGCATCGTCGAGGCGACGCCCGATCAGAAGAAGAAATCGGCGCGCATCGCCATGCTGACCTCGCGCTTCAACACGATGCTATCGATCCCGATGCTCTACGCCATGGTCTCGGCGCAGAATATCTACTGATCGAAGGATTGGACTGTCGGTTGAGCGGGGCCCTTGCGGCCCCGCTTTTTTTCACGGTTGAAGCGCGATCAGGGCGGCGGCAACCCGGCGGCCATCGCTCATCAGCACGTTATACGTGCGACAGGCGGCGCCGGTATCCATCGTCTCGAACGTGATCTTTCGGGCCCGGAGCGCTTGCCGGATGGGTTCCGCGATCATGGCGCCGCGTTTGCCACAGCCGATGAGGAGCAGCTCAGGGTTCGGCGCGGCCTCGAACACAGACGCCAGTGCCTCAAGGTCCATGTCCTCGAAGCGTTGAACGGGCCAATTCCGCGTGCGCTCGGGAAACACGATGATCGAGCCTGAGAAATCGACCCCGCTCACCCGGAAGGTGCCAACCGCGTAGCGCTGGACGTATTGCCGATCCGAGGACGGGACCGGGTTGATCTTCATGGCGCGCCGGCGACCCGTGATGCCTCAGCGGCCGCGCCGGCGGCGGCGGTCCTTGAGCGAGCTGGAGCGTTTGCGCCCGGTCGGGGCGCTTGGGGCCTCGGGCGGCGGCTCATCGTCGGGCGGAAGCTCGGCTAAAACCTCGGGCGCCGGCTCGGGCAAGGCGGCCTGGGCTGGCCGGCGAACCCGACGCGGGGCTGCTGCCGCGTCCTGCTCTTCACGGTGCCGCCGCTCGATCTGCTCATAGGCATGGGCTGTGGTGCCCTTGCCCTCATCGGGCTTGCGCACCGGGCGGATGTAAAGGAGGGAGGCCGAGGCCACGAAGATCGATGAATAGGTGCCGATGATCACGCCGATGAACATGGCAAATGCAAACGGCCGGATCACCTCGCCGCCGAAGATCAGCAGCGCAGCGAGCGCCAGCAGCGTGGTCATCGCCGTCATGATGGTTCGGGTCAGCGTGTCGTTGACCGAGATGTCGATCAAGCTACGCAGCGGCATCGCCTTGTACTTGCGCAGGTTCTCGCGCACCCGGTCATAGACGACGACGGTATCGTTCATCGAGTAGCCGATGATCAGCAGGATCGCCGCGACCGTGGACAGGCTGAACTCGAAGCCCGAGAGCGAATAGATTCCGAGCGTAAAGATGACGTCGTGCACCAGCGCGATCATCGAGCCGATACCGAACGGCAGCTCGAAGCGGAACCAGACATAAATGAGCATCAGCACCATCGAGACGAGCACAGCGATGATGCCATCCTGGATCAGCTCGGCGCCGACTTTGGGGCCGACCACCTCGACGCGCCGATAGTCCACGCCTTCGCCGTAGAGTTCCTTCAGCGCGCCTTTGACCTTGTCGATGGCGGCGTTCTGCGCGACGTCCCCGCCTTCCTGCTGCTGAAGGCGGATCAGCACATCATTCGGCGCGCCGAACTCCTGCAGGGCGACCGAGCCCACCCCGGCACCGCTGAGCTTGCCGCGCATGGCCTCAAGATCAGCGGTTTGCTCTGTACGCACCTCAATCAGAACACCGCCGGTGAAGTCCACGCCGAAATTCAGCCCCTTGAAGATGAGGAGCACGATGAACCCGATGCTGATCAGGACAGAGGCCAGCATCAACGGCCGGTGCATCCCCATGAAGGGGACCTTGGTGTTGTCGGGAATGAGGCGCCATTTCAACATGGGGCGGGCCGTCAGATCGGAAGCTTCTTCGGCCGCGCCGTGCGCAGCCACCACACCAGCATCAGGCGCGACACGAAAACAGCTGTGAACAATGTAGTGATAATGCCGATGCCGATCGCGACGGCGAAACCCTGCACCGGGCCCGAGCCGACCGCATAGAGCACGACGGCCGCAATCAGGGTGGTCAGGTTCGAGTCAATGATCGTGTTGAAGGCTCGCTTGAAGCCGGCCTCCATGGCGGCAAAGGGTGACTTGCCGAGCCGCACCTCTTCACGGATGCGTTCATAGATCAGCACGTTGGCGTCAACCGCCATTCCAAGCGTCAGCACGATGCCGGCGATGCCTGGCAAGGTCAGCGTCGCCTGGAACAGTGAGATGACGGCGATGATCAGGATCAGGTTGAGGATAAGCGCGATGTCGGCGACGAGACCGAAGAAGCCGTAATAGAGAACCATGAACACAACGACCGCGGCGAAACCGACGACCGCGGCGATCGCGCCGGCCTCGATCGAATCCGCGCCAAGGTCCGGGCCGACCGTGCGCTCCTCGATCACCGTCATCGGGGCGGGTAACGCGCCGGCACGCAACAGCAGCGAAAGGTCAGACGCAGTCTGCGTCGTGAAACTGCCCGAAATAATGCCGTTGCCGCCCAGGATCGGCTGGCGGATCACCGGCGCACTGATCACCTTGCCATCGAGCACGATGGCGAACGGCTTGCCCACGTTCTGCGTTGTAATCTCGCCGAAGCGGCGCGACCCGATCGCGTCAAACTTGAAGGAGACGACCGGCTCGTTGTCCTGGAACGAGGGTTGGGCGTTGACCAGCATGTCGCCGCTCAGGATAACGCGCTTGCGAACCACATACTCGATCGGCTTGCCGTCCTCGGTCAGGTCGTCCGAGGGCAGCAACATGCTGGTGGGTGGAACACCGCTTTGCCGCGCCTCGGCGGGAGACACGTTCGGGTCGAGCAGGTGGAACGTGAGCTTGGCGGTCCGACCCAGGAGCGCCTTGACCTGTTCGGGATTGTCGATGCCCGGAAGCTGAACCAAGACACGATCGTCGCCCTGGCGCTGGATCGTCGGCTCCTTGGTGCCGCTTTCATCGATGCGCCGCCGCACGATCTCGATCGATTGGTTGACCGCCGAGGTCGCCATGTCGTTGCGCGCGGTATCGTTGAACCCGACAGTGATCACGCCATCCGGCGTACCTTCGACATCGAGATCGGTCTCGATGCCCTTGATCAACGTAATCGCCTGATCCAGCGTCGCCGGGTTGGTCACCTGGACCTGCGCGCCCGCATCGACCGCCTTCAGGCCGGTATAGCCGATCTTCTCGCCGCGCAGCTTGGCGCGCACCTCATCGATCACGCCGGCCATGCGCTCGCGCACCATGTCCTCGATCTTGACCTCGAGAACGAGGTGGGAGCCGCCCTGCAAATCGAGCCCGAGGCTCACGGGATTGTGCGGCAGCCATGACGGATAGGACTGCAGCGAGCGCTCGCTGAACACGTTGGGCAACGCGAACAGGATGCCGGCGATGCAGATCAGCGTGACGAGAACGACCTGCCAGAGCTTGATCTTGAGCATGACTGTCCCGGGCGACCGAGAGTCGCCCCGGCGCGTTAGGACTTCTCCCCCTTCGGCGGCGACGAGCCCCCGCCCGCATTGTCTTCGGGCTCGGCGTCTGCGGCATCGTCCTCATCGCCAGTGGCGCGGGACGGCTGCGGGCGTTTGACCACCTCGGCCACCGCGCTCCGCATGAACTTGATGCGCACATTGGGTGCGACTTCGACCAGCAGATTGTCGTCGCGGTCGACCTTGATGACCGTGCCGATCATGCCGCCGGTAGTAACAATGTCGTCGCCGCGCTTGACCTGTTGGAGCATCTCGCGCTGGGCGCGCTGTTTCCTCTGCTGCGGGCGAATCAGGAGGAAGTAGAAGACGACGAAGATCAGAATGAGCGGCAGGATTGACATCAGGATATCGGTGCCGCCGCCGCCTTGGCCTGCCGCGCCGGGGGTCCCCGTTCCCGTGCCTGTGCCGGGCGGTTGGCAACCCGCCAGCACCGGCAGGATGACCACCATCAACCCAAGCAGCAGCTTGCGCAGCATCACGCTCTCCTTGATCGCACTTTGTTCCGGGAAGAAAAAGTCGGACGGCACCATAGGCGTATTCGGGCCTCGGGGCAAACGATAATCCTCCCTGGCAGAGGCCGGTCGTCTTGCGCCCCGATTTGGCTGTGATAGGGTCCCCGCCCCACGATGAGCACGGACAAGCTGATCCCCCTTTTGGAGCGCGTGGTCGCGGCGCTCGACCGACTGGCGCCGCCGCCGTCCGGCTCGCCCGATTTTGACAGCGCCGACGCCTATGTCTGGCATACCGAGGGCGACCGGCTTGAGGCGGTGCCCGAGGTCAACCGCGTTGATTTGGCATTGTTAAAAGGCGTCGAGCGTGTGCGTGACTTGCTGCTCGACAACACCGAGCGATTCGCCCGCGGCCTGCCGGCCAACAACGCGCTCCTTTGGGGCGCGCGCGGCATGGGCAAGAGCTCGCTGGTCAAGGCGGTTCACGCGCAGGTCAATCGGGGCCGCCCGAAGAGCCTGGTGCTGATTGAGATTCACCGCGAGGACATCCCGTCCTTGCCGCGCCTGCTGGCGCTCCTGCGGCACACTAAGCGTCGCTGCGTCGTTTTCTGCGATGATTTGTCGTTCGAGGCCAAGGACACCACCTACAAGTCGCTGAAGGCCGTGCTCGAGGGAGGCATCGAGGGGCGCCCCGAGAACGTGCTATTCTACGCCACCTCGAACCGCCGCCATCTGATGCCGCGCGAGATGATCGAGAACGAGCGCTCGACCGCGATCAACCCCGGGGAAGCGGTCGAGGAATCCGTCTCGCTGTCGGACCGCTTCGGCCTGTGGCTCGGCTTCCACGCCTGCGATCAGGAGACCTTCTTCTCGATGGTCGAAGGCTATGTCGCCGCCTTCGGTATCAAGATTGAAGCGGACGCGCTCCGGGCCGAGGCGATCGAATGGAGCATGACGCGCGGCGGACGTTCCGGCCGGGTCGCGTGGCAGTTCGTGCAGGATCTCGCCGGCCGGCGCGGCGTTACGCTCAAGCCGGTCAACGCGTCGCGCCGCTGACGTTCAGCTCTCGGCCAGTCTCGGGATCGGATCGACGGGCCGCCCGTCATGCCGAATTTCGAAATAGGTCTGCGGCCCTTTGACATTGCCGGTCGCCCCGGCTTCGGCGATCACCTGGCCGCGCTTTACGACTTCGCCCTGATTCACCTTGAGCTTGTCGTTGTTGGCGTAGGCGGTCATCCAGCCATCGGCGTGACGCACCAGCAGGAGCTGGCCATAGGCCTTGAGGTCGTCGCCCGCGTACACGACGACGCCGTTCTCGGCCGCCCTGACCGGGGTGCCAACCGGCACCGCGATGATGATGCCGTCGCTCTGCTTGCCGCCGCCGAGCTTGCCGAACTTCGCGACGATCGGGCCCTTGACCGGCCAGAGGAACCCCTCGCCCGCCCGTGGCGGCGGCCCGCCCGCGACGATACGCGCCGACGCAGGCTCGGCTTTCGCCGGCTCCTTCCCTCCTCGCACAACCGCAGGCTCGACGGGCCCGGCGACCTTGATGGCCGGGCGTCGCACCGGCTTCGGCGCCTTACGCGACGCCGTGTCTTCAACGGCCGCGACCTTCAGCGCTGGCGTGGCCTGCTTGGGCTGATCGGCTCGCAGATCGACCGGCCGATCGTCGTTCGCCAGCGCAGTCTCGCCTGAAGGAATCGAAATCGTCTGCCCGGCGGCCAGATGGTAGGGTTCGCTAAGGCCGTTGGCGGCGATCAGGGCCTTCACCGAGACGCCATGCTCCCGCGCGATGGCATAGAGCGTCTTACCCTTGGGCACGACATAACCGGAGGCCCTGGACGGTGTGGCGCTTGCCTTCGCCACCGGCTCTGGCTGGGATACACGCACCCTGGACTGATCGATCGGCTCAACCTCGATCGCTCCGCCGGCCGGCGCCGGATCGAGCCACTCGCCCTCGTCGCTGGCGATCGTCTCGTCAGGTGGAACGTCGCTCATGCCGATTTCGCTGTCCGCCGACGGTAGATCGGCGGAATCACCAATCCCCTCGGGAGCGGGCGGCAAACATCCGGTCAGAGCGACCAGAGCAAGGCCGGCCAAGGAAGCAACAATCAGGCGCTGCATGGTTGCGACTCGGAGCTGTGATTCGCAAAGTTGTTCACACCCGAGTCGCGAGTGCAACAGGGTGCGACTCGTTGAGATTCAACGAGTAGCTTGACTGTCAGCTTTTCGCCACAGTCGTCAGCCGCGGGACGCCTCGTCCGCTCGGTCCGGAATGAGCGGCACGAAGCGCACCGGCATGAAGGCGTCCTGGGTGTAGCCGTCGGCCGTGCGCTTAATTTTGACCAGCTCCTGGTCGCGCCCTTCAACGGCCACCGGGATGATCATGATACCGCCGACCGAAAGCTGATCGAGCAGCGCCTGGGGCACGGCTCGCCCCGCCGCGGTCACGATGATTCGCTCGAACGGCGCAGCCTCCGACCAGCCCTTCGTGCCGTCGCCCACCCGGGTCACGATGTTACGCAGCTTGAGCTCGGCGAAGCGCTTCTCGGCGCCTTCCATTAGGGCGCGGTGGCGCTCGATCGTGTAGACCCGCCGGCACAGATGCGAAAGCACGGACGCCTGGTAGCCCGAGCCGGTGCCAATCTCGAGCACCTTCATGTTGGGCCCCAGCTCCAGCGCCTCGGTCATGGCAGCGACCACGAGCGGCTGGCTGATCGTCTGCCCCGACTCAATGGGCAAAGCGATGTTTTCATAAGCCTGGTCCTGGAACGAAGCAGGAACAAAAATCTCCCGCGGCACCCGCTCGATGGCAGAGAGCACGCGCGTGTCGGTGATGCCCTGGCTCCGAAGCTCCATGATGAGCCGGATTCGGCGGGCCTCGTGGCTCATCGGAGCGACGCCTGGAGGCGCTTGAGGGTCACGCTATGGGTCAGGTCCAGATGCAGGGGCGTGACCGAGACATAGCCCTCATTGACGGCACGAAGGTCGGTGCCCGGCCGGCCCGGCAGCGCCTCGGCCCGTGCCATGCCGACCCAGTAATAGGTCCGGCCGCGAGGGTCGACCCGCTCGTCGAACAGATCGCCGACCTCCTCAAGCGACTGCGAAGAGGCGCGAATGCCCTTCACGGCGTCGGCCGTGCAGTCAGGGAAGTTCACGTTCATCAGGACGTGCCTGGGCCAGTCGGATTTCAGCAGGCGCTTGATCACCCGCGGCAGCCAGGCGGCCGCGGTGGCCCAGCGGATCTTGTGGCCGTCCTCATAGACCTGGCTGAAGGCGATCGCCTTGACGCCGAGCAGCGTCGCCTCCATCGCCGCCGCGATCGTGCCCGAATAGGTCACGTCCTCGCCGACATTGCTGCCGCGATTGACGCCGGAGAGCACGAGGTCGGGGTGGTGGATCGCGAGCAGGCGATTGACCGCCAGATAGACACAGTCTGTGGGCGTGCCGTTGACCGCGTAGCGTCGGGTCGACACCTTGCGCAGGCTGAGCGGCCGATGCAGCGTCAGCGAATGGGAGGCGGCGCTCTGCTCGGTCTCGGGCGCCACCACCCAGACGTCATCGCTTAAGGAGCGCGCCGCCTTCTCAAGAACGCGAAGGCCGGGCGCCAGGATTCCATCATCATTGGAGACCAGAACGCGCATCAGCCGCGCGCGCGCGGCGCGATGCGCTCGAGCCCGTCCATGAACGGCCTGAGCGCGCCCGGCACGGTGATCGAGCCGTCCTCGTTCTGGTAGTTCTCGACCACGGCGATCAGCGTGCGCCCGACCGCCAAGCCTGAGCCGTTCAGGGTGTGAACAAATTGGGTGCCCTTCTCGCCCTTGCGGCGGAAGCGCGCCTTCATGCGCCGCGCCTGGAAATCACCGCAATTGGAGCAGCTCGAGATCTCACGATAAGCATCCTGGCCCGGCAGCCAGACCTCGATGTCATAGGTCTTGCGCGCGGAGAAGCCCATGTCGCCCGTGCAGAGAACGACCGTGCGGAACGGCAGCTCAAGCCGCTTCAGCACGTCCTCGGCGCAGGCGGTCATGCGCTCATGCTCTTCGTTGGACTGGTCCGGATGCGCGATGCTGACGAGCTCGACCTTCGAGAACTGGTGCTGGCGGATCATGCCGCGCGTATCGCGCCCCGCCGCGCCCGCCTCCGCCCGGAAGCACGGCGTGAAGGCTGTGTAGCGCAGCGGCAGCACGTCCTCGTCCAGAATCTCGTCGGCCACCAGATTGGTCACCGGCATCTCGGCGGTCGGGATCAGCCAATAATCCGTCGTCGTGCGAAACAGGTCGTCGGCGAATTTCGGCAGATTGCCGGTGCCGAAGGCGGTCTCGCTGCGCACGAGGAAGGGCGGCGCGATCTCGGTATAGTCATTGGCGCGCGTGTGCAGATCGAGCATGAAGGACGCGAGCGCGCGCTCGAGCCGGGCGATGGCACCCGAGAGCACCACGAAGCGCGCGCCGGAGAGCTTGGCCGCGCGCTCGAAATCCATCAGCCCGAGCGCTTCACCAAGCTCGAAATGCTGTTTTGGCTTGAATGAGAACTTGCGGGGCTCGCCGATCCGCCGCACCTCGATATTGTGGGCTGAGTCCGGTCCCTCCGGCACGTCCGCGGCCGGCATGTTGGGGAAGGTCGCGAGATACGCATCGAGCGCTTCGCCCGCCGTGCGTTCCTCGGCCTCGAGGACGCTCGTGCGCTCCTTGAGCTGTGCCACCTCGGCCATCAGCGCGCTCGCGTCGTGGCCCTTGGCCTTCGCCTGGCCGATCAGCTTGGACGCCT
>VGET01000042.1 GCA_016869195.1 Alphaproteobacteria bacterium | reverse complement strand
CGGCCATCGGCCCCGAGGTCACGAACAGCCCGGGCACCCGCTCGCGTGGTCTCGACACGCATTGGGAGACTCGCAAGGAAAGCTCGATCACAATTCAGCAGCGTATCTTCGACGGCTTCGAGGCCGTGAGCGAGATCGATCGCCAGAAGGCGCGTTCCAAGTCCGCCTCGCTCCGGATTGGCGAATCAGCCGAGAACACGGCGCTGGACGCGACCGAAGCCCATATCGAGGTCCTGCGCTTTCGTAAATTGGTGTCGATCGCTGAGGCCAATGTCGAGGTTCATCGCGGCTATGTCGGCCGCGTGACCGAGCGCACGCAGAGCGGCGCAGGCTCCGCAGACGAGATCGCGCAGGCCCAGGCCCGCCTCGAGCAAGCACAAGCGCTGCTCGCCGAAAACCAGCAGGGCCTGCGCGATGCGGAAGCGCTCTATATCAAGACAGTCGGCGACATGCCGGGCGAGTTGGATGAGGTCACCTACCCGACGGCGATGGTTCCGGCCGATCTGGATAACGCCTTGAAGCTTTTGCCGACAAACCCGACCGTGAAGATCACCGGCGCCGATGTCGAACCGACCATCAAGCCATTCGTCGGCAAGGTAATCGACGTGGGCCAGGCGGTGGTGGGCGGCGATACGCCGATTGCCTGCAAGAATGCCCAATATTCGAGCGCCATGATCCCGCCGAACGGCCTGTTCCAAGGTGGGCTCGCGGGGTTGAACGCCGAGGCCCAGGCCAAGAGTCTTGGTCTATCCCCCGAAGAGGCACGCACGGTGACGCTCAACTGCGACACCGGCCTCTACGATTTCCATTTCGTCAGCCGGGACGAGGCGCTGATCGCCTATGACCACGTGATCTTCAGGCTCGGCCGGGAAAAGTGAGCGCGCCGATTGCCTGAGCCGGGCGGTTGGTTCTAGGTTTGGGCCGAAACGCGGGACCAAACGGAATCATATGATGGCCAAGATCGGTGTTGATGTCGGTGGCACGTTCACCGACCTGATTCTCGAAATCGGCGAGGGCGCGAACCGGAAGGTGTTCGTGCACAAGGTGCCGAGCACGCCCCACGATCAATCCGAGGGCGTGGTCAGGGGTGTGCTCGAGTTGTGCGAGCTCGGCGGCATCAAACCGGCCGACCTCAAGCTCATCGTGCATGGCACGACCATCGCCACCAACACGGTGCTCGAATATAGCGGCGCCGAGGTGGGCATGCTCACCACGCGCGGCTTCCGCGACATCCTGCACATGGCGCGGCACAAGCGCCCGCACAACTTCTCGATGCAGTTCGACGTGCCCTGGCAGTCGAAGCCGCTGGTCAAGCGGCGCAACCGCATTCCGATCACCGAGCGCATTCTGCCGCCCTCGGGCGAGATCGTGGCGCCCTTGGCCGAGAACGAGGTGCGCGAGGCCGCGACGCTGTTGAAGTCGCGCGGCGTCGAGGCGGTGATCGTTTGTTTCCTGTTCTCATTCCTGAACAACGCGCATGAGAAGCGCGCGAAGGCTATTTTGAAAGAGATGCTGCCGGGCCTCTATGTCGAGGCGTCGCACGAGGTGGTCGACGTCATCCGCGAATATGAGCGCTTCTCCACGACCGCGATGAACGCTTTTGTCGGCCCGCGCGTTGGCCGCTATCTGAAACGACTCGAAAGCGCGCTCCGGGCCAAGGGCATCGGCGCGCAGATTCGCGTCATGCAGTCGAATGGCGGCGTGACGACGCTCGAGAACGCGGCGGAGCACGCCGTCACCATTTTGATGTCGGGGCCCGCGGGCGGCGTGATCGGCGGGCGCTGGTGCGGGCGCATGTCGGGCGAGAGCAACGCGATCACGGTCGATATCGGCGGCACGTCGGCTGACATCAGCGTGATCCCCGAGGGACGGTTGCGCGTGATGAATCCGCGCGATACGCAGGTGAACGGCTACCCTGTGCTCGCGCCGATGCTCGATATCGACACGATTGGCGCCGGCGGCGGCTCGATCGCCTATATGGATGAGGGCGGCGCGTTCCGCGTCGGCCCGAAATCGGCGGGCGCCGACCCTGGCCCGGCCTGCTATGGCCGGGGCGGCGTCGAGCCCACGGTGACCGACGCACAGGTCGTGCTCGGCCGGCTCGACCCGGAGCACTTCCTCGGCGGCGGCGTCAAGATCGACCCGGCACTCGCCAGGAAGGCTATCGAGACGCAGCTTTGCCCGAAGCTCGGCGTCAGCGTCACCGAGGCCGCGCTCGGCGTGATCCGCGTGATCAATTCCAACATGGCGCTCTCGATCCGCGCCAATTCGGTGGCCAAGGGCGTGGACCCCAGGCGCTATGCGCTGATGCCGTTCGGCGGCGCCGGGCCCCTGCACGGCACCGCGCTCGCCAAGACCGTATCGGCCAAAGAGGTGATCGTGCCGCCAACGCCGGGCATTCAGGCCGCGATCGGCTTGCTTGCGACCGACATGCAATATGAGTTCACGGGGGCACTGCTGACCGTGCTGACCAAGGCCGACCAGGCCGCGCTCGACAAGGTGAACGCGCGCCTCGATGAGCTGAGTGCTCAGGCGAGCAAGGCCCTCGCCGCCGACGGCGTGCCGGCGAGCCAGCACCGCTTCGTGCGTATTGCCGAGTGCCGCTATGTCGGCCAGGGCTTCGAGCTGCGCGCCGAGATGCCGGACGGGCGCATCACCACCGAGACCAAGAAGGCCGTGCTCGACAACTTCCACAAGGAGCATCGCCAGGTCTATGGCCACGCCTTCGAGGACCAGGATGTCGAGCTGATCACGCTGCGCGTCGTCGCGCGGGTGCCGGAGGAGCCGGTCAAGTGGCCGGCGCTGTCGTCGTCATCCGGATCGGACCCGAAGGAGGCGATGCTCTATTCGCGCCGCACCGTGTTCGACGACGGCACGACGCACGACACGCCGCGCTATGCACGTGCAAAGCTCAAGGCGGGCCACGTGATCGACGGCCCCGCCATCGTCGTCCAGACCGATTCCACCACGCTGATTCCGCCGGGCTGGGTGGCGAACATCCACCAATCCGGCAATCTCCACGTTCGCGAGAGAGGGTGAGCCGCCATGGCCGTGATCCGCAACGCCGTCGACCCCATCACGCTCCAGGTCATCGGAGGCGCGCTCGACACCATCGCGAAGGAGATGGGGCATGTGCTCTACCGCATGTCCTACTCCTCGATCATTCGCGAATCGCAGGATCTGGGCGCCGGCCTGTTCGACAAGAGCTTCAACACGCTTTGCGAGTCGGATTCGACGCCAATGCACATCGGCTCGATCCCGGCCTATTTGCGCGGTATCGAGAAGACCCTGCACGACCCCTGGAAGGAGGGCGACGTCGTGCTGCACAACCACCCCTATTTCGGCGCGAGCCATTCGCCCGACATCGCGGTGATCTCGCCGGTGTTCTGGGAGGGGGAGCTCGTCGGCTTCTCGGGCAACACCGCGCACCATGTCGACATCGGCGCGGCGACCCCCGGCCTCATCATCGACGTGCCCGACGTCTATGCCGAGGGCATGCTCTTCAAGGGCATTAAGCTCTATGAGGAGGGCAAGCTCAACAAGGCGCTCTGGCAGTTCATCGAGACCAACACGCGCGTGCCCTCGCTCGTGATGGGCGACCTCGAGGCGCAGGTGGCGTCCGCGCGCCTCGGCGTGCGCCGCTTCAAGGAGCTGCTCGGCGAATATGGCAAGGAAACGGTCGAGCAGGCGACGCGCCAGCTGATGGATTATTCCGAGACCATGCTGAGGAAGCGCATCTCGGAGATTCCCGATGGCGAATATGTCGCCGAGGGCTTCCTCGACGATGACGGACGCACACGCGGCAAGCCCTTGCCGGTAAAGGTGACGGTCAGGATCAAGGGCGACACCGCGGAGGTGGACCTCACCGGCTCATCGCCCCAGGTGCCGACCGCGTTCAACGTGCCGTTCGAGGGCTCGACCAAGGTGGCGTGCTATTTCGCCTTCCGCGCGCTCCTGTTGGACACGGCAACGACCGAAGAATATGTGCCGCAGAACGAGGGCTCGTTCCGCCCGATCAGCGTGATCGCGCCCAAGGGCTCGATCTTCAACCCGATCTTCCCGGTCGCGGCCGAGGCGCGCTTCGGCCAGATCCAGCGCATCGTCGACCTCATCATCAAGGCGCTCTCGCCGGTGATCCCCGAGCGCATCGTGGCCGGCAGCTCGGCCACACTTTCTTTCGCCGCCTATTCCGGCGTGCGCCCGAGCGGCGACTATTGGGTATTCCTTGAGGTCAATGAGGGCGCCTATGGCGGGCGACCCCATTCAGACGGGCCGGACTCGATCGATGAGTTGATGCGCAACACGCGCAACAACCCGGTCGAAGATCTCGCCATGCATTTGCCCTTGATCTGCGATCGCTATGAGCTGCGCGATGACGTGTCGTCAGGCGCCGGCAAGTTCCGCGGCGGCCTCGGCGTCGTGAAGGTGCAGCGCTTCCTCGGCAAGGGTTTCATGACCCATGAGTGCGACCGCCATGACGACGCGCCCTGGGGCTTCATGGGCGGGCACGCCGGCGCGGGCGGCAAGGTCGAGACCTTCAACGCATCCGACCCGAAGAAAATCACCTCGATGCCGGCCAAGTTCTCGAACCTGCAGACCAACACCGGCGATTGCATCGCGATCTATTCGCCGAATGGCGGCGGCTATGGCGACCCGCTGGATCGTCCGGCCGCGACCGTGCGCGACGACGTGCTCGACGGTTTCTGCACGCGCGACTATGCGCGGGACGCCTATGGCGTGGTGCTCACTGACAAATTGGAGTTGGACGAGGTCGCCACCGCCGCACGCCGCAAGGAGATGCGCAAGAGCGCGGCCTAAAGCACGCAGCCCGATTTCGCGGCCTTGGCGTAGGCGATAAGCTCGGGTGAGAGGCCGGGTCGCGCCTTCAGATAGGCATCAACGATCGGCGCGACGGCGGCCTTGTGGTGAAAGGCCCAGTGGCCGAGGCCGTGCAGCGCACTTTCCTGACAAGCGATTGAGTCAAGCGTCAACGCGTGGCGCATGACATCGAGCATCGCATCGTCCATCGCCTTGTGGTTTGGGTCATCGGGCGTCGCGAGCCCCGGCACCGTGTCCCACCACATGTAGCAGACGCCATTCAGCGGCCCGACCGCCATGTCACCCTTGTTGAGGTGCGAGAGGTGTGGCGTGCAGCGGGGCGCGAACAGGCGGTCATAGACGGTGCTGATCGAGCGCGCGCAACGTAGCCGCGCTTCAAGTGGCAGCGCCGGCTCGCGAATCGAGGCCAGAAGATCGCCCGCCGCGTTGTTAATGATGTAGTCGAGCCCTTGCGCAATCTGTGCATCCGAGAAATAGGCGAGCGCGGGCTCGGGATCCTCGAACAGGCGGGTGATATGCGCCACCGTCTCCGCCGGCTCGCCCTGCCAAAGCACGGAATCGAGGTCGAAGTGCCAGGCCGGGCCGTGCAGCGGCACCTCGTGGCCGAAGCTGTGCTCGACCCAGGCGTCGAACGAGATGTTTTTCAACCCGGCCATGGCAACCTCGCGCGGCGGTGCGCGGGGGCCATCTTGCGGGCGGCAGAACTAAAGGAGGGTTGACGCGACTTGCCCCGCGCGCCTGCTAAACCCACCCCTTCTTGCGCCGGCTGGAGAGATCGGGCGTCCAGTTCGGGCGCAAGAGATCGAGCGGATAGCCGCAGGAGTAGTCGTAGGACGGCTTGATCACGTATTTGCGGTCGAACGGCACCCAGTCATAGGGCTCACCCGAGCGCACGATATAGGGCCAGTCGGGGTGGGCGAAGATCGGTCGGCCGATCGCTACCAGATCGGCCGCACCGGTGGTCAGCGCGGTCTCGGCATGCGCGCCCTCGGCGATGCCGCCATTAGTGATCACGGGCTTGCCGCTCGCCTCGCGAATCGCTTGCGGCATCGGCGTCTTGTCCTTGGGGTCGCGGTTGTCCGACCAGGCGAAGCTCGACCAGTGGAGCGCGTCAACCGCTGAATCCTTCAGCGCCCGTCCGACGCTTCGCGCGTATTCGACGCCGCCACGCCACGCGCCGGTGAAATCATCCACGCCATCCTGCGAGAGGCGGAGCGTGATGAGCTTGTTGGGCCCGATCGCGTCCCTCACGCGCGCACAGACGAGCTTCGGGAAGCGCACATTGTTCTCGGGCGAGCCGCCATATTGATCGGTGCGCAGGTTCAGCTTCGGATCGATGAACTGATAGAGCAGGTAGCCATTGGCGCCGTGAATTTCGACGCCGTCGAACCCGGCCTCGATGCCGCGCTTGGCGCCCTCGGCAAAGCCGCGCGCGACCTCGTTGAGCTCCGCCTCGCTGAGCGCGCGCGCGGGCGGGAACGTCACCTTCGGCCACGCGCTTGTGATGCCGCGATCATGCTTCTCCTGATCGCTGTCGGTATAGAGCACCCAGCCCAGGCTTTGCGTCGCGCTGGATGACACCGCCTGCTCGCCCTCGTGCAGGCAGCGCGGATCGCTGACGCGCCCGCCGTGCATGAGCTGGAGGATGATCGGCACGTTTTGGCGGTGGACCGCATCCGTCACCTTGCGCCAGGCCTTGACGTGCTTCGGGGTCAGGCAGCCGGGCTGGCTCAAATAGGCGACGCAGCCAAGCTCGTCGTTCTGCCACGTCCCCTCAGAAATGATCATGGAGACGCCGCCGCGCGCACGCCGCGCGTAGTAGGCCGCCATCTCATCGGTCGGCGTGCCGTCGGGCTCGGCCGATTGGCGCGTCAGGGGCGCCATGACCACGCGATTCTTGAGCGTGAAGGCGCCGAGCTTGAACGGGGAGAAGGTGGTCGGAAACGGGGTCGCCATGGCGGGGATTGCCCTCGTTGGGCCGAATGGCCGGGTGATGGGATGATGGGGGAAGGCTTAGCGGCGCGCGGTTTTCTTCTTCGCCGGCGCTTTGGCCTTGGGTTTGGCGGGCGTAGCGCGTTTGACCTTCGAGGCCTTCCCGCTTTTCGGCGAGCCCGGCGCCATCATCTCGCGCGCGATGCGCTGGGTGCGCTCGGCGAAGCCCTCGATCGCCTCGAAATTGGCGCGGAAGCGCTCGGCCGCCCCTGCGACCCGGGCCTCGACCGCCTTGAGGTCAGGCTGGTCTTCGGCCAGCGCCTCGAGCACCAGCGATTCGAGCGCCAATAGGCGCGAGGCCTGATCGACCACCAGAAGTTCGAGCGCAAGGATCATATCGTCCCGTTTCTCGAGCTCTTGGCGCAGCGCCCTCGACAGCTCATCCATCGCCGATTGCCCTCCGGTTTCGCCAATCCCTTATACTCGGGGGATGCGCGGCGGGGCATCTTAATGGACAAGGGCGGGCGTGCAAGGCGGCAGGGCGTTGCCGAGGCGCCGGCGCGTGGACCGAGGCGGCCGGGGCGGCGCGGGCTTTGGACCATGATCGCCTTCTGCTTCCTCATATTTGTGGTGGTCGTGGTGGCCGAGACCCAGAACGAGCTCGCCCGGCAGGCTGGGCAGACGCCGCCCAACGCCAACGCCCCCGCGATGACCGAGGCGGACGCCGCGAAGGCGGACCTCGAACCGGTCTCGCTGCAGAGGCGCCTCAAGGAGTACTACCGCGCGCACGACCTGCCGGTCGGCTGGGTGGTCACCGGCATCGATGCACCCCAAGACGATGCCGGCACGGTCCGCATCGTGTTCTCGCCCTCGCCGACCGATCGGCGTTATGGCCAGCCCGCGCCGGCCGACGACTTGGACCACGGCCCGTTCTGCCCGACACCGCCCGAGTTCTGGCAGGCCGCCAATGGCGCCGCGATCAAGGTCGAGCTCGGCGACAAGACCGGCGTGATCGAGACCATGACGTGCGTTGCGGTAACGTCGCGACAATAGTTCTGTTCGTCATGGCCCGGCTTGACCGGGCCATCCAGAGAAAAGGCAAAGGAGAAGCCCTGGGCTCTGGATCCCCCGGCCAAGCCGGGGGATGACGGTCAAAAGAGTTGTCGCGCCGCTCCGAGTAGCGTCTCGCGGGTCCCGCTTGGCTGCGTCAACCACCCAGCCTGATCGGCAGGCGGCTCGGGCCGGTTTCTGAGGCGAGGCGCGCGCGCAGAGTCTCGAACGCCTTCAACGCCGCCTGCTTCTCCTCGATCGACATCAGCTTGACGACCGCTTCGAGCTCCTGCAGCGCCGTGCCGATACCATGCTGGCCCGCGAGCGAGAGCCAGGTGAAGGCCTCGATGCGGTTTTTCTCGACGCCGACGCCGTTCGCAAACGCGTGGCCGAGCCGCGCCTGCGAGGGGTAGTGCCCGCGCTCGGCGGCCTGACGATAGAGCGCTGCCGCCTTGGCCTTGTCTTCCTTGACGCCCTGACCTTTGGTGTAGAGCACGGCGAGGTTGAAGGCGGCGTGATCATCGCCTTGCGCCGCCGCGGACTCGAGCCAACGCACGCCTTCCGCCTCATTCTTCGCGACGCCCTTGGCCATCAGATAGAACGCGCCGACATTCGCCTGCGCCTGCGCATTGCCGCCCTCGGCCGAGCGCAAATACCATTGGAACGCCCTGACATCGTCGAGCGCGACGCCCTCGCCATTGGCATAGGCCGAGCCGAGCCAGGCTTGGGCGGAAGGATCCCCCGCCTCGGCCAAAGGACGCCAGATCTCGAGCGCGCCCTTGAAGTCGCCCTTTCGATAAAGCTCGAAGCCGGCCTCGACCGAGCTGCCTGAACCCGCACGCGCCTTGGCGGGCTTCGTGCCCGGCGTCTTCGCCCTGGTCATGGCTTGGTGCGCTCGCTTTTCTTGTAGACGTAGACGCAGTCGGTGTCCTCATCGCCCTTGGTCACGGGCTCGCCATCGGTGCCGAGCTTCTCGAGGAAGTAGCGCTGCACGGTGCGCGCGGCCTGGAAGGTGAGCGTCTGTTTGTAGAGCCACGGGTCCTTCTTCTCGTCGACCTTGTGGCGCTTGAACAGCTCGGCCTTGGGGTCGGCCGCGATGCCGACGTAATAGTCGTGGAACTCGCCGCCGAATTCCTTGATGTAGGCGAGAATCTCGTACTTGATCTGCTGGACGCTGAAGACCATGGCCGACCTTGGCTCAGGGTTGCCGGCGAGCAAGGCCCGATGTACCCCCCACCCTTCCCTCCCCCGCAAGTGGGGAGGGACGAGATGGGATGTGGCGAGGCTTACGACGCACTTCCGTTCGTCCGATGGGGGCGATGGGACATACCCGTTGCCACTTGAGTCGAGCCGGGAAACACCGGACCGTTGCGCCTACGCTTTGCCGGCTTCCCCTTGAGGGGGCATGCAAAGCCGTTCGGCGATCCTTCCTCCCCCTCCCCCTTGAGGGGGGAGGGAGGGGTGGGGGTGGTTCCTGAAAAGTCATCACGGACCATGCCCGATGCGCGCGTCGGTAAGCGGCCCGGCCCAGTAGTAGTCGTGCTCGGCCAGCAACCGATCGATCAGAAAACGCTGGAAGTGATAGCCGTAATCGCTCGTCTCGATCGGCCGCTTCTTCCCCGCCGTCGCGGGCAGAGAAGGCGTACCCCATCGCATCGTCTCGAGCTGCTCGGCCTTGGATCGTTCCCCGATACGCGCGAGCAATGCGCGCCAAAAGTCGAGCCGCTTGATGATGCCCGGATGCTCGGCGGTGACACCCTTGGCGCCGAAGCCGACATAGAGCCGCACGCGATGCATAGTGGACGAGAACGACGTCGGCTGCAGGCCGATGGTGACCACGTGATCGGGCAGCGCCGCGATCAGGAGATTGGGAAAGGACCAGATCAGCGTCGCACCCATGCGCGCTTTCTCATCGAGCGTCGCGAGCACGGGCAGGTCGCCCTCCACGCCGCTCAGCCCGATCTCACGCGCGACAAAGCGAGCGCCGTGCGCCACCGCAGCCGATTTGGGCTTTGCGCCGCGCTTGGCCGCAACCGGCGCCATGTGTGGCACCTCGGCCTGGTCCATGAAGGCGCGGCCGGCGAGCTTCCAATTGCATTGATGCTCGGCCCAGAAGCCCGCGACGCCGCGAAGCTTCGCTTTCGCATAGGGGGCCATATGCTCCGCCACCGGCCCAAGCTCGGCCTCGAGCGAAGGTGCCGCGCGATCCAGACTGGCGTGCACGAACGGGCCAAAGCTCTCGACCCGCGCCGAGAGCAACCGATCCGGCTGTTCGCCCAGATATTGGCGCATCGCCGGCGTGTCCTCGCCGAGCTCGCTCGACGGGATGACGTCGCGGTCGCGGCTATAGCCGCACGACGTGAACGAACACTTGGTCTTGATGCCGGTCTGGCATTGCGCCGGCACCGCGCGGCAGCCGCCATGCTGGGCCTTGTTGAAGCGGCCGACGAGATCGCCGCCCGTCGTCCGCTGCACGTGGAGCCCGTGATGCCCGATGGTGTAGGGCAGCAAATCGCCCGATTCCGGAATCTGGTCGAGCGCGCCGACGAAGACCCAGGACCGGGTCCAGATCTTCTCGTCCTCGAGATCGGCAAACACCTTCGAGCGGAAGGCAATCGGCGGCAGGCCGCGCGCCTTGCCGATCGCGAGGCGCGACGGCGCATAGAGCTTCGCGGCCGTGAGGTCTTCGCGCTCGTCGAAATATCCAAGCTCGGGGTGAACAAACATCCCCTGCGCTCCCGGTCGGTGGCGGCTGGCCGATGATCCGGCCAGCGCGCCTCGACCTGGTGCTGATAACCCTTTCCGCCCGCCCTATTTCCGCTTCTTGTTGAGCGGCGGATCGTAGGCCGCGCGACCGCGGTGCTTGATCGCGGCCTTGGGCGCCGGCGGCAAGGGCCCATCCTGCATGAAGCGGTTGAGCACATTGCCCACCAGCTTCGAGATGTTGTTCTTGCCACCGTTCCAGGGCAGCGAGCCGCAGAACGCGATCGAGGAGAAGGCGAAGCAGCCACCACCATTCGGTGTCTCGTGATACGCGATGTCCGAGCGAACGCGCGGATGCTGCGTGCCATCGAGACCTTGCTGGTTGAAGCCGTAATCTTCCATCACGAGCAGGTACGCCTCGGTGTGGCGACCGGCCGAGGTGGCGACCACGAGCGTGTGGGGCGGCGAGCCCAGCATGGTGTCGACGATGTCGAGCTCGGTGCCGGCTGCGCCGCCGCCGACGAAGCCGAAATTGCCGAGCTTCTCGTCATAGCCGATGCCCTCGAACGCCCAGGCCACGCGCGGATCGTTCGATTCGGGCGTGCGTGAGTAATAGCTCGAGATGTCGAAGCCTTCGGACGACATGCCGGTGCCGGCGACCGTGTGCAGATAGCGGCCGCGATAGCGCCACATGCCGCCAAGCTCGCCGGTGCCCTGGTGGTAGTACTCGCCGGGATCGGCACGCCAGGTGCGAATGCCCGACTCGCAACGCCGCATCTCGGTGATGACGCCGCGCCCGAGGTGCTCATAGGCCGGGTGGTAGGAGTGAATCCAGTACCAGCCGTCGGCGCCCATATACATCAGGCGCCCACCCTGCTGCGTATAGTCGTGCAGCGCGTCAAGCTCGGGCCCGGAATTGTGCTCCGGGTGCGAGCCGGTGATCAGCACATTGTAGTTCTTGATCCGCGCGAGGCCGTCATAGTGCACGTCCTCGTCCGTGATCACGTCGTACTTGTAGCCCATCTGGTTGAGCCAGCAGATGAGGTGCAGGTCGGCCGGATACTGCCAGGGCGCCTGCATCAAAAAGTGATCATATTTCGGCCGGACCGAGAGGATCGGGCGCAGGCGCGAGGACAGGCACAGGCCCGAACCATCGGTGTGCGTGTCATAGATCGAGCCGCCATATTCCCGGTGCTCGGCCAGGAACATGTTCTGGTGCTGCATGATCGGCACGCGATAGACGAGGAGCTCGGCGCCGCCCGCGTTGTTGGCCAGATGCTCGTTCGCATAGGCCATGTAGGAGATCGTTGGAATGATCACCGCGATCTTCGACTGCTCCTGGCCGACGCGTGCGACGACGAAGAACGGGATGTAATCCTCGTCGCCGTCCTTGGTGGTGAGCTTCGCCGCATAGCAATCGCTCTTCAGGTCGGCGGGCACGTCCCACTCGACGCTGCACTCCCAGCGCGCGTCATCCACGTCGTCATCATGGAAGTGGATCGCGCCATATTCGTGCGGCGCATGCTTCCAGTCGAAGTTGTGGCCGGTGAAGTTGTGGCCGGTCATGGCGCGCGTCGGGCAGTTCACGATCGTCAGATCGTAGCGATAGGGACCCTTGTCGTGGCCGAGCGCGGTGTTGATGCCGGCCGAGAAATCCCACGCGCCGACGATGGCGGTCGCGAGCGAATCGGTCGGGCCCGAATGGCGCCGCTCGGACATGCCGCGCTGCGCGCCCTGCTTCATGGTCTCGATCTCGAGCCGCGAGAGCGCGCGGTTGCAGAGCCTCGGGCTATCGATCTTGCCGTTATAGGGTCCGCCCATGACGACGCCGGCCGGCACCGAGGCGCGCGCCTCGGGCGAGGAATCCTTGCGATCCACATGGCAGGCGACGGTAAACGGGATGTCGTCGTGTTTGACCTTGACGCCGGCGAGCTTCTTCTTGACCGGCGGGATCACGGGGTCAAGCGCGTACATGATCTGCGGCTCGTGATAGAGCACCGCCTCGCCGGTCTCAGCATTGAAGCTGGCGGCGACGAAGTGCCAGGCGTGATCGCGGATCGGTGCGCCGGTCGAGATCTTGTGCTCGTTGATCCGAAGCTCGAGGCAACCCTCTTCATTTATGAAGAGGCCATAGCCCTTGTTCTTGGACCACTTGGCCATCAGGCCTTGGGCGCCATGCTTCCAATATTTCGGATGGGTCTTCGGCGTGGTCGGCCAGATCCAGCACTGCAGCGTGAAGCTCTCGACGCGCAGCTCCGGCTCGTCCTTGTGGCAGCCATAGGAGCCCGAGTAGATCACCTGGCGGCGGCCGGAGTAATTTCCGTTGCACGCCGCCTTGACCGGCTTCTCCACGAGGCCGGGCCCGCGCGGGTTGGTGTCGCCGTTCACCATCCGCATGATCTGCAGGTCGTAGTTCTTCGGTCCATCGCAATTGACGTAGAAGCGGATCTTGTCGCCGGGATGCACGCCGAACTTGTCGGCGTAGCCCGTCAGTCTCATCCAGGACATGTCTCGTCTCCCTCATGCCTCGGCGCCGGCATCGCCCCCGCCCGCGCCCTTGTTGTGGCCGGCCGGCGCACCAATAAACGGCGCGCCAGGCCCCTAGAACAGCGCCAGACTCAGGTCGCGACCCAGTTGTCGTCGCGCCGCTTCCAACCCTCGTGGAAGTGCTCGGGCATGCCGTCGGTTGCCGACAGCTCATCGAGCCTCATGAGGAAGATGTCGTGCTGCGGGTCCTGCTCATTGTCATAGACCTTGTCGGTCACGAACACCGGCGGCACGCCGCGAATGCCGGAGAGACGGCCGATGCGCCATTCCTTCTCGACCTTGGTGCAGATGACCACCAGCTTGTTCCGGGCCGGCTGACCGCGCATGCGCAGCAGCACGCGGTTGAGCACGAAGTCCTCGTGGATGCCGCCCGACACCTCGGTGGTGTCGCCCGGCGTCTTGCAACGCAGGATCGTGCAGCCCGCGACGCCCTTCATGGAGTCGATGCAGGCCTTGTGCTCCTTGATCATGCGAGCCCGCTCGGGGCTCCCTTTCGGCGGGATTCGAATCATGCGTGATCTCCCTTTGCTATCATCGCCGCCGGGTGCGCTTGGCACCGCACGCGGAGGCGTCAACCGAGTTCCTCATGGCCGTCGAGCGCGGCCTAGAGCGTCAGATGCTGCTCGATCAGATCGTTAGACAACTCAGCAATCGGACCCTGGGCGACCACGCGCCCGGTATCCATGATGATGAACTTGTCGGCAAGCTCGCGCGCCACCTTGATGTGCTGCTCGGTCAGGATCAGCGTAAGCCCGACCTCCTTGTTGAGGCGATGCAGGGTGCGCTCGATCTCCTGCACGATGTTGGGCTGAATGCCCTCGGTCGGCTCGTCGAGCAACAGAACCTTCGGGTCGGTCGCGAGCGCGCGGGCGATGGCGAGCTGCTGCTGCTGGCCGCCCGAAAGCAGGCCGGCGCGTTTGGCCAGGTTCTCCGCGAGGTAGGGAAACAGCTCAAGGCACATCGGCGGGATCGAGGTCTTGCGATCGTGTCGCGCGAAGGTGCCGAGCTGAATGTTCTCGCGCACCGTGAACTTGCCGAGAATGCCGCGCCCCTGCGGGATATAGCCGAAGCCCGCCTGCGAGCGCAGATAGGTCGGCATCCGGCTCGCGTCCTTGCCGGCAATCGAGAGCGAGCCGGTCATGCGCGTGGTCAGGCCCATGATGGTACGCATCAATGTCGTCTTGCCGACACCGTTGCGCCCGAGCACGGCCAGGCACTGCCCTTCGTCGAGGTCGAACGAGATATTCCGCAGGATCGGCGTGTTGCCGTAGAACGAATTGACGTCGCGGAGCTCAAGTAGCATCGGAGATGCCCTCCGCGCCAAGATAGACTTCGCGCACTTTCGGGTCGTTCTCGACCTCGGCCATCGTGCCCTGGGCGAGCAGCTTGCCCATGTGCAGCACCGAGATGACATCGGCGATCTCGCGCACGAAGGTCATATCGTGCTCGACCACGACGAGCGTGTGAGAGCCGCGCAGCCGGTTGAAGATCTGCGAGGTCTTGTGGGTTTCCTGTTCGGTCATGCCGGCCGTCGGCTCGTCCATCAGGAGGAGCCTCGGGTTCTGGGTCAGGACCATGCCGATCTCGAGCCACTGAGTCTCGCCATGTGAGAGATAGCCGGCGCGCTCGCCGAGGCGTTCACCGAGGCCGATCAGGTCGACGATTTCATCGAAGCGCGCCTTGTCGGTGCGCCGGAACATCATGAGCATGTTGGCGAACGGGTCGGGATTGCGATTGAACGCGACCTCGAGATTCTCGCGCACGGTGAGGTCCTTGAACACCGCCGGCACCTGGAATTTGCGGCCGATGCCTCGGCGCACGATCATGTGCTCCTTGAGACCCGTGATGTTGCGCCCGTCGAAGATGACCTGCCCACCGGTCGTCTTCTGACGCCCGGTGATCAGGTCCATCGTCGTGGTCTTGCCCGCGCCGTTCGGGCCGATCAGGCAGCGCAGCTCGCCTTCATTGACCTGCAGGTTTAGATGATCGACCACGGCATAGGTATCGTATGCCTTGGTCAGATCCTTCAGCTCGAGGATGATGCCCATGGCGGCGCCCCTACCCGGCCTCAGGGCGCGCCGCCGGCTTGGCCGAGCGGCCGCCGAACGGGATCCAGCCGATCAGGTACTCGAAGGCGCCGGCGAGCCCGCGGGGCAGCAGCAGCACGACCGCGACGAAGATGCCGCCGAGGATCAGGAGCCACGCCTTCTGCCAGGTCTCGCTGATGTCGGCGAGCTCGGTTTGGAGATAGTTGAGCACGATCGCCGCCACGATCGCGCCGAACAGCGAGTGCCGACCGCCGACGGCGGCCCAGACCACCATGTAGATGCTGAACGGCGTCTCGAGCGCGGTGGGTGAAACATATTGCTGGATCATCACCCAGACGATGCCGGCGAGCGAGGCGATCAGGCCGCCGAACACGAAGACCACGACCTGATAATAGGCCACGCTATAGCCCAGGAAGCGCACACGTTCCGCATCGTCGCGCGACGCCTGCACGATCGTGCCGAACTTGCTCTGCAGCATGTATTTCGACGCGAACGTAACCACCGCGAGCACGCCCAGGGCGAGCCAATACATCATTGGGCTATAGGGGTCGACCTCGACGCCGAAGGCCTTGAAGGCGTTGGGCGGCGAGATGCCGTTGAAGCCCGCGGTGAAGGGCTGCAGGTCCTGCGCCATGCTGTAGAAGGCGTTCAGCATGGCGAGCGTCATGATGGCGACGAACGCGCCGGCGAGGCGCGCCTGGAACATCAGGATGCCAAACACCGTCATGATCAGGGTCGGCACGCCGAGCGCCAGGATCAACCCGATATGCGTGTGCCAGAACGGCTTCCAGACGCCCGGAAGCTCCTCCAGCTCGTTGGTCAGCATGAAGCTTGGGATCGGTTCGTCCGGCGTCTGGAACTGCATCTGCATGGTGGCGCCCATGCAATAGGCCGCCAGACCATAGGGAATGCCCTGACCGAGGCTCAAAATGCCGCCGAAGCCCCACACCATGCTGACCGAGACCGCCAGCATGGCGAAGACGGCGTAACCCGCGAACGTGCGGAGCTGAAACGGCTCCGCTCCGACCACGGGAATGATCGCCAGCAGGCCGAACAGCGCGATGTAGGCGAGCCATTGCGCCGTCGAGTTGTGATAGAGGTTGCCGCCCGTGCGATTCATCGTCGTGCCCTCGCCTAGCGCCTGGCCTTCGCCTCAGGGAACAAGCCCTGCGGGAAGAAGCGCAAGAACACGACGATCAGCACGAACAGCACGAAACGGGCGAACGTGGTGTTGGTGAAGTAGGAGAACACCGAGTTCAACTCGCCCAGGATCGCGCTCGAGTAGATGCTGCCGAACAGGTGGCCGCCACCGGTGACGACCACGAGGAAGGCCTCGACGATATAGCCGAGGCCCATGTCGGGAAACACGGTCTTGAGGCCGCCGAACATCGCGCCGGCGACGCCGGCGAGGCCGGCGCCGTACGCAAAGGTCATGCCGTAGACGTTCTGCGCGTTGATGCCGAAGGACGCCGCCATCTCCTTGTTCTGCATCACGGCGCGCACGCGCACGCCATAGACGGTCTTGTAGAGGATCGCCCAGGTGCCGGCGGCCAGCGCCAGCGTCGCACCAAGGATGAAGATGCGCAGCCATGGAATGTGAACGAAGGCGATGCTCGCGCTCTCGCGCAGCGCCGCCGGCTGAACCTCCACATATTGCGGCTCGCCACCGAAGATCAGGCGCACGCCCTGCACCAGGATGAGCGAAACACCCCAGGTGGCGAGCAGCGTGTCCAATGGTCGGTGATACAGATATCGTATGAGCAATCGCTCCACGATCCAGCCGAGGATCGCGACCCCGATGAAGGCGAGCGGCAAACAGAGCAGCCAGGGAATGCCCGCCATGCTCTGCATCATGAAGGTGAAATAGGCCCCCACCATGATGAACTCGCCATGGGCCATGTTGATGACGCCCATGGTGCCGTAAATGATGGTCAGGCCGAGCGCTGCGAGCAGCCAGATGGCGCCGAGCGTGAGGCCGATCAGGAGCGAGTTGACGAAGGGGCCCGCCGAAAACGGGGTCCAGAAATCATGAACGCTCATGGTCTGGTTCGACCGACCTCCGAGTCACGCCCCCGAGCAGGCCCGACGATCGGGCCCGAGCGGCGAACAAGTTTCTATTAGGCGGGGGTTCTAAAGCAAATCACCAAACCCCCGCAACTCTCTTCCGAATGACGCGCCGCTCGCGCCGCGAGAGTTGGTCGCGCCCGGCCGGAGCGGCGCGCGTGACGCCACCCCGGCCGAGCCGTCTCATCCGGACTTAGAGAACGCCGGTTTCGACCTTGCCATCCGGCTTGTGCAGGCCGTCGGCCTTGCACACGCCGCGCTCCGGGTAGATCGCGTACGGATCCGGCGGCACGTGCTTTTCGGCCGAGAACACGATGTTGAACTGGCCGTCAGCCTGGCACTGGCCGATCTTCGGAACGCAGTGATAGTTGAAGTTCTCGGGATCGATCCAGCACTTGCCCTCGGGCGATTCCTCGTCCGACAGCATGGCCGGGCCCTGATCCTTGTAGTTGCCCGAGACGTCACGGAGCATGCGTGGCGTGATGGCTTCCCAATCGCCACCCGTGTTGTCGAGCGCGCGCTCGAGCGCCTTCACCCAGAAGAGAATGCCCGTATAGGTCTCTTCCATGTTGTAGTGGGTCACGCCGTTCTTGCCCCACTCGCTCGCGAAGTACTCCTGCACGAACTTCTCGTTCGTCGGATTCTTGAGCGTCTGGAAATAGGGCGCGGAGAGGAAGTGGCCGGCGCCCGCCTCATTGCCCATCGCCTTGGTCTCGATCTCGCCGGTGGTCAGCGAGGCGATCGGCAGCTTGTCGGACTTGAAGCCTTCCTGCAGGAACTGCTTGTGGAGCGCGACGTCGGAATCGCCCACCACCGTCGACATGATCCAGTTCGGGTTGGTTTGGCGGATCTTGTTGAAGATTGGCGCGAACTCCGAGCCGCCGAGGGGCACGTAGTCTTCGCCAACCACTTCGCCACCGGCCCGCTCGAGCCAGACCTTGACGTTCTTGTTGGACTCCTTCGGCCAGATGTAGTTCGAGCCGACGAGGTGCACCTT
>VGET01000041.1 GCA_016869195.1 Alphaproteobacteria bacterium | reverse complement strand
TGAGGCGCGCGCGTGCGGTCCCACCCAGCGGGGTCGCATAGAGCAGCAGGCAATGGCCCTGCTGCTCTCCGCGCCCGACGCGTCCACGCAATTGGTGAAGCTGCGAGAGGCCGAATCGTTCCGCGTGCTCGACGATCATGATGCTCGCTTCGGGCACGTCGATGCCGACCTCGATGACTGTGGTCGCCACCAGAATGTCAAGCTCGCCGCCGGCGAACGCGGCCATCGCCCGATCCTTCTCTGCGGCCTTGAGGCGTCCGTGCACCAGGCCGACCCGATCGCCAAACCAGGTGCGCAGCGTGACATGACGCTCGGCCGCCGCAGCGAGGTCGACCATTTCCGATTCCTCGACCAGCGGACACACCCAATAGATCCGTGCACCACGCTCGATCGCGGCACGAATCCGCTCGACCACCTCGTCCAGACGGTCAAGTGGCACGATGCGTGTATCGATCGGCTGGCGGCCGGGCGGTCGCTCGATCAGGCGTGACACGTCCATGTCGCCATAGGCGGTGAGGGTGAGGGTGCGCGGGATCGGCGTCGCGGTCATGACCAAAACGTCAACCGCCTGACCCTTGCTCGCCAGCATCAGGCGCTGGTGAACGCCAAAGCGGTGTTGCTCATCGATGACCACGAGCGCGAGGTCCTTGAACGCGACCTCGCCTTCGATCAATGCGTGGGTCCCGACCGCGATGTCGGCCTCGCCTTCGGACAGGAGCTTCAGCGCCTGCTCGCGCACTCGGCCTCGGTCGCGACCAAGCACAGGCACGACCCGCACGCCAGTGCCCTTCAGCAGTCCGGAGAGCGTCTTCAAATGCTGCCGCGCGAGAATCTCGGTCGGCGCCATGATCGCGGCCTGCGCGCCGGCTTCCACAGCCATCAGCATGGCAAACAAGGCGACGACCGTCTTGCCGCTGCCGACATCGCCCTGGAGCAGCCGGAGCATGCGCCGCGGTGCCGCAAGGTCGCTCTCGATCTCGCGGATCGCCTGGCTCTGTGACCCGGTTAGCGTGTAGGGCAGGGTGCCTGTGACCTGTGCGCGCAGGCGTCCGTCGCCGACAATCGATCGGCCACGCGCCCGCCGCTGGCGCGCCCGCACCAATGCGAGGCTGAGCTGGTTGGCCAGGAGCTCATCATAGGCGAGGCGGGTCCGGGCCGGCGTTGTCGGGTCGGGCGCGGCGGCAGCGTCCGGCTGATGGATCGAAAGAACCGCCGGGCGCCAGGCCGGCCAGGCGCGTTGCTCCATCAGCGCGCGGTCATGCCACTCCGGCAGATCGGGCAGGCGCTTCAGGGCTGAGCGCATGGCCTTCGCCATGAGCTTCAGCGAGAGCCCCTCGGTCAGCCCATAGACGGGCTCGATCGCGGGCAGGGTTACAGCCTGCTCGGGCGCCGCGATGTGATCCGGATGGACCATCTGGAGCCGCTCGCCATAGCGCTCGATCGTGCCGCTCACCACGCGTTTCTCGCCCACTGGCAGCGCCTTTTCGAGGTAGTCGCCGCGCACATGGAAGAACACGAGGTCGATGAATCCGGTGCCGTCGCTGCCGATCACCTTGTAGGGCCGCCCCGGTCGACCGGACGGCCGGTGCTCCATGATCTCGACCATCACGGTGGCAACCGCGCCCGCCGGCGCATCGCGCAGCGCTGGCTGGAAGCGCCGGTCGATCACGCCGGTTGGCAAATGCCAGATCAGGTCGACGACCCGTCCGCCTGCGACCCGCTCGAACAGGCGCGCGACCTTGGGGCCGACGCCCTGCAGCACGTCAATCGAGGCGAAAAGCGGATTGAGGACCGTTGGCCGCATGGCGCGACCCTACAGACGAAGCTCGGCCTCGCCAATGCTGGCGCCGGACGCCCTGCCTCCTTATGATCGCGCCAATCACACGGATCGCCATGACAGACTCAGCTCACGATCTCGCAACGCGGCGGCGTCGGCTTCGGTTCCGCTGTTCGCACACGGGCACGCGCGAAACCGACATTCTGTTGGGTGGGTTCGTCACGACCCATGGCGATGCCTTGCCCGAGGCGCGCGTTGCGGAGCTCGAGCGCCTGCTCGATGCCAATGACCGAGACATCTTGGATTGGATCACCGAGCGCGCCGCCGTGCCGCCGATCTATACGACGCCCCTCATGGCGGCGCTGATCGACTACGTTCGCAACCGGCACAAATTGTGACCATGGCCATGCTGCCGCTGCTCGCGCCCGCGCTTGGGCGTCCCGGCCGCGTCCTCATTTCCGGGGCGCCGGATGGACTTGACGGCCGGCTGCTGGCCGAGCTCGCGATCTTTGCCGCACCCACGCCGATCCTTTATGTCGCGCGCGACGATGCCCGCCTCGCACGCATGGCGGATGTGCTGCGCTTCTTTGCGCCGACCCTCGATCTTGCCACCGTGCCAGCCTGGGACTGTTTGCCCTATGACCGGGTGTCGCCGCGGCCTGACCTTGTGAGCCAGCGCGTCGCGACCCTCGCCAGGCTCGCGCACCGCGATGGCGCGACCGCACCGCTCATCGTGCTCACCACCATCAACGCGGTGCTGCAGCGCCTGCCGCCGCGCGCGCTCCTGGCCGGCGCATCGCTCAATCTGAAGCCGGGTGACACGCTGAAGCGTGACGCGTTGGTCACCTTCCTCGAGGCCAATGGCTATGGCGCCACCGGAACGGTGATGGAGGCGGGCGAATACGCCTTTCGCGGCGGCATCGTCGATATCTTCCCGGCGGGCGCTACGAGCCCGGCGCGTCTCGACCTGTTCGGTGACACGATCGAGACGATCCGTGACTTCGATCCGGTGAACCAGCGCAGCCTGGAGCCGAGCGCGGCGCTTAGCCTCTCGCCGGTCAGCGAAGTGCTGCTGACGCCGGACGCCATCAACCGGTTTCGTGCCAGCTATCGCGCGCTCTTCGGCGCCGTGACGACCGAAGATCAACTGTTCGAGGCGATCAGCGCCGGGCGCCACTATCCCGGCATGGAGCACTGGCTGCCGCTGTTTCACGAGCGGCTCGACACCCTGTTCGACTATCTGCCTGGCGCGCCGGTCGCGCTCGATCGGCAGGTCGAGCAGGCGCGCGACGAGCGCCTCACCGCGATCCAGGACTTCTATGAGGCACGGGTGAGCGCGCCCGCCACCTCTATGGAGGCGGACTACAAGCCTGTCCCGCCCGAGCGCCTGTTTCTCGACCTCGAGACCTGGAACAGGGCCCTCGCGGGGCGGCCGGTCGGGCTGTTCGAGGGCTTCCGCGCGGGCGGCGAGGACCAAGGGGCCGTCGTCGAAGCCGGTGGGCGTCCGGCGCGCGACTTCAGCGCCGAGCGGGGCGGGGGCCAGTCCGCCCTGTTCGACGTGGTGCGGGGTCACATCGATGCCGAGCGCGCCGCGGGCCGACGGGTGGTGCTGAGTTGCGTCAGTGCCGGCAGCCGCGAACGTCTGCGTCGGCTATTGGCGGAGCACGGCGTCGATCGCCTTGCGCCGGTCGAGAGCTGGGTTGAGGCGGTCAAGCGCCCGATCGCCGAGGTCGCGCTCGTGCTCCTGCCGCTCGAGCACGGATTCGTTGCCGGTGATCTCTCGCTCATCGCCGAGCCCGACATTCTCGGCGAGCGCCTGAGTCAGCCGGCGCGCCGCAAGAAGGTGCGGGCCGAGAGCTTCCTGGCCGACACCACCGAGCTCAAAGAAGGCGACCTCGTCGTTCACGTCGATCACGGCATCGGCCGTTATGTCGGGCTCGAGACCTTGACGGTCGATGGTCAACCGCACGATTGCCTGCGCCTGCACTACGCCGATGACGACCGGCTCTATCTGCCGGTCGAGAATATCGAGCTGCTCTCGCGCTACGGCTCGGCCGATCAGCCGGTCGAGCTCGACAAGCTCGGCGGCGCGCAATGGCAGGCGCGCAAGGCGCGGCTGAAGAAGCTCCTGCTCGAGATGGCGGGCTCGCTGATCAAAATAGCCGCCGAGCGTCAGGTCCGCCCGGCCGAGGAGTTCGCGCCGACCGAGGGCGAGTACGATGCCTTTGCCGCCCGCTTCCCCTATACTGAGACCGACGATCAGGCTCGCGCGATCGAGGAAACGCTGAGCGATCTGGCTTCGGGCCGGCCGATGGATCGGCTGATCTGCGGTGATGTCGGCTTCGGCAAGACCGAGATCGCGCTTCGCGCGGCGCAGGTGGTGGCGGCCGGTGGCAAGCAGGTCGCGGTTCTCGCGCCGACGACACTGCTCTGCCGGCAGCACTTCGCCACCTTCAGGAAACGCTTCGAGGGCCTGCCGATCCGGATCGAGCAGCTCTCGCGACTCGTGCCGGCCAAGAAGGCCGCCGACGTGCGTCGTGGCTTGGCGGATGGCTCGGTCAACATCGTGGTCGGCACCCATGCGCTGCTCGGCAAGGGCATCCAGTTCGCGACGCTGGCGTTCGTGGTGGTTGACGAGGAGCAGCATTTCGGCGTCACGCACAAGGAGCGCCTGAAGGAGCTGAAGGCGGGGCTCCATGTGCTCACGCTCACCGCGACGCCCATTCCGCGCACGCTGCAATTGGCGCTCACGGGCGTGCGCGACATGAGCGTGATCTCGACGCCGCCGGTCGATCGGCTCGCCGTGCGGACCTTCATCCTCCCCTACGATCCCGTGGTCGTGCGCGAGGGCCTGATGCGCGAGCATTTCCGCGGTGGCCAGAGCTTCTACGTTTGCCCACGCATTGCCGATCTCGACGACGTGGCGGCCCGCCTGCGCTCGCTCGTGCCGGAGGTTCGGGTCGTGATCGCCCACGGACAGATGGCGCCCAGCGCGCTCGAACAGGTGATGTCCGCGTTCTATGACGGCGAGTACGATGTCTTGGTCTCGACCGCGATCATCGAATCCGGTCTCGACCTGCCGCGCGCCAACACGATGGTCGTTCACCGGGCCGACATGTTCGGCCTGGCCCAACTCTATCAGCTTCGAGGTCGTATCGGGCGGGCCAAGCTCCGCGCCTACGCCTATTTCACCGTGCCGGCGGAGCGACGCCTCGGCGAGGCCGCCCTGAAGCGCCTCGAGGTGATCCATCGGCTGGATACGCTCGGCGCCGGCTTCGCGCTGGCGAGCCATGACCTCGATATTCGCGGCGCCGGCAATCTGCTCGGCACGGAGCAATCCGGTCACATCCGTGAGGTCGGAATCGAGCTTTACCAACAAATGCTCGAGGAGGCCGTGAGGGTGGCGCGCGCGGGCGCGGGCGCACCCGCCCCCGAGGCCGAGTGGTCGCCGTTCATCTCGATCGGCGCGCCGGTGCTCATCCCAGACAGCTACGTGGCCGATCTCGATGTGCGGCTCAACCTCTACCGGCGGCTCTCGCGCCTGGAAGACAGCAAGGAGATTGACGGCTTCCTGGACGAGCTGACCGACCGATTCGGGCCGCCGCCCGACGAGGTGCTGCATTTGCTCAAGATCGTGGCGATCAAGCGGTTGTGCCGCCGCGCCGGCATCTCGCGAGTCGAGGCCGGACCCAAGGGCGCGCTCTTCTCGTTCCGCAACGACCGGTTCGCCGCGCCCGACAAGCTGATCGCCTTTGTCTCGAAGCCGGAGCACGGCCTCAGGTTGCGGCCCGACAACAAGCTGGTTGTGCCGCGCGATTGGAGCGTTACGACCGCCCGCATCGCGGGTGTCGAGGCCCTGCTCGGCCAGATCGCGACGCTCGCGGCCTGATCGGGCTCGGCTTTTCCTGTTGCGTCCCGATCGATGGGCCGGAAATACTATTGGCGCGAGGGGACACGCGCCACGCGGCGCGACCAACAAGCCTTTGAATGGAGCAGGGATGGCGAGACCAGCCGAGCGCGCGGTTGAGGCGATCGGGGCCGTCGGGGCCGCGCCACGCCGCGTGACCATCCTGGGCTCGACCGGCTCCATCGGCTGTAACACGATCGACCTGCTCGATCGCAATCCCGGTACATACGAGGTCGAGGCGCTGACGGCGTCAGGCAATGTGGAGCGCCTGGCAGAGCAGGCGCGGCGCCACCGGGCGCGGTTGGCGGTGACCGCCGATCCGCATCGCTATCGCGAGCTGAAGGACGCGCTCTCGGGCAGTGGCGTGCGGGTCGCGGCCGGCCAGGAGGGTCTGGTCGAGGCCGCGTCTTTGCCGGCCGATTGGGTGATGGCGGGCATTGTCGGCGCCGCGGGCCTCGCGCCGACCTTGGCTGCGGTGCGCCGAGGCACCATCGTTGCCCTCGCCAATAAGGAATGTCTGGTGTGCGCGGGCGAGCTGATGGTCGATGAGGTGAAAAAACATCGCGCGACCCTGCTGCCCGTCGATTCGGAGCACAACGCGATCTTCCAGGTGTTCGACTTCGAACGGCCCGAGCGGGTCGAGCGGGTGATCCTCACCGCATCGGGCGGCCCGTTCCGCACCGCCGATCTGCAGACCATGGCGGGTGCGACACCCGAGCAGGCGGTGGCCCACCCGAACTGGGAGATGGGCGCCAAGATCTCGGTTGATTCGGCCACGATGATGAACAAGGGCCTCGAGATGATCGAGGCGTTTCACTTGTTCCCGGTGCGGCACGACCAGATCGAGGTCGTGGTTCACCCGCAGTCCGTCATCCACTCGATGGTCGCCTATGTCGATGGCTCGGTGCTGGCGCAGCTCGGCTCGCCCGATATGCGGACGCCGATCGCCTACACCCTCGCCTGGCCTGATCGCATCGCCGCGCCATCGCCTCGGCTCGATCTGGCGAAGCTCGCGACGCTTACCTTCGAGGCGCCGGATCCGGTTCGCTTCCCCGCGCTTCGGCTCGCGCGCGAGGCCCTCGAGGCCGGCGGGGCCGCGCCCATTATCCTCAACGCCGCGAACGAGATCGCGGTGCGTGGCTTTCTCGCGCGCAAGATCGGCTTCCTCGACATCACGCGCGTGGTCGAGCAGTGCCTCGAGCAAATGGCGCAGCGCGCGATCGGAACGCTGGATGACGTCGAGCAGGTGGATGATGAGACGCGCCGGCTCGCCGGCAGCCTGATGTGACGTCTCGGACCAGGCCGGAGTCGCCGCCGATGGCGGTCGCGCAATCCAACATCGATGCCACAAGCCAGGCGGCCCGTGCGGTCGCGGCCGCGGATGTCGAGGCGCTGATCCGCGCCAATACGGAGAATTTTCCGGTCGGCTCGTTTCTGATCCCGAAGGATTGCCGGCCCCACGTCCACGCGTTCTATCTGTTTGCGCGCGAGGCCGACGACATCTCGGACTCCGCGACTCTGTCGGCCGAGGAGAAGGTCGCACAGCTGACGGCGGCCCAGGCGGCGCTTGGGGTGGATGGGGGCGCGTTGCCCGATTGGGCCAAGCCCTATCACCGCAGCCTCATCGCCACGAGGAAGACACCGCAGCACGGGCGGGATCTGCTCTCCGCCTTCATCCAGGACGCGACAAAGCTGCGCTACCGCGATTGGGACGACCTGATCGACTATTGCCTGCGCTCCGCCGCCTCGGTCGGGCGCATCATGATGGACATCCATGGCGAGTCCAACGCGGACATCGCGGGCTCGGACGCACTGTGCGAGGCGCTACAGGTGCTCAATCACCTGCAGGACTGCAAGGAAGACTACCTGAACTTGAACCGGGTCTATCTGCCCGAGCCCTGGCTGATCGAGGCGGGGGGCGGCGTCGCTGATCTCACGAAGGACCGGGCGACGCCGGCGGTGCGGCGCGTCATCGACCGGTGCCTCGACGGTGTCGATGAGCTCATCCGCCGCGCGGATCGCACGCCGCGAACGATCCGGCGTCGCGGGCTGAGGCTGGAGACCGCGTTGATCATCGCGCTGGCCAAGGCGCTGTCGGCCCGGCTGCGCCAGCAGGATCCCGTGGCCGTTCGGGTCAAGGTGCCAAAGCCGGTCTGGCTCTGGCTCGGCCTCAAAACCTTGGTGCGATACTGGTGAGCGCGACCCCGGATGCAGGCGTGGTCGATGGCGCGGCCGGGCGCTTGAGCGAGGCCGTGCCGCGTGCATTGCCGATCCCGGTCTATGGCGACCCGAAGGACTATGTCTCCAAGGTCGCGCGCCACTCGGGCTCGTCGTTCCTGCTGCCGATGCTGCTGTTGCCGCGTGAGAAGCGCGAGGCGATGCTGGCGCTCTACGCCTTCTGCCGCGAGACCGATGACGTCGCCGACGAAGTACCGGATCAAACCGAGGCGCTGGCGCTGCTCAATGCCTGGCGCGAGGAGATCGCCGCGCTCTATCGGGGCGAGCCGCACCACCCGGTGACGATCGCGTTGGCCCAGCCGGTCGAGCGCTTCGGCCTCGCCCAGAAGCACTTTCTCGGCATCCTCGATGGCTTTCACATGGATCGCGGTGCCGCAATGCTGCGCCCGACGCTCGCGGAGCTCGAGCGCTATTGCCATTGCGTGGCAAGCTGTGTCGGCCTGCTTTCGGTTGAGATTTTCGGCTATCGCTCGCCGCGGATCCCGGAGTTCGCGGAGCATCTCGGCCAGGCCTTTCAGCTCACCAACATCCTGCGCGATGTGCGCGAGGATGCCGAGCGTGGCCGCATCTACCTGCCGATTGAGCTTCTAAAACGCGAGCGGGTGGATCATCTGACGCCGATGGACCTGCTCAAGTCTGACGGCGCCCAGCGCATCTGCGCGGAGATCGGCGCCATGGCGCGCAAACGCTTTGCGCTGGCTGATCAGGCGCTGCCGGCCGAAGAGCGCCGTGCCATGCGCTCGGCGCTTCTGATGCGCGGCATCTACGAGGCCTATCTCGATCGCATCGAGGCGCGCGGTTTCCGTCTCGATCTGCCCCGCGTGCGCTTCGGTGCGGGTAGAAAGCTGCTGCTCGTGCTGAGGGCGTTAGTCCGAACTTTCTAGCAGTCTGCAGCCGCACTGGCCTTCGATTGAGCCTGAAATCGTTATCGTGCTAAAGTGTCTTGGTCGGGGATCACGCCGTCTCCCCGCAAGAGGTGGTTCGGCCACCCAAGCACGGCTCCAACTGGTCGGTCGCCGACCGGGTAGGGGAGCCACTGCGATGCCTGCCGACCCTCACATCGAAAACGCACTCACTGAGCTATTCGGCAAGAGCCGCCCAACGCGATGGGTGACGCGTGAGCGCCCAAAGATCGATCGGATTGCCTGTCCCTGGCTGGTCCGCCGCTTTGTGGATCCCGCCGCCACCTTTTTCTACGTGCCGACCGACGTCGTGTTCGAGGCCGCCAAGCGGGAACACGCAGTGGCCTACGATATCAAGGGTGCCGTGTTTTCCCATGTTGGGCCGAACTGCAGCTTCGACGCGTTCATCGAGCACTTCGGGCTGAGGGATCATGCGCTCGCTCACGTGGCTGACATCGTCCGCGCCGCCGACACCGGGAGACCCGAAGACAGTCCGCAGGCTCACGGCTTGCTTGCGATCTCGCTCGGTCTGTCCGTTCAGTTCGCCGACGATCTTGCCATGCTCGATGTCGGCCTCATTGTCTATGACGCGCTTTACGCCTGGGCACGCTCGGCGCGGCAGGAACGCCACACTTGGACCCCAGGTGGATCGGCATGAGCAGCGCATCGGCTGCGCCTGTGGTGAACAATGGCTCAGTCCGGGAGAGTCCAAGCTTCGCCGAGGCATTCAGAACCTGGCTGAAAATCGGCCTCCTCAGCTTTGGTGGCCCCGCTGGGCAGATCGCGCTGATGCATCGCATTCTGGTCGACGAAAAGCGCTGGGTCAGCGAGCCGCAATTCCTGCACGCGTTGAACTTCTGCATGCTGCTGCCGGGGCCCGAGGCGCAGCAGCTCGCCACCTATGTCGGCTGGCTCTTGCATCGCACCAAAGGGGCGCTCGCTGCCGGGCTGCTGTTCATCCTACCGGGCTTCGCGGTCATTGTTGGGCTCAGCGTCATCTACGCCGTGTTTCACGACACAGGTTGGCTCGACACGGTGTTCTTCGGCCTCAAGGCGGCGGTGCTGGCGATCGTGGTGCAGGCCCTGATTCGCGTCAGCAGGCGCGCGCTCAAGAACCGCGTCATGATTGCCATCGCGGTTGCCGCATTCCTCGCCCTAATTGTGTTCCAAGTCGCCTTCCCTTATGTCGTGCTGATCGCAGGTGCCATCGGACTGATCGGCGCGCGGGTCGCGCCCAGCCTCTTCAGGGGCGGCGGTCACGGCGGGAGCGTTGCCGATGAGCCCGACGCGTTGCCGCTACGCCCCGGCGAGGCGGGCTGGGGGCGGGCGCTCCGCGTGCTCATCGTGTGTGCCTTGGTTTGGCTGAGTCTGCCCGCGATCCTGATCGGCGTGTTTGGCTGGGAGAGCGTCTACGCGCCGATTGCAGGCTTCTTCTCGAAGATGGCGGTGGTCACCTTCGGTGGTGCCTATGCGGTTCTTTCCTACGTAGCCCAGGAGGCCGTGACCACCTATGGCTGGCTCGCGCCGGGCGAGATGGTTGATGGCCTCGCCATGGCGGAGACCACGCCCGGCCCGCTCATCATGGTGCTGAGTTTCGTCGGTTTCCTTGCGGGTCATCGCGATCAGATCGGGCCCGGAGGAATCAGCGGTGGCCTGCTCGGCGCACTGCTCGCCACCTGGGTCACGTTCGCCCCGTGCTTTTTGTGGATCCTGGTCGGCGCACCCTATGTCGAAAGGCTTCGTGGCAACCGCATGCTCTCGGCCGGCCTCAGCGCCATCACCGCGGCGGTCGTCGGCGTGATCGCCAATTTGTCGCTCTGGTTCGCCCTCCATGTTCTGTTCGCCGGCCATGTGCTGCACGTCTTCGGGCCGGTCAGGCTTGAGCTGCCGATCGCGGAGAGCGTCGACTATGCGGCGGTGGTCCTCGTGGTGGCGGCGCTCGCCGGCGTGCTGCGCTTCAAAGCGCCGGTCTGGCTCACCCTGCTAACCTGCGCCGCTGGTGGCGCCGTGCTGCGTCAGCTGTTCTGAGCGGCTCAGCGATCCTCTGGCAGCAAGGAGAGCAACACCTCGCGCTCCGCGCGCTCGACGTCACCGGGAAAATCGATCTCGATCCAGGGCAAGCCGGTGACATCCTCGACCCCGAACGTGCCTGAAGGCGAGGCGATCAGCACGTCGCGCAAAGCCTCCTCGAAATACTCGCCGTCCTTGCCGCCTTCGATCAGACGCCGCGCGGCCTCGATCAACCGCCGAGCGACCCCCTGGTCGAAACGGAAAATGCCGACGGACTCGCCATAGAAGTCGTGCGCCTTTTCGAGCGACTTGCGGAAGTCGACCGGCTCGCCATTCCTCATCGCAAGCTTCATCGGCTCCTCGCCGGGCTCGACGTCGCGATCGAGCAGGAAGCAATTGCGGTGCGGGGTCTGCGCGAGGCGCTCGATCATGCGCCGGTCGTAGAGCACGTCGCCGTCCATGACGATGACCTCGCCGCCCCGGGTCAAAGCCTCACGCAGCGACCAGAGCGTCACCACGCTGCCTCGCTCGTAGGATGGGTTGAACACGGTCTCGACCCGCAGGCCGAGCGCAGAGGGTTCGATGCGCGCGATCTCTTCATCCACGGCGGCCGCCTTGAAGCCGACACCGAGCACGACCTCGCGCACGCCGACCCCGGCGAGAAGCCTTAGGTGGCGCTCCAGCAGGCTCTTGCCGCCGAAGCGGAGCAGGATCTTGGGCAGAGGCTCGCCGCGTGGCCCGAGCCGGCGGCCCAGCCCGGCCGCGAGAATGATGGCTCTCATGACAGACAATTGATCCGACACAGGAAGGTCATGCGACTCGACGGAACTTCTCAGACCGCCTTGGAATTGTCATACTCATTTCGGTCGTGGGGTGAAACGGGGTCAAGGTCATCATGGCGGACATCCACGCCAGAGGCGACGTCTCGGAAGCGGCGGTCTCGAGCGGCGCGTCACGTCGGCGCGACCCGCCGGATCAGCGCCTGGCCCGGGCGATCATTCGCCCGCTGGTGCGTACCCGGGTCACACCCAACCATCTCACCACGGTACGCCTCGCTCTCGGCTTGGGCGCCTGCGCGGCCTATGCCACCGGCGGCGTTCACTGGTTCATGATCGGGAGCGTGCTGTTCCTGCTCTCGACCCTGATGGACCATGCCGATGGCGAGCTCGCCCGCCTGAGCGGCAAGACCAGCCGTATCGGCCATGTCTACGACCTGTTCGCCGACATCACCGTGCAGGTGCTGCTGTTCGTCGCGATCGGCGTCGGCCTGATGAATGCCGGTCACGGCACGATCATGCTCGTGCTTGGGCTGATCGCGGGCGGTTCGATCTCGGCGCTGTTCATGGTGTGCCAGACGCTTGAAAGCCGCATCGGCGGGAAGCAGGCTGGGCTGCCGCGGCCCGGTGGCTTCGACATGGAGGACGCGCTCTACCTCGTCGCGCCGATCACCTGGATCGGCTGGCTCCAGTTTCTCTTGATTGCCGCGGCCGTCGCGGCGCCGCTCTTCCTTCTTTGGCTGTTGTGGCATCATCGCCGTGTGATTTTCGCGCGGGCGGTCTGACATGACGACCCTGGTCACGGGTGCCACGGGCTTTCTCGGCTCGGCGGTGGCGAGGCGATTGCTCGCCGCCGGCCATGACGTGCGCGTGCTGGCCCGGCCCGGCACGCGGCGGGATAATGTGGCGGACCTCAAGGTCGCGTGCGTCGAGGGCGATCTTACCGACTCCGCCTCGCTGGAGCGCGCGTGCAAAGGCTGCGAGGCGTTGTTCCATGTCGCGGCCGATTACCGGCTCTGGGTGCCGAAGCCCGAGACCATCTACCGCGCGAATGTCGAAGGCAGCCGTGTTTTGATGCGCGCCGCCGGCGAGGCGGGTATCACGCGCATCGTCTACACCAGCAGCGTGGCCACGCTCGGCCACAGGGCGGATGACAGCCCGGCCGACGAGGCGACGCCCTCGACCGTCGGCGACATGATCGGCCATTACAAGCGCTCAAAGTTTTTGGCCGAGGAGGCGGTGCAGGCGCTGGCGGCCGAGGGTCTGCCCGTCGTCATCGTTAACCCGAGCGCGCCGATCGGCCCACGCGACATCAAGCCGACCCCGACGGGTCGCATCGTGGTTGATTTCGTCGCTGGGCGGATGCCGGCCTATGTCGATACTGGCCTTAACATCGTGCACGTCGATGACTGCGCCGCAGGCCACCTGCTGGCCTTCGAGCGGGGGCAGGTCGGGCAGCGTTACATTCTTGGCGGCGACAACCTGACCCTCAGGGGCATTCTGGAATTGCTGTCAGGCCTCAGCGGGCGTCCGGCACCGACCTTGAGGCTGCCCCACGGCCTGATCATGCCGGTCGCCCATGCGGCGGAGCTCTGGGGCCGCCTCTCGGGTGCGGAGCCACGGGTGACGGCCGACAGTGTGCGCATGGCGCGGCGGCCGATGTATTTCAGCTCGGCCAGGGCGGAACGGGAACTCGGGTACCGGAGCCGGCCGGCGCTTGAGGCGCTGGCCGACGCGCTGGCGTGGTTCCGTGCTCATGGTTATGTGGCAAAGGCAGCCTAGGGACGTACACATCCGTTCACAAGCCCGGGAAATCACCCAGTTCTGTGGGTGATTCAAGGCTTTAGCCGTCATGCCCGGTTACCGGCCAATCCTTAAGATGCTTCTAGTGGAACGGTCTTTGTAGTAGTTTTGCCATTCTGCCGGCAAGTCGACCGCGCACCGGCGCCAACGAAGCGACTGCCGAGGCACAGGGGGTGACCGCCGATGTCTGATACGCCGACGCTCGATCGAGTTCGAACACCCGCCGATATGCGCGGCTTCTCGACCAAGGAGCTGCGCCAGCTCGCTGACGAACTGCGCCAGGAGACCATCGACGCCGTCTCGATCACCGGCGGCCATCTTGGCGCCGGCCTCGGCGTGGTCGAGCTGACGGTCGCTCTGCACCACATCTTCGACACCCCGAAAGACCGATTGATCTGGGACGTCGGCCATCAGGCCTATCCGCACAAGATCATCACCGGCCGGCGCGACCGGATTCGGACACTGCGTCAACCGGGTGGGCTCTATGGCTTTACCAAGCGCTCGGAAAGTGAATTTGATCCGTTCGGTGCGGCCCATTCCTCAACCTCGATCTCAGCCGGCCTTGGCATGGCAACCGCCCATCGGCTCAGGGGCGAGCGGCGCAACGTCGTCTGCGTGATCGGCGACGGCGCCATGTCGGCCGGCATGGCTTATGAGGCCATGAACAACGCCGGCTCCACCGATGCGCGCCTGATCGTCATCCTGAATGACAACAAGATGTCGATCGCGCCGGCGGTGGGCGCGCTCAACGCCTATCTCTCGCGGCTGCTCTCCAGCCACTCGTTTCGTTCGCTCCGCGAGATGGGCAAGCAGTTCGCCCGCAAGCTGCCGAAGTCAATGGGTGAGGCCGCCAAGCGGGCCGAGGAATATGCCCGCGGCATGGCGACCGGCGGCACGCTGTTCGAGGAGCTGGGCTTCTTCTATATCGGTCCGATCGACGGTCATAACCTCGATCACCTGATCCCCGTCTTCAAGAACGTGCGGGATGACGACACGCCGGGCCCGGTGCTGATCCACGTGATCACGCAGAAGGGCAAGGGTTACGCCCCGGCCGAGAACAGCGCCGAGAAGGGCCACGCGCTGAACAAGTTCGACGTGATGACCGGCGTCCAGGTGAAGTCGAAGGCCGGACCGCCGAGCTACACCAACGTCTTTGCCAAGGCGCTGATTGCCGAGGCCAAGGCGGACGACAAGATCGTTGCCATCACGGCCGCCATGCCCTCCGGTACCGGCATCGACAAGTTCGCCGAGGCGTTCCCGGATCGCTCCTTCGATGTCGGCATCGCCGAGCAGCACGCGGTCACTTTCGCGGCCGGGCTTGCGACCGAAGGCTTCAAGCCGTTCGCGGCGATCTACTCGACCTTCCTGCAGCGTGGTTACGACCAGGTGGTCCACGACGTCGCGATCCAGAAATTGCCGGTGCGCTTCGCGATCGATCGCGCCGGACTTGTCGGCGCTGACGGCGCCACGCACGCCGGCTCATTCGACCTCGGCTATCTTGGCGCCCTGCCTGAGTTCGTGATCATGGCGGCGGCCGACGAGGCCGAGCTGATGCATATGGTCGCGACCGCGGCTGCGATCGACGATCGACCAAGCGCATTCCGCTACCCGCGCGGCGAGGGCATCGGCGTTGAACTCCCTGAGCGCGGCAAGGTGCTCGAGATCGGCAAGGGCCGCGTGATTCGAGAGGGCACAACCATCGCGATCCTCAATCTCGGTGCGCGTCTCGCCGAGTGCCTGAGCGCCGCCGATGAGCTCGGCCAGCGCGGGCTTTCGACCACGGTCGCCGACGCGCGTTTCGCCAAGCCGCTCGATCACGATCTCATCCGCCGCCTTGCGCGCGATCATGAAGTGCTGATCACGATCGAAGAGGGTGCGGTCGGTGGCTTCAGCTCGTTCGTGCTCCACTATCTGGCCACCAGCGGTCTGCTGGATCTCGGCCTCAAGGTGCGACCGATGGTGTTGCCGGACCGCTTCGTCGCGCATGGCACGCCGCAGGGCATGTACGACGATGCCGGCCTCAATGCACGCCACATCGTCGACACGGCCCTGATCGCCCTCGGCTCGAACTCGGCCGCGGTTCGGCGCGCCTGACGGTGAGCCTGACGCGCTCGACGACGGCGCTCCGGCAGACAAAAGCGCGAAATGGCGGCGGTTGAGCAGGAACTCCCGGACCGAGATGCCGAGCCGAGGATTACCGGGTCGTTGCTCCAGCGCGTCTCAGCCATGGTCGATGCGGCGCGGGCCGACCTTCTCAGCTGCCAGCGCGACGACGGGCACTGGGTCTTCGAGCTCGAGGCCGATGCCACCATTCCGGCCGAATACATCCTGCTCAATCACTTCCTGAGCGAACCGAAGCCGGACGTCGAGGCGCGCCTCGCGAACTACATTCGGGGCATCCAGAATTCAGAAGGGGGTTGGCCGCTGTTCGAGGGCGGACAGACCGACGTGAGCTGCACGGTCAAGGCGTATTACGCGCTCAAGATGGTCGGCGATGCGCCGGATGCACCGCACATGAGGAAGGCGCGCGCGGCCGTGCTGGCAAGGGGTGGCGCCGCCCGTTGCAACGTCTTCACGCGGATCGCGCTTGCACTCTTCGGCCAGGTGCCATGGCGCGCCGTACCGTCGATGCCGATCGAGATCATGTTCCTGCCGCGCTGGTTTCCGTTCCATCTCGACAAGGTGTCGTATTGGTCGCGCACCACGATCGTGCCCCTGCTGATTCTGATGGCGCTGAAGCCGCGTGCGCGCAACGCCCGCAAGGTCGATATTCACGAACTGTTCGTGACGCCGCCCGAAGAGGAGCGGCACTATTTCGTCATGCACACGACCCTGGGGCGGTTGTTCTATCTGGTCGACCGGCTGCTCAAGCTCTATGAGCGGATCAGGCCTGGAGCGCTCAGCCGCCGCGCTGTCGAAAAGGCGGTGTCGTGGTCGATGGAACGCTTGAACGGCGAGGATGGCCTCGGTGCGATCTTTCCGCCGATGGCCAATCTCCTGATGGCGCTCGACACGCTCGGCTACCCCCCGGACGACCCCGTGCGACAGACCGTGCGTCGCTCGATCGATCTGCTGCTAACCAAGCCCGAGGGCGATGTGCAGTTCTGCCAGCCCTGTGTTTCGCCGATCTGGGACACCGGCCTCGCGGCGCTCGCCATGATGGAGGCGGGCGAGGCGCCCGATGCTCCGCCCATGAAGCGCATGGCCGATTGGTTGCAGGCGCGCCAGATCCTGGACGTCAAGGGGGACTGGGTAGCGACCCGGCCGGACATTCGCCCCGGCGGCTGGGCCTTCCAATATCGCAATGACGCCTATCCCGACGTCGATGATACCGCCGTGGTCGCCATGGCCCTCCATCGGGCCGACTCGGTTGCCCATGCCGAGGCCATCGACCGCGCGGCAGAGTGGATCGTCGGCATGCAGAGCAAGAACGGCGGCTGGGGTGCGTTCGATGCCGACAACGAGCACTATTATCTGAACCACATTCCCTTCGCCGATCATGGCGCGCTGCTCGACCCGCCGACCGCGGACGTGAGCGCGCGCTGTGTCAGCTTCCTGTGCCAGATCGGCTATGGCCGGGATCATCCGGTGGTGAAGCGCGGCGTCGAGTATCTGCTCGAAGAGCAGGAGGCGAGCGGCGCCTGGTTCGGACGCTGGGGCACGAATTACATCTATGGCACATGGTCCGTGCTGTGCGCCCTCAACGCGGCGGGTGAGGACCCGCATTCGCCCGCGATGCGCAAGGCGGTCCGCTGGCTGAACGCCTTGCAGAAGGAGGATGGCGGCTGGGGCGAGACCGGCGATAGCTACTATGCCGAGCGGATCGACGCGTCCTTCACGCGGCGCTCGACCGCCTCGCAAACCGCCTGGGCTGTGCTCGCACTGATGGCAGCGGGCGAGGTCGAGAGTGACCCCGTCGAGCGCGGCATCGAATATCTGCTGACGGCGAAGCGTGATGGCGTGCGCTGGCGCGAGGACGACTACACTGCGGTCGGCTTTCCTCGGGTGTTCTACCTTCGCTATCACGGTTACGCGGCCTATTTCCCGCTCTGGGCGCTCGCGCGCTATCGCGAGCTCAGCAACAGCAATCAGCGCCTGCCACGCTACGGGATGTGAGGATGGCGGCACACCCTGCGCCGCTTCGCAGCACATGGGAACAACGAAGACCACTCAGTCATTCCAGCCGTTAGGCGAGCCCGGGAACCATAAGTTCTCGGGTGCGAGCCTTACGAGCCGGAATCCATCTCTTCGCTCTAGGTACGCGCGGCCCGATGGATACCCGCTTTCGCGGGTATGACGGTTGAGTTTGGCTAGACGGACTTAGGCGGCATGATCGAAGGCGGCAGAGCTCGCATCGGCATCGTCACGGGCGTCGAGCGCGAGGCCGCGTGCTTGCGCGCGCCTGGAGTCGATGTGCGCTGCTCGGGCGCCAATGCAGCGGTCGCCTATGAGCTGGCGCGCGCGCTGATCAAAGACGGCGCCGACTGCCTGCTCAGCGTCGGACTGGCCGGGGGGCTCGATCCGAGGCTCGGTCCCGGTGCCGTCATCGTCGCAAACGAAGTGTTCGCGGTTGCGGGCGAGACCGTCGATCCCATGGCGGCCGCATCGCTCCGCACGCGGCTCGCCAATGTCTTCACCGTGCGCGGTCACGCCACATCACTCGGCGTCGAGGCGCCGGCGGTCGAGGCGGATGCCGCGTTTCAGCCGGCCGCCGACCTGGTGGAGCGGCTACGCACCGTGGGAGGCCCCAAGGTCTCGATCGGGCCGATTGTCGGGGTCGACCATGTGGTGGCGAAGCGGGTCGAGAAGCTCGGTCTGTTCACCAAAACCCGCGCCTTCGCCGCCGACATGGAGAGCCATGGCGTTGCGCGTGCCGCGTCGGAAGCAGAGGTT
>VGET01000040.1 GCA_016869195.1 Alphaproteobacteria bacterium | reverse complement strand
GTTCATCGAGTTCTTGGCCGAGAATGCGGAGCTCGATGGCGACCTTGTATTCGAATTCACCCAGACGGACGTCGAGCAGCATTACGCCGCGGTCGAGAACGGGCTGGAGCGCCTGGCGCGCCTCGGCTATCGCTTTTCGCTCGATCGGGTCAGCCGACAGGGCCTCAATTTCCGCGCACTCGCCCAGCGCCATTTCCGCTATGTCAAGTTCGACACCAACCTGATCATGGAACTGCAAGCCTCGCCGGACGGGCCTGCGCGCATCGACAAGCTCGCTAGCGAGGCGAGTGCCGCCGGCATCTCGATCATCATCGAGAAAATCGAAACCGAGCGCGATCTGGTCGAGCTGCTCGACCATCGCTTCTCGTTTGGCCAGGGCTATTTGTTCGGCTCGCCCAAGGAGAGCCGCACGCGCTGATCGGCGCCGGGCTCTGAATTCCAGCTTCAATCCGTTCCCCGGCCGTGCGAGAACGACGCGCCACCTCTGAGGCGCTCACGCTCCATGTCCATTCCGATCATCGCCGGCCTCTCCGAGATTGCGCCCCGCTATCGAGGGTTCGTGCTCGACATCTGGGGCGTCGTGCACCAGGGTGGACCCGCTTATCCAGATGCGATTGCTTGTCTCGAAGAGCTGGCCAAGCGAAATCAACCGGTGGTGTTTCTTTCGAACGCGCCGCGCCGCGCCCAGCATGTCGAAGCCTTGCTCGAGCGCAAGGGCATCGCGCGGGCCCTGCATCGCGGCGTGATCTCGTCGGGCGAAGTGGCACGCAACGCGCTTGCCGCGCGCCAAGCGCCTGAACTCGCCGCGCTCGGGTCCGCGTTTTATCTGATCGGTGCCGAGCACGATGACGATCTGCTCGATGGCCTGCCCTATCGGCGGGTTGGCGACGTCGCGGTGGCGGATTTCGTGCTGGCCATCGGGCTCGACGATGATCCCCCGACCGTCGCGCATCACGAGGCCGTGCTGGCCGGTGCCGCCGCTCGAGGGTTGCCCATGATGTGTGTCAACCCCGACCTCGTCGTCGTGCGCCTCGGCGTCAGGGAGTTGTGCGCCGGCGCGCTCGCCGCGCGCTATCGCGAGCTCGGCGGGCCCGTGCGCTATTTCGGCAAGCCCTACGCCCCGGCCTATCCGCCCACGATGGAGCGTTTGGGCCTCGGCTCGGCCAAGGACGTGCTCGCCATCGGCGATGGCCTCGAGACCGATATTCGAGGCGCCAACGCAGCGGGGCTCGGCTCGCTGCTGGTGACCGGCGGCATTCTGGCCGATGCCCTCGGCATCGATCGACATGGCCTGCCCGAAGCCGCGGCCTTGCGCCAGGCCTGCGTTGACGCCCAGGCGCAACCCGACGCGGCGATTGCCGTGCTTCGTTGGTGAGAGGCGGCTCAAGGGAACGTCAGTGGCCGAGTGGCGGCGTTCGGCTTAGAGCGAGATGTCTCTAGACCGAGTCACCCCCTCACCCTACTTCGGCTAGGCTCGCTTAGGCTCGCCAAGCCTGCGTTTCCCTCTCCCCCTCTTAGGGGGAGAGGGGCAGGGTGAGGGGGCGAACGGGGCAAATCCCATCATGCTCTAGTTGTGAGCTTTCAACAGGTTGTCCATCCGGCCCCTGCCGGGAGAAGCTGAAGGTGTCGAAGCCTCAGTGATCTCGGAGGAGGGACCGGATGAACGTCCACAAGAATGCCCGTCTGACGCCGCACGGTCGAGAGTGGATCGTGCGCCTCCACCAGAGCGGGCAGACGCCGAAGGCCATCAGCCAGGCCATAGGCGTCTGCCCGCGCACGGTGCGCAAATGGCTCGAGCGCTATCGCCTTGGCGGCCTGGCTGGCTTGACTGAACGCACCTCCCGGCCGCATCGGCTCTACCGGCCGACACCCACGCCCATCGTCGAGCGCATCGCCGCTCTGAGGCGCCAGCGCGTCACCGGGAAGCAGATCGCCGCCGAGGTCGGCGTTTCGCCGGCCACCGTCAGCCGCGTGCTAAGGCGCCTCGGCCTCAACAAGCTGACCATGCTGGACCCGGCCCCGCCGGTGCAGCGCTATCAACGCGAGCATCCAGGCGAGCTGATCCACCTCGATATCAAAAAGCTCGGCAGAATCGACGGCATCGGCCACCGCATCACCGGCGATCGCCGAGGCCAAAGCAACCGGCGCGCCCGCGCCCAGGGCCTCGGCTGGGAGTTCGTCCATGTCTGCATCGATGACGCCTCGCGCATCGCCTTCAGCCGCGTCATGAAGGACGAGAAAAAGCACAGCGCCACCGCCTTCCTCAAGGCCGCGATCGCCTACTATGCAAGCCTCGCCATCAAGGTCGAGCGCGTCATGACCGACAATGGCTCATGCTACCGCTCGCGCGCCTTCGCCAAAACCTGCAAGCGCCTCGGCCTCAGGCACATCCGAACCAAGCCCTACACGCCAAAGACCAACGGCAAGGCCGAGCGCTTCATTCAAACCGCGCTCCGAGAATGGGCCTATGCCATCGCCTACACACACTCCGACCGACGCACCGAAGCCCTGCCTCGCTGGCTCCATCGCTACAACTGGCATCGACCTCATAGTAGTCTCAACAACCAAACACCAATCAGCCGAGCCGGCCTCGCCGAGGACAACCTGTTGAAAGCTCACATCTAGTTAGGAGCCTTTGGCGGACCTGAACGCTTCGAGGCTGCCCGGATGGCGAACGCCAGCCCAACACCGCGTATCGCGCTCGACACGGCAGGGCCTGATCCATCGGCCTGGCAGCCCGTGGTCGTGGCCGGTGTGCTCGTCGTTTCCGCCGTCTTTGCTGGCCTGATCGGCCTTGAGGCCGGCGGAAATCAGGTGCTGCTGCTTGCCATCGGCGGGCTGCTCGGGCTCTCGCTCTATCACGCGGCCTTCGGCTTCACCGCAGCCTATCGGCGCTTCTTCCTGACCCGGCGGAGCGCAGGCCTCCGAGCGCAGATCGTCATGCTGGCGCTGGCCAGCCTCGGCTTTGCACCCCTGCTCGCCTTTGACGGGTCGCTGAGTGGGGCAGTCGCCCCGGTTGGCGTGTCGCTCGTCGTCGGCGCGTTCATGTTCGGGATCGGGATGCAACTCGCCGGCGGATGTGCCTCCGGCACGCTCTACACCGTCGGCGGCGGCTCGACCCGCATGGTGATCGTACTCATCGCCTTCATTGCGAGCTCCTACGTCGGAACCTGGCATGCGCCCTGGTGGCAGGCCCTTCCATCAGCACCGGCCGTCTCGGCCTATGAGTCGCTCGGTTGGATCGGCGGGCTCACGACGCAGGGGGTATGGCTCGCGCTGCTGTATGTGGGCTGCCGATGGTTTGAGCAGCGGCAGCACCTGAGGCTCGAGCCGCTGCTGGAGGCCGGGTCGACAAATGCATCCGGGTTGCGAGTGCGCTTGCTCCGCGGGCCCTGGCCCTTCCTGTGGGGCGCCGTCGCGCTCGCGCTGCTCAACGTCGCGACCCTGATCGCAGCCGGGCGGCCCTGGGGCATCACCGGTGCGTTCGCACTCTGGGGTGCCAAGGTGGCGCAGGCACTCGGCTTCGACCCGACGGCGCACGCCTATTGGCAGCGGCCGGGACCGCGAGCCGCCTTGGACCAAGGACTGGCGCACGATGTCACCAGCGTCATGGACCTCGGCCTTGTGCTCGGCGCCTGCCTGGCTGCCGGCCTCGCTGGAAAATTCCGCCCTACCGCAGCGATCGGGTTCAGGCCGGCGCTCGCCGCCCTGATTGGCGGGCTCCTGCTCGGCTATGGCGCGCGCCTGTCCTACGGCTGCAATATCGGCGCGTTCTTCAGCGGTGTCGCCTCAGGCAGCCCCCATGGTTGGGTCTGGATCGCCGCGGCGCTGGCGGGCACGGCGATCGCCATTCCGCTGCGCCCGCTCTTCGGCCTCAAGAACGAGGCGCGTTCTTGAATTGGTTCGGTTCTACGCAGCGCGCGTCGCGCCCTCGCCTGCATAGCCATGAGGCACGAGGCGGAGCGCATGTACCGCCCAGAGCAGCACCGTCAGCAAGAGCATCGCACCCGCCTGATGGCCCGCCGCCAGCGGAATGGGAACCACGAGCAGCAGCGTCGAGAGACCGAGCGCGAACTGGGCGAGGGCAACGCCCGCAACGAGCAGCAGCACGCGCCGCGCTTCGAGCGACAGCCGGCTCTGGCGGCGCCACGCGCCGGACGCGATGAACAGGAGCAGCGCCCCCAGCACCGTCAGATAGCCGAGCAGGCGGTGGTTGAGCTGAACCAATGGCACGCTCTCGAAGAAATTGCGCCAGGCGGGCTGGTAGATGAACAAGTCCGCCGGCACGAGCTGGCCTTCCATGTCGGGGAACGTGTTATAGGCGAAGCCCGCGTCGGTGCCGGCAACGAACGCACCGGCGAGCAAGGTGATGAACGCGATCACGAGCAATGCGAGCGCGCCGAAAACGACGCGGTGTTGATGGCGGGCCATTGGCGCGGCCAACGGCCGGCGCGCGCGCAGGCCAAGCGCCACCCAGATCATCGCGAGATAAATGATCGCGGCAAGGCCGAGATGGGCGGCCAGCTTGTAGGGGCTGACATCCGGGCGGTCGACGAGCCCGCTCTTGACCATGTACCAGCCGAGCACGCCCTGGAGCCCGCCCAGCACGAAGATGAACGCGAGCTTGGGTGCCAGCGACTTGCGAATGCGCCCGCGCACGAGGAAATAGAGGAAGGGCACGAGGAACACGACGCCGATCGCCCGGCCGAGCAGGCGATGGAAGTATTCGAGCCAGAAGATCTCCTTGAACCCCTCGAGCGTCATGCCGAAATTGACTTTCTGGTACTCGGGGTACTGCTTGTAGCGATCGAACAACGCGTGCCAATCCGCCTCCGACAGCGGCGGTATCGTGCCGACAAAGGGCTCCCAATCGACGATCGAAAGGCCGGATTCCGTGAGGCGCGTCACGCCGCCGAGCACGACCATCGCAAACACCAGGCCCGCGACCACGAACAGCCAATTCGCGATGGCGTTGTCGTTGGTCCGTGTGGTCGGGCGGGCGCGGGTTGTATCGAGCGCGGCCGTCACATCAGCGCTCCCTGGCGAGATAGAATGGCCGATATTCTGCCGGAGTAGCAGCGCGCCGAACATCGGGCAGATCGCCGCATCTGCCGAAGGCATGAAATTGGATCACGATGTTTGAGCTCGTCTTTCTCGGAACCTCGGCAAGCCGGCCGACCGCAGAGCGCGGCTTGCCGGCGCTCATGGTGCTGCACGAGAGCGAGCGGTTTCTCATCGATTGTGGCGAGGGCACGCAGCGCCAGTTGATTCGGGCCGCTCTCGGCTACCGGCGGCTGCGGCACGTGTTCCTGACCCACGACCACCTCGACCATGTGCTCGGGCTTGGCGGGCTGATCGCATCGCTCTCGGAAATGCCCGAGCCCACACGCCTCACCATCCATGCCGGGCGCGAGGCGCTCGCGCTGGCCGAGCGATTGGCACGCAACGTCGTCTTGCCGGAGACGGATCAAGGTGCCACGCTCGAGTTCGTGCCTTTGCATGCAGGCCAAGCGATTCGTGCCGAGGGGTTGAGCATAACACCGATTCCGGTGGTTCATCGCGCCGGTGAGTCCTTCGGCTTCCTGTTCGAGGAGCCGGCGCGCCGCCATCTGGACTCGGGCCGTGCGGCCAATCTGGGCGTCCCCGCCGGGCCGCTGCGGCAAAGTCTGAGCGAAGGCACGGCCGTTACTCTTGAGGATGGCCGAAGGATTGTGCCGGATGACGTGCTGGGTCCGTCCCAAACCGGCACGCGCCTGCTTGTCATTGGCGACGCGGCGGAAACGGCCAGCCTCGTTGCGCCCGCCCGCGGGGTCGATGGGCTGGTGATCGAGGCGACGTTTCTCACGCGCGACGCCATCGAGGCGCGCCGACATGGGCATCTGACGGCGCGGGAAGCCGCGAGTCTCGCGCGTGACGCCGGCGTCGGCTGCCTGGTGATCACGCACATTTCGGCACGTTATGAAGGTCACGAGCTGCTGGCCGAAGCGCGTGAGCTGTTCCCCGCGACCGAGTTGGCGCGCGACCTCAGCCATGTGCGGATCGCGCGAGGGTCGCGCGATTAGGCGCTGGCGGGCCGCTTTTTCAGCAGCCACATCGGGCGCAGCGTCATCACCACCTCGTTGCGCTGGTTGACCACCTCGAGGAAGAAGCGCGCGACACCGCGGTCAGGCTTCGAGCTCGAGGGCTTGAGCTCGATCACCTCGCCCCGCATGTGCAGCGTGTCGCCGGGCCGGACCGGCTTGACCCAGCGCAGCTCGTCGATTCCCGGAGAGCCGAGGCTTGCGTCGGGCGCCACATAGCCGGCCTGGAACAGCATGCGGTAGCCGGTCACGAGCGTGTGCAAGCCGCTCGCGATCAAGCCGCCGAAGGGCCCGTCCTTCGCCGCCTCGACATCCAGGTGGAAATATTGCGGGTCATAGCGCTCGGCGAAACCGATGACGTCGGCTTCGGTCAAGGTCTTGCCCGCTGTCTTGAAGCGCTGGCCGACCTTGAAGTCGTCGAAATAGGCGTGACGCATGACCGGGCCCTCATCGTTGGGGCCTGAATTCTATGCGGGCGCGTCCGGCGACGCCAACCCATCACGCCTCGCTCCTTCGAGCGCGAGGAGTGCCCGCTTGCGCTCCGGCCCCCAGGCATAACCGGTGATGACACCGGCTTTACGAATCACCCGGTGACAGGGGATCAGATAGGAGACCGGATTGGCCCCGACCGCCCCGCCGATCGCTCGCGCGCCGCGCGGCGTCGACAGACGAACGGCCAGGTCTTCATAGCTCACGACCGAGCCCGGCGGGATGCGAAGCAGCGCCTCCCACACCTTCAACTGGAACGGCGTTCCCATCAGATGCAGGTGCAAGGAAGGCGCACCGGCGTGATCTTCCAGCGCAAAGGCCGAGGCGACCGCAGGTGCCACCGCCGCCACATCATGGACCAGCCGCGCCTTGGGCCAGCGCTGCCGGAAGAAGGCCTTGGCGCCCAAGGGCTCCCGTTCACTCAGAAAACCGAGCGCGCAGATGCCGAGATCGGTCGCTCCGATGAAGCACGGTCCGAACGGGCTCGGCACTACGCCGTAGCGAATCGTTAGCCCGGCCGCACCCTGCTTGTAATCGCCGGGCGTCATCGCCTCATAGGTCACGAACAAATCGTGCAGGCGACCGGGCCCGGAAAGGCCGGCGTCGAGCGAGGCATCGAGGACCGAGGCGGAATCCTCAAGCGCTCGCTTGGCGTGCTCGAGCGTCAGAAACTGGAGAAAGCGCTTTGGGCTGATGCCGGCCCAGCGCGTGAACAGACGCTGGAAATGGTAGGGGCTCAAGCCGGCTTCCGCCGCGACATCCTTCAGTGACGGTTGGTCGGTGTGGTGCGCGACCAGAAACGCGATCGCGGCCGCGATCCGCTCATAGTCGCGCGTATCGATCGATTGCATCCGAACGTCGATGTGGTTCATGGCTGACCTCCGTTGTCCCATGCTAGGGGACCTCGGGAACCCAAGCCACCCGCTTATTGCGGCGACGGCCGGCGCCCTGGCGCCGCCCGCCGCCCGAGCTTCGGTGCTACTTCGCGGCCCGCTCGAACACGACCGCAGCGCCCTCTGCCATCGATGGCGGAAGCTCGTTTGAGGGCTGGGTGATCCGCACGTGGTTATCGTCAACGAACTCGATGAGCGAGAGCATCTTGCGCTCCTCGCCATCCGCGCTGAGCGTCAGCGTGCCCGGAGACTCTGAAAAGTCCGCCGTGTAGCGACCGGGCTGCGATCCGGTCTGATCGCCCATGATGGTCGAGCCATCGGCATTGAAGGTGATCATGATCTTGTCTTCGCCGGCTTGGCCGTTCCAGGTGCCGACAAGCCGCTCATCGGATGACTACGCGATTGCACCAGCGGCGATCGCCAGCGAAAGCGCGGCCGGTGCCAGCACCAGCTTCAGAACTCTGCGAATCACTTGTGCCTCCATTTTTTCTTGACGTTTGCCGGGCCGTCGCCGGGCGAAGGATCGGTTGCGGACCGCGGTAGTTTAACGTCAGCGGACTACGCGGGCACTGCAAATCCGGGAATGGGCGAAATCGTGACCGAATGGTCGAGCGGCCCCTGCCCCTTGCCAAAATCGGGCGCCGATCTGAGCGCCCGCTCGAGAAAAGCGCGCGCCCGCGCGATCGCATCTTCGAGCTTGAAGCCTTGCGCCAGCCCTGCGGCGATCGCCGAGGCCAGGGTGCAGCCGGTGCCGTGGGTGCCGCGGGCCGCGATCCTCGGGCCCTCATAGAGCCGAATGCCGGCCTCGGTGCACAGCACGTCGGTCACCGCCTCACCCGGCATGTGCCCGCCCTTGATGAGCGCTGCCGTCGGCCCCATCGTGCGCATCATCTCGGCGGCATGCACCATCTCATCAACATTGCGGATGCGAAGGCCGGTCAGAAGCTCGGCCTCAGGCACGTTTGGCGTGATCACCGTCGCACGAAGCACCAGCCGCTTTTTCAAGGTCGGCATCGCATCGTGCTCCAGCAGCGACGCGCCTGATTTCGACACCAGCACCGGATCGACCACGAGCGGAATTCCGCGTGCCTCGACATCGAGCACATCGGAAACCGCATCGATGGTCGCAGCACTATGCATCATGCCGGTCTTCAAGCAATCCGCACCGATGTCGGCCAGCACCACGCGCATCTGCTCCGCGACGAACGCCGGTGGCACCGGGTGAATGCCGGTCACGGTGACTGTGTTCTGCGCGGTCAGCGCGGTGATCGCGGTCGAGGCATGGGCACCGAGCGCGAGCGTCGTCTTGATGTCGGCCTGCACGCCGGCACCGCCGCCGGAATCTGAGCCGGCGACGATTAGAACCCGTCCTTTCATGTGGGAATGCCCCGTCCTTTCGTTCTCTTTATTGGGCGAGTGCGCGGGCCGCGTCGCGCACGGCACGCTCGATGGCATCCGCAATCGTGCCGATCAAGGCCGGATCGTCACCCTCGGCCATAATTCGGACAACGGGCTCGGTGCCGGATTTTCGGATGATGAGCCGCCCGCGCGCGCCAAGCTCCGCCTCGCCATCGGCAATCGCGCGGCGCACGGCGGCGGCGGCCAAGGGATCGCCGTGCTCGACCTGGATGTTGCGCTTCACCTGCGGCAGCGGCGCAAAGACTCGGCTGAGCGCGCTCGCCTTGAAACCCTCGGACACCATGACCGCCATCGCCTGCAGGGCGGCGATCAGGCCATCACCCGTGGTTGAGACGTCCCCCAGAATGACATGGCCCGACTGCTCGCCGCCCAGATTGCAACCGCGCCGGCGCATCTCCTCGACGACATAGCGATCGCCAACCGGCGTTCGCACCAGGCTTAGGCCGAGGCTCTCGACAAACCGCTCGAGCCCGAGATTCGACATGACGGTGCCGACGACGGCGCCGCCCTTGAGCAGATTCGCGCGGTGCCATGCCGAGGCGATCAGCGCGATGATCTGATCGCCATCGATCGGGTTGGATTTTTCATCGCACATCACGACGCGATCGGCATCGCCATCGAGCGCAATGCCCAGATGCGCACCATGTTCCTGCACTGACCTGAACAGGAGCGTGAGATCGGTTGAGCCGCAACCCGCATTGATGTTGAAGCCATCCGGGTTGGTTCCGACCTCGATCACCTCGGCGCCAAGCTCGTGCAACACGGTCGGTGCGACGCGATAAGCAGCGCCATTCGCGCAGTCGATCACGACTTTGAGCCCGTCGAGCGTCAGTTGATTGGGCAGCGTGCGCTTGACGAACTCAATGTAGCGCCCGACCGCATCGTCGAGCCGGCTGGCGCGGCCGAGTACCCCAGGCGCGGCGCGATCGGCGACGCCGCCCCGCGCCATGCGCGCCTCGATCTCGGCCTCGGCCTGATCGGACAGCTTGAAACCATCCGGACCAAACAGCTTGATGCCGTTGTCTTCATAAGGGTTGTGCGACGCCGAGATCATCACGCCGAGATCAGCGCGAAGCGAGCGCGTGAGCATGGCAACCGCGGGCGTTGGGAGCGGTCCCAACAGCACGACGTCCATTCCGACCGCGATGAAGCCCGCGGTGAGCGCCGGCTCCAGCAAATAGCCCGAAAGCCGCGTGTCCTTGCCGATCACCACCCGGTGCCGATGTGCACCGCGTAGAAATTGGGCTCCCGCCGCCATCCCAACCGCGAGCGCGGTCTCGGCCGTCATCGGCTCGCGATTTGCGGTGCCCCTGATGCCGTCGGTGCCGAACAGGCTGCGCGCCATGACTCCATCCCTGGTCGTAGGCCGATTGTTAGCGCCGGTTGGCGGGGCTCGCAACCTCCGCCACCGGTTTCACATCGGACGACGGATCGTTAATCGCAAAGTGCATGGACAGGGCCTGGCGGGTTTCCGCAACATCGTGCACACGCAGGATATCTGCCCCCTGCGCCACGGCATGAAGCGCAATCGCGAGCGAGCCCGGCAGCCGATCCTTCGGCACGCGCGCACCGGTGATCTGGCCAATGAAGCCCTTGCGCGATGCCCCGACCAATAGCGGGCAGCCAAGCGCGCGGAATAGAGAAAGATTCCGGAGAATGTCGAGATTGTGGTCGAGCCGCTTGCCGAAGCCGATGCCCGGGTCGACGATCAGACGCATGCGCGCGATGCCGGCGGCCTCACAAGCGGCAATTCGCTCTTCGAGCCAATCAAACACCTCAAACGCGGCCGCGAGATAGTGGGGCGCGCGTTGCATTGTTTCGGGCGTTCCCTGCATGTGCATGAGAACGACCGGCACATTGGCGCCAGCGGCCAGCCGCACACTTTCCGGATCATGAGTAAGCGCGCTGACGTCATTGATGATCGAGGCGCCTGAGCCGAGCGCCGCCCGCATCACCGCGGCCCGTCTGGTATCGATCGAGATCGGCACGCCGAGCGGCGCCAGTGCCTCGATCACGGGCAGGACCCGAGCAAGCTCGACCTCGACCGGCGGCGCGCTCGCGCCCGGTCGTGTCGACTCTCCGCCGATATCGATGATGTCGGCCCCCTCGTCCACCAGGCGGCGGCCATGTGCGATGGCGCGCTCGACCGAGAAACTGTCGCCGCCATCCGAAAAGCTGTCGGGCGTCACGTTGAGCACGCCCATCAACCGGGGTGCGTGCCGAGACGCGGTCAAAGGCGAAAGGGAAATCTCGAGGCGATCAACAAGCGCCGAAACGCGAGCGCGCACGACCGCATTCTGATGCGCACCCCAGTCGAGCAGCAGAGAGCGATCGAGTCTATGGCGCACAATCTGGGCGCGATCGCGCAAAATCAGCTCATAGGGGGAGTCCGGCCCGGCATCGACCCGTCGAACATAGACCTGCCAGCCCCGGGCGAGCGAGCGAGGCAGGGCCTCAACCGTCATCGAGAGGCGCCGCCCGCGCCCCGGCTCAGTTGCCGGGCTGCGGACGAGGCTCGAGGTCGGGCTTGGGGCCAGCCGGCGGCATCTTGGGCTTTGAGCTCGGACGGGCGCCGTCGTCATCGGGCCGCGCGATCGTCTCGCCGCGCAAGATCGCGCCGATCTCCTCGCCCGACAGAGATTCGAACTCGAGCAGCGCGCTGGCCACGCGGTTCAACTGATCCATATTGGCCTCGAGAATGCCCCGCGCGCGCTGATAAGCCTTTTCGACGATGCGCCGAACCTCGGCGTCGATCTTGCTTGCCGTGCCTTCCGAGATGTTCTTCACCTGCGCGATCGAATGGCCGAGGAAAACCTCCTGCTCGTTCTCCGCGTAGCTCAACGGCCCGAGCTCCTCGCTCATGCCGAACTGCGTGACCATCAGGCGCGCGAGATGGGTCGCCGCCTTAAGGTCGGACGACGCACCGCTCGTCACCTTCTGGGTGCCGAAAATCAGCTCCTCGGCGATGCGCCCACCCATGGCGACCGCGATGTCGCCCTCGAGCTTGCCGCGCGAGACCGAGATACGGTCATTCTCCGGCAGGCGCACGACCATGCCGAGCGCACGGCCGCGCGGAATGATCGTCGCCTTATGGATCGGGTCGGATTCGGCGATGTGCGAGGCGACCACTGCGTGCCCGCTCTCGTGAAAGGCGGTCAGGCGCTTTTCTTCCTCGGTCATGACCATCGAGCGGCGTTCGGCGCCCATCATCACCTTATCCTTGGCCTCTTCGAACTCGGACATGGTGACAACGCGCTTGGAGCGCCGCGCGGCGAGGAGCGCCGCCTCATTGACCAGGTTCGCGAGATCGGCGCCCGAGAAGCCCGGCGTGCCGCGTGCGATGGTGCGCGGGTCGACATCCGGCGCGAGCGGCACCTTGCGCATGTGGACCTTGAGGATCTTCTCGCGACCAGCCACATCCGGATTTGGCACGACAACTTGGCGGTCGAACCGGCCGGGACGCAACAGGGCCGGATCTAGCACGTCTGGCCGGTTGGTCGCGGCGATCAGGATGACGCCCTCATTCGCCTCAAAGCCGTCCATCTCGACCAATAGCTGATTGAGCGTCTGCTCACGCTCGTCATTGCCGCCGCCGAGACCTGCGCCGCGATGGCGGCCGACCGCGTCAATCTCATCGATGAAGATCAGACACGGTGCGTTCTTCTTGCCCTGCTCGAACATGTCGCGCACACGGCTCGCGCCGACGCCGACGAACATCTCGACGAAATCCGAGCCCGAGATCGTGAAAAACGGCACATTGGCCTCGCCCGCGATCGCGCGCGCGAGCAGGGTCTTGCCGGTACCCGGCGGACCGACCAGCAGCACGCCCTTCGGGATGCGCCCGCCGAGACGCTGGAACTTCTGCGGATCGCGCAGATACTCGACGATCTCCTCGAGCTCGAACTTGGCTTCGTCGATGCCGGCCACGTCATCGAACGTGACCCGGCCCTGCCGCTCGGTGAGCAGACGCGCGCGCGATTTGCCGAAGCCCATCGCCTTGCCGCCGCCCGACTGCATCTGGCGCATGAAGAAGATCCACACGCCGATCAGGAGCAGCATCGGGAACCAGTTGATCAGAATGCCCAGGAAGGTCGGCATGCCCTCGTCGGGCGGCGCCGCCTGGATGCGCACATTGCTGTTGCGCAGGGTCTCGACCAGCTTCGGATCGTCGGGCGCGTAGGTCGAGAATGACTTGCCGTCGGCATAGTGGCCGTTGATCGTGTTGCCCTGGATGGTGACGTCGGACACCGTGCCGCGCTCGACCTCGGCCAGGAAATCGGAGAACGCGAGCGCGTTCGACCCGCCACGACCGGACGGTCCCTGGAACAGGTTGAACAGCGCCACCAACAGGAGCGCGATGATCACCCAGAGGGCGAGATTCTTGCCGAAATTACCCAAGTCGATGCCTCGTGCCGTGCCAAGCCGTACTTATACACCAGGAAAGCCGGTCCGCGCGACCCTTCCGGTCTGAGAGCTCGGCTGAAATGGCGCATGCGACAGTGGCCGGATCGGTCGAAACGCCACCCGCCAATCTGCCATTGTTCCACCCTGCCGCGTCCCAAATCCCTCGAAGTCTAGATGGGGAACGGTCAAGAAGCCGTCAAGCGCTTGGAGCACGGGCAATCCCTGTCGGGCCGGCGCTTTGGCCCGCTGCAGCATTTCTTTGACGGCGGGATCTTTGCGGCGGAGCGCCTGCAAATCGCCGCCCCGCGGGGCCCTTATGGTTAAGCCCGGTGCCGCCGTGCCGGCCGACTGCAGGGCAAACCGACCGTCCCAGTGAGCCGACCGACCGGGGACGAGCGACAATGGCCCCTCAATCGCAGACGGCTCCCGGAAAACGTAAAGCTGATCGCGATCAGGGATCAGTCGGCAGCCGCCAAGCGTGCGGCCGCCGCCGGTGCAGCCGGCGCGGAGCCAACCGACCAAGCGTTCGAGCGCCGCCGAGGCCGGTCGATAGATCGTTCCGCCGATGGCGACCATCACCGAGCCGAGCGCGCCGACGACCAGGTCATCGGGCGCGTCAACCAGGGCGCCGCGATCAAGTTCGGCATAACCGGCCGGATGGAGCCGGACCGAACGCACCAGAAGGCGCGCCACCGCGGCGTCCATGTGGTTCCGCCTGACGCCCTGCTCTCGCGCCTGCGCCACGGCCTTGTCACACTGCTCCGGTGCCATCGTTTGGCGCAATCGTGGGCGGAGGTAACGTCCGTCTCGGTTCGACGGATCATCGACAAACCCTTGGCCGACGCCATTGAGAAAGGTCACCAGCCGTGCCCGCGGAATGTCGAGCAGTGGGCGCAACAGGCGCACACCATCGCGTTCGACGAGGGATGCCATGCCGGCGAGACCGTCCGAGCCGCTGCCGGAGGCCTGCCGCATCAGCACGGTTTCGGCCTGATCGTCGCGCTGATGGCCAAGCAAAAGATGGAGGCGTCCACGCCGGCGGCATTCGCTCGTGAGAAGATCGTAGCGGGCGGCCCGCGCGCGGGCTTGGATCCGTCTCGCGGGGCGCGGCCCTTGCCAGACCAGCACCCGATGCGCGATGCCCCTCGCCTTCAGCCAGCGACCCACCTGTCGGGCCTCGCGTGCGGACTCAGGCCTCAGGCGGTGATCGACGATCAGGGCCTCGACCCGCCCGTCCCGCTTGGCCGCCCAATCGGCGACCAACAGGGCCAGCGCCATACTGTCCGGTCCGCCGGAAACGGCGACCGCGAGCACGGGCCGGGCCTCGAACGGCCCGAGCGCCGCCATCGCGACCGCAAACTCCTTGGCGGGCGAGCGGGTGGCTGCCGGAGCGCTCAGGTGCACTTCGCTTGTTTCTTCGCGCGCGCGGCCGCCTGCTTCACGTTCTGCGCGGCATCGGGGTAGTCGTTATCCAGCACGACCAGGAACTGACACGCCTCGCCCGCCCGCTTCAGGTTGATCAGCGCCAGCGAGAGCTTCACGAGATTGTCGGGCGCTTTGTCGCCCTTCGGCCATTGCTGGACGTTGCGGGCATAGATGCGGCTCGCCTCCGTGAAGTTCTTGCGGGCATAGAGCGTTTCACCAAGCCAATAGGACGCGCGCTCAACATTGCCGTCCTTGGGATTGGTGTCGATGAACGAGCGGAAGGCGGCCTCGGCCTCGGCATACTGCCCGTTCTTCAGGAGCTCTTGCGCCGCGTCGTATTGCTCCTTCGGCGTCGCCGGGGCAACGGACGCGACCGCGGTCTCCTCTCCGGCGGCGGGCTCGGTCGGTGGGGCCGGCGGCGGCTCCAGCCTCGCCTCGGCGCTGGCCGCCGCACGCGGCGGCGCCTCACCGGGCTCAAGCGGCAGGGTTCCGAGCGAGCGCGGGCCCAACGACGTGTCATAGGCGCCGTTGGTGTCGCCGGTGTCGGCCGCGCTTGATCCGGCGTCGGCCGCATTTGAACCCGAGGGCGTGAGGTTTCTGGGCGCGTTCGCGTCCGCTTCGGCCCGCGCCCGCTCGGGTGCCGAGCCCGCGCCCCCCTCCACCGCGCCCGGCGCCGGCGGCGCGCCAGCCTCCGCATCTGCCACGCGCAGATCGGCGTCGCGCCTGACGAGCTCGACCGCACTCGACAGGTTGTTGACCTTGAACTCGAGCTCCTCGAGGCGGCCGTTGATCCGGCGCATGGATTCGTTGATCTCGTCCATGCGCGAATAGAGATCGGCGCTCGAGGCACCATCGGCGAAAGCTGCCCCGCCGCCACCCTGCAGCGCGTTGACTTGGCTGCTGAGCTGGCGCACCTGTTGGCGCAGCTGATTGACCTGATTGCGCAAGGAATCCAAGTCTTGCGCGCCGGCCGGCTGAACCAGCAAACCTGCGAGAATGAAACAAAACATGGCCGCGACTGCCAAGCAGGCTCTTCTCATTTTTCCACTCCCTCGTTACGCGGCGAAGGAGGCGGCACCGTCGCGCTTCCATCGACCCCAAGACCTGCCATGGCGGCGGGCCGAGCCGGTGGACGTCAATCGACCTTGAAGAAGCGCGGGCAGACCATCTCGGCCTGCCCGCTCACCTCGGGTCGAGGCTTTATTGGACCATCGAGACCGCGCGGCGGTTCTGCGACCACGCGGAATCATCATGACCCAGGGCGTAGGGCCGCTCCTTACCGTAGCTGATCGTGTCGAGCCGGGACCCGTCGATGCCCAGCGCGACCAGATAGTTCTTTGCGGCAGCCGCGCGGCGCTCGCCGAGCGCCAAATTGTACTCACGAGTGCCACGCTCGTCACAATGGCCTTCGACCGAGAAGCGCACGTCGGCGTACTTCTTCAGCCACTCCGCCTGTCCCTCAAGAGTCTGACGCGCTTCCGGCGAGAGCACGCTCGAATCGAAATCGAAATACACCCGATCGCCAACGTTTTGTGCGAGGTCCTCCTGCGAACCGGGCACCACGGTCGATTCGCTGACGCCGTCACCGCTGGACCCGTCGGTCGCAGACTCATTGGTCTGGCCGTTCGTCGCCGCACTTTCATCCGGTGTGCTTTCGCACGCGGCCAAGATGGCCAACAGAGCAAACGGGGCCAACCACTTGATACGCATTCGTCTCCTCCCACTCCTGGATTTCAATGACCCGAGGTGAACTGACTCACTGACCTGACTCCGAGCCTGCATCGCGCCGGCCGGTACGCCACAAAGTGGCGCAAAAAAACGGGCGCCCTGCTCGCCTGGTGTGTTGGCGAAGGCGGCCCGAATCGACGCGAAGCATAGAGAGGGCTCGTCATGGGATCAAGGGCGACCATGCTGGGTCTGATGCCGCGGTCGAGGTGACGAGCACGCGCTCATTCTGGCCGGTGATGTCGATGCTCACGAGCTCGGCACTGTCAGGGTTACGGCTTGCCTGCCTGAAGAACATAAGCACGCGGCCATTCGGCGCCCAGGTCGGGCCCTCGACGAGATAGCCCTGCGCGATCAGGCGCTCATCGGAGCCGTCCGGCTTGATCACCCCGATGTAGAACTCGCCCTGGCTGATCTTGGTGAAGGCGATCAGGTCGCCGCGCGGCGACCAGACCGGGGTGCCATAGCGCCCTTTGCCGAAGCTGACCCGCGTGACCCCGCTGCCGTCACTGCCCATGACGTAGATCTGCTGGCTGCCGCCACGATCGGACTCGAAGGCGATCCGCGAGCCGTCGGGCGAATAGGTCGGAGAGGTGTCGATCGAGGGGTCGCGGGTCAGCTGCTGGACGCGCCTCGTGCGCAGATCCATCGAGAATATGTCGGAATTGCCGTTCTTGGCGTAGGTCAGCGCCACCTTATTGCCGTCGGGCGAAAACCGGGGCGCAAAGGTCATGCCCGGAAAATTGCCCAGGATCTCCTGCCGCCCGGTATCGATATTGCGCAAATAGACGCGCGGCTGGTCGCCCTCATAGGAGAGATAGGTGATCTCCTGGGTGGTCGGCGAGAAGCGCGGGGTCAGCACCAGCGCGCGGCCATCGGTGAGGAAGCGGAAGTTCTCGCCGTCCTGGTCCATGATGGCGAGGCGCTTCTTGCGGGCCGAGGCGGGTCCACTCTCCGAGACATAGACGATCCGCGTGTCGAAATAGCCGCCCTCGCCGGTGAGCCGCTGGTAGATCGCATCGGCCACCTTGTGCGCGATCCGCCGCCAGGCATTCTCCGCACTCCCCAGGCGCAAGCCGACCAGGTGCTGCGAGGCATAGACATCCCAGAGGCGGAACTCGACGCTGAGCCGCCCGCCGGATTCGATTTGAACCTGCCCCGTTACGAGCGCCTGGGCGTTGATCTGGCGCCAGTCCTGAAAGCGCGGCTGGTCCAGCATGTCGGCGGGGCGCTGGATGAACGCGCGCTGATCGATCGGGCGAAACAGTCCGGAGCGCTCCAGATCCTTGCTGATTACGCTCGCGATCCGCCGGCCTATCTCGGAGGCGTCGGCCGAGGGGCTGTAGAAATCGGTGATCGCGATCGGAATCGGCTCGACGACGCCGCGGGTGATTTCGATCTGAAGCTCGGCGCGCGCTGCCCCAACCCCATTCAGAATTCCAATTAGAGCAAGGGCGCCGATCACAGCTGCTGCGCGTGCGACGTGCCGAACCCGATCAAGGGATGGGATCGGTCTAGAGAAAGAACTGATCATTTCGCCTTTTCCGTATTTCGGTAACTGAGCACGGCACGATGACGGCACCTTGTCTGGTTCTCTCATTGGCGCAGTCCGAAGGGCATCCTGATTTTCCGCCAAACCTCGTAGGTGTCCGCATGTTGTCGCAATATCTCAAACGGACTCGCCTGTATTACAGCGCGCCTCGCCGATTCGGCCACGGCGCGAAACGCCGTGTCGGAGTTGTAGCGCGCGCGATCCGCGATCTGGACTTCGAGCACACTGCCATCAAGCGCTAATTCAAGATCGAGTTCGACAACAATGTTCTCCGCGTCAATGACCCCCGCCAGCACATACCAGCCCTCCTCGACCTTGCTCCTGATCGCGCCGGTGATCGTGGTCTCGAGCAGGCCCGAGAACGCCGCCGGCGGCTTCTCGGCGCGCTGTTCCTCGGCCGGCTTCGCCTCGTCGGGCGCGCGCGCGATCGTGTCCAGGAGTTCGGAGAGCTGAGGCGGCTTCTTCTCCGTCTTCTCGGCTTCCTTGGCGGGCGGTATCGGCTCCTCCTTCGCCAGGTTCTTGAGCAGCGAGTTCAAATCCGGGCTCGGCGGCTTGGGCTTTGGCGGCGGCGGCTTCGGCGCCACGGGTTGCGGCTCCGGCGGTGGCTCGGGCGTTGGCTCCGGCGGTGGCGGTTCCGGCGCGGGCTCTGGCGGTGGCTCTGGCGTCGGTTCGGGC
>VGET01000039.1 GCA_016869195.1 Alphaproteobacteria bacterium | reverse complement strand
GCCCCGACTTGATCGGGGCATCCAGCCTCCTTCAGGAAAACTGGATGGCCCGGTCAAGCCGGGCCATGACGAAATTGGGGTCGACTGTAACCTGCAGCGTCGCATTGCTACTTCCGCACCGTGCGGCGCTCGATGCGTTTCTCGTAACGCGGACCCTGTAGAACACGCTGCACATAGATGCCGGGCGTGTGGATGTAGTTCGGGTCGAGCTTGCCGACATCGACCAGTTCCTCGACCTCGGCGACCGTGACCTTGCCCGCCATCGCCATGGGCGGGTTGAAGTTCCGCGCCGTGCGCCGATAGACCAGGTTGCCGTTCCGGTCGCCCCGCCACGCCTTCACGATCGAGAGGTCGGCGACCAGCGCCGTCTCCATCACATAGGTCTCGCCGTTGAAGACGCGGGTCTCCTTGCCGTCGGCGACCACGGTGCCAACGCCGGTCTTGGTAAAGAACGCGGGAATGCCGGCGCCACCGGCGCGGCAACGCTCGGCCAGCGTCCCCTGCGGGTTGAATTCGAGCTCGAGCTCGCCATCGAGAAATTGCTTCGCGAAGGTCGCGTTCTCGCCGACATAGGACGAGATCATTTTCTTGATCTGGCGCGTCTGCAGCATCAGGCCGAGCCCGAAATCATCGACCCCGCAATTGTTGCTGATCACGGTCAGGTTCTTCACCCCGGAATCGCGAACCGCGAGGATCAGATTCTCCGGAATGCCGCAGAGGCCGAAGCCGCCGGCCATGATCGTCATGCCGTCGAACAGCAGGCCCTGAAGGGCCGTCTTGGCGTCGGAACAAACCTTCTTGGACATGCGTGGCCGATCGTCTCGTTGTTGTTGGCGTCGTGCCTGGCTGGACCGCCGGCGGGGCGCCAGTATGCCGCCCCCTACCCGCCTTGCCTAGCGGAGAAGGGCTCTCTTCCGCGGGCGTATTGTCGCGACTAGATTGGCCGGAAACAGGGAGACCGACCATGGCCAAGATCAAGTCCGTCGAGGCGCTCACCATTCGCATGCCGCTCGACAAGGTGACCTCGTTCGCGCGCCGCACCGTGCACGAGCGCTTCTACACGCTGACGCGGGTGACGACCGACGACGGGCAACACGGCATCGGCTTCTGCTATGTCGGCAATGCGGGTGGCGAGATCGCGTCACTCGCGGTGCGTGAGCTGTTTGCGCCTCTCCTGATCGGCGAGGACCCGCATCGCACCGAGGGCCTGTGGACCGAGATGTATCAGCACGCGATCCTGCAAGGGCGTGCCGGCTCGGTCCTGCGCGCGCTCTCGACCATCGACATCGCGTTGTGGGACCGCAATGCCCGTGCGGTCGGCCTTTCGCTCGCCCGCTATCTCGGCACTTCCGCGCGGGACGCAGTGCCGGCCTATGCCAGCGGCGGCTACTACCTCGAAGGCAAGACCCCGGCCATGCTGGCGGAGGAGTGCGTCGGGCGCGTTCACCAGGGCTACAAGGCGGTCAAGATCAAGGTCGGGCGGCTCGACCTCGCGGGCGAAGAGGCCCGCATCAAGGCGGTGCGCGAAGCGATCGGCCCCAACATCCTCCTCATGCTTGACGCCAACAACGCCTGGAGCGATGTGCCGACTGCGCTTGCCTTCTGCCGGCGCTACGAGCCCTATGACCCCTATTGGATCGAGGAGCCGTTCAGCCCCGATGAGATCGACAGCCACGCACGCCTCGCCGAGCGCACGCCGATCACGGTCGCGACCGGCGAGATCGAGGTCGGTCGCTGGCGCTTCAAAGAGCTGCTCGACAAGAAGGGCGCCGAAATCCTCCAGACCGACGCAGCGGTGTGCGGCGGCATCAGCGAGTGGCGGCGCATCGCGGCGCTGGCGGCCGGTTATGGCGTGACGGTCGCGCCCCACTGGTTCCACGATTTGCACGTGCATCTGGTGGCGGCGACCCCGAACGCAACTTTCGTCGAGCATTTCCCGGACGATCAGGTGCTGAACTTCCGCCGCCTGATCGACCGGCAGCTGGAGCTCGTCGATGGCTCCCTCAAGGTGCCGACCGAACCTGGCCTCGGCTTCGAGTTCGACCCTGCGGCGCTCGCCCGCTATGGGCTCGGCGGCTGGCGCTAGGGCCTTCGCGGGTGCCCTTGTCGAAGCCAACGGGTTCGGGCAAAGTCCGGCCCGGGAAGAGGCAATTCGCTCTCTCAAAATCATAGCCAACGGGTGGGAACAATGAAATTTCCGATGAAGAGGGCCGCGGTCGTCGGCGTTCTGGTGGTCGGCGTCGCGCTGTCCGCGTGCATGAAGCAGGAGCCGCCGAAACCGCTCTATGATCGCCTGGGCGGGCTCGGGCCGATCACGGGCGTGGTCGACAAGTTTGTCGCCAATGTCGCGGCGGATGACCGGATCAACGCGCGCTTCGCCAACGCCAACATCTCGCGGCTCAAGATTCGCCTCGTTCAGCAGATCTGCGAGGCGACGGGCGGCCCCTGCAAATATCAGGGCCAGCCGATGGACGTGGCGCACCAGGGCATGAACATCACTCAGGATGAGTTCAACGCGACGGGTGAGGCCCTGGCCAAGGCGCTCGACGAAATGGGCGTTCCCGCCCAGGAGAAGGGCGAGCTGCTCGCCGCGATCGGCGGCATGCAGGATCAGATCGTCGGCAAATAAGCGTCCGACACAGGTTGATTGGGCCGCGCTGGTCGGGAGGCCGGCGCGGCCCAAACTTCTTTCGCGCCGCGGCAACTAGAGCGTGATCTTCTCAGATTGAATCGCCTGCGTTGCGTCGTGGCGTTGCGATCCGCTAGGCGCGGCGCGAAGAGCGATGCGGGGCCATCGGTCGAGCGGCGCAACGACGCGGGCGCCCGCCACGGCTCAACCCGAGAGGGCCGGGGCCTTTCGCGTCACGGGTTCGTCATTCTTCCGCCGGCGGCGGTCCAGACCGTCCTGCACGTACGGTGGTCTGAGCGCCGCCGGCGTAACACAACCGGGCTCGCCCGTATTCCCGATACGCGCTTCGCCCTTCTTCTGCCCGTGACGCGAAATTCCTCCGGCGCAGGCGCTTCAATCTGAGAAGATAATGCTCTAGGGGGCCTCGGCGACGTAGAAGAAACGAGAGGCATGAGCTGGGAGGGCTCAAACCATGTCCATTCGATCCATCATTATTGCGGCGCTGGCGACAATCACGGCCGCGGGTCTGACGGCCGCAGCGAATGCGGGCGATGATCCGGTCGCGCGCGGCAAGTACCTGGTCACGGTCATGGGCTGCGGCGACTGCCACACGCCCGGCTACTTTTTCGGCAAACCCGACATGAGCCGGATGCTCGCGGGCTCGGAGGTCGGCTTCCAGATGCCCGGGCTCGGCGTGTTTTACGGGCCGAACCTGACATCCGATAAGGAGACCGGCCTCGGCAATTGGAGCGCCGAGGACATCGTCAAGGCAATCCAAACCGGCGAACGGCCCGACGGTCGCATGCTGGCGCCGATCATGCCGTGGCCGAACCTCGCCCACCTCACGCCCGAGGACGCCAAGGCGATTGCGGCCTTCCTGAAGTCGCTGCCGCCGGTCAAGAACAAGGCGCCCGGGCCGTTCGGCGTCGGCGAGACCCCGACGGCGTTCGTCATGATGGTGGTGCCGGGCGACAAGGGCACAGCCCCGCCCGCGCCGAAGTAACAAAACTTGATCGCAGCCTGACAAAGCACCGCAGTAGACAACCCCTCCGCCCTGGACAGGGCGGAGGGGTTTGCTCAGGGCTTCAACATCGCTCCCAAGACTCGTTCCGGCGTCAGCGGCAATTGTCGAACCGGCTTGCCGATGGCATCGGCCACCGCGTTCGCGATCGCCGCGGCGGCGCCGACCAAGGGCGGCTCTCCGACCCCGCGCGCACCGAAGGGGTGTGACGGCTCGGGCTTCTCGATCAGCACGCACTCGATCTCGGCCGGCACTTCGAGCGCGCTCGGGATCTTGTAGTCCATGAAGGATGGGTTCGCGAGCCGGCCTTCCTCCCAGACCATCTCTTCGCAGAGGCCATAGCCGAGGCCCTGCACGAAGCCGCCCTGGATCTGTCCGATGGTGGCGCCCGGGTTGATCGCACGGCCGACATCGTGGACGCACACGGCGCGCGTCACCTCAACCGCGCCGGTGACCTCATCGACTTCGACCTCAACCACCTGCGCGCCGAAGGTGAAAATCCCGACCGCTTCGAACGAGAGCCAGCCCGACATCTTGGTGTGGCCCTGATCCATCAGGTATTGCGCCATCACGCCGCTCGAGCCGGTGATCGGCCCGCCGACCGCCCAGATCGAGCGCCCGGCAATATCGGCGAAGCTGACCTCGGCATTGCGCCTAGAGCCGCCGGTGACGACCACCCGGCCGCCTTCCGCGAGCGCAACCTCCTCCCGCTTGACGGCGAGCATGGCCGCGCCGTGCTCAAGGAGCTGGTCGCGCACCTTGCCGGCCGCCTCGCCGACTGCCTTGCCCACCATGTAGGTGACGCGGCTGGCGTTGGTGCCGGAATTGTAGGGCACGGCGTCGGTATCAGGCGTCGAGAGGTTGATCTGCTCGACCGGCAGCAGAAATGCCGAGGCCGCCATCTGTGCGAGCGCCGTGTCCGAGCCCTGGCCGATATCGACCGCGCCGACCTGAAGCGCGATCGTGCCATCGTTCTGCAGCCGGATGATCGCGCCGGTCGAAAGAAAGGCCGAGGAGTGCGCCATGCAGGCGATGCCCCGGCCCCGCTTCTTGCCGGGCGACGCGGGCGGCATGGGCTTCGCCCAACCGGCCCGCTCGCGGATCGTATCGAGCGCCTCGACCAGCGCGGTCTCCTTGACCTCCTGCCCGCCGAACCATTTCGCGCCTTTGGGCAGCGCGTTGCGCCGCCTGAGCTCGAGCGGGTCCATGCCGAGCTTCTTCGCAAGCTCATCGATCTGGCACTCGCTCGCGAAGCTCATCTGCGGATTGCCGAAGCCGCGGAAGGCGCCGGCGCGCAGCTTGTTGGTGTAAACCGCATAGCCCTCGCAATGCACGTTCGGGATGTCATAGGGCCCGCGCACGAAGAAGAGCGCGAAGTTCATCACGGCCGGGCTGTCATCGGCATAGGCACCGCCGTCGAACCAGAGCTCGCACTCGCGCGCGACCAGTTTGCCGTCCCTGGTCGCACCGGTCTTGAGCCGAATCCAGCCGGGATGGCGCGAGCGCATCGTCGTCATGTCCTCGACGCGCGAGAGCACGACCCTCACCGGCGCCTTCGCCTTTCTCGCGAGCAGCACGGCGATCGGCTGCACCGTCGCCTCAGACTTGCCGCCGAAGCCACCACCGACCCGCGGCGCGATGCAGCGGATCTTGGTCATCGGCATCCCCAGGCATTCATGCAGATTGGCCTGCGTGCGGAAAATGCTCTGGGTCGAGGACCAGACCGTCACCTTGCCGGAGGGATCAAACGCCGCAAGCGCCGCCACGGGCTCCATATAAGCATGGTACTGCGCCGCAATCTGATAGGTCGCCTCGACCACGACATCGGCCGCAGCGAAACCCTTGCCCGGGTCACCCTGCGTCGCCACCGAATGCGCGAGGATGTTGCCGCGGTTGGTCGGCGCGTCATAGATCTTGGCGTATTTCGCGAAGTCCTCATGCAGGATCGGTGCCTCCGGCTTGATTGCCTCCTCGATCGCGGTCACCGCCGGCAGCGGCTGATAGCGCACCTCGATGAGCGCGGCTGCTCGACGCGCGGTCTCGATATCAACCGCCGCGACCGCCGCCACCGGCTCGCCGATATAGCGCACCTTGCCCTTGGCGATGGCGAGCTCGTCCTTCACGACGAGGCCCATATAGCGATAGTCGACGTCATCGCCGGTCACGGTCGCGCGCACCCCAGGCACGGCGAGCGCGGCCGAAAGGTCGTAGCCCAGAATGCGCGCATGCGCGTGTGGGCTCTGCACGATCGCGCCGTGCAGCATGCCGGGCAAAACCATGTCCCCGGTATAGAGCGCGGCGCCCGAGGCCTTCTCGGCGGCTTCGAGGCGCGGCAGGCTCTGGCCGATCGGTCCGGCAGGTGTGTTCATGGCGCGATCCTCGAGGCGGCCAGCTCCACGGCCTCGATCACCTTGGCATAGCCCGAGCAGCGGCACAGATTGCCCGAGATCGCGTGGCGGATTTCATCGCGGCTCGGACGCGGCTTCGTGCGCAGGAGCGAGGTCGCCTGGATGATCATGCCGGGCATGCAGAAGCCGCACTGAATGGCCCCCGCGTCGATGAAGGCCTGCTGCACCGGGCCGGGCGCCTCGGTCGAGCCTAGGCCCTCGATCGTCGTCACGCTCGCGCCATCGAGCGTCGCGGTCAGAATGAGGCAGGCCCGCGCCGGCGCGCCATCGATCAGGACGGTGCAGGAGCCGCACACGCCCTGCGAACAGGCGTCCTTGGTGCCGGTCAGGCCGAGGTCGTCACGCAGGACGGTCATCAGCGTGCGGGTGGTCGCCGACATTGCGATCGAGCGTCGCGTGCCATTGAGCGTGATCGAGATGGTCGGTGTCGTCACCATCACGCCGCTCCCTTGGCAAGCGCCGACCGGACCGCGCGCGCAACGAGGCCTGGAATGATCGCGCGGCGATATGCGGCCGTACCCCTCACGTCATCGATCGGGTCGGCAGCCGCCGCGAGCAATTCGCCGGCCTTTTTGAGCACCGCGTCGCTAAGCGTATGCCCTGCTATGATCTGCTCCGCCTCAATCGACTGGATCGGCACCGAGCCACACCCTCCCAAGGTGAGCCTCGCGCTCGTCACACGCCCGGCGTCGAGCCCTAACACCACCGCCACCGACGCGGTCGCGAAGTCACCCTCGACCCGCGCGAGCTTCTCAAAGCGCGTGGCCGCCTTCGCCGGCCCGGGTAGCAAGACTACGCCCGTCACCAGCTCGCCAGGTTCGAGCGCTGTGGTCAGGAAGCCCCGAAAGAACTGATGCGCCGGCAGACTGCGCTTGCCACGTGGTCCTTCGATCTCGATCTCGGCGTCCAACGCCACCAGCGCGGCCGGGTAATCGGCGCTCGGATCGGCATGCGCCACCGCGCCACCGATCGTGCCGCGGTTGCGGATGGCCTCGTGGCCGATCCGCGCGGCGGCCTCGGCCAGCAGACGGTGAGCCCCACGCAGCTCAGCGCTCGCGGCCAAGGCGCTGTGGGTCGTCATGGCGCCGATCCAGAGCGAGCCGCCGGCGCGCCGCTCGACTCCCTTGAGCGCTGCGATGCGATGAAGTGAGACAATCGCGCGCGGGCGCAGCAACTCGGCGTTCAGCATGGCGACGAGGGTCTGCCCGCCCGCCAACGGGCGTGCCTCGTCGTCGGCGGTGAGAAGCCCGATCGCCTCATCCAGGCGCTCGGGGGCATGGAACCGGGTGTCGGTCATGGCGGGCGCGATCCTCCATCGGAGCATGGCCCCTTGGCAACCGCGACGTCGGGGTGGACAGCACCGGCCTCTGCGTGGCAAGACGCCGCCCGCGTTCCTCTCTGTTCAAAGGAGTGTTGATCGTGAGCCGCCTCTTTGGTGCCATTCGTCAGAACGGCTATGTGGTGAAGGATGTCCAGGCGGCGATGCGCCACTGGTCCGAGGTCATCGGCGTCGGCCCGTGGTTCTACAACGAGGCCGTGCCGCTGCTCGACTTCACCTACAAGGGCGTGCGCTCCGATCCCATCTGCTCAGTCGCCTTCTCGAACTCGGGCGATCTCCAGATCGAGCTGATCCAACAGCGCAACGATGCGCCCACGATGTTCCGCGATTTCCTCGCGGCCGGGCGTGAGGGTCTGCAGCACTTCGCCTATTGGACGCAGAGCTTCCAGGACGATCGCGCCAAGGCGCTGGCGCTCGGCTACAAGGTCGGCCATGAGGGCTCAACCGGCAAATACGGCCCCTTCACCTATTTTCAGACCGAGAGCCACCCCGGCACCGTGGTCGAGCTGTCCGAGGTGATCGGCATCAAGCGTCGCCTTTTTGAGCACATCGCCGCTGCCGCGAAGGCATGGGACGGCAGCGACCCGATCCGGCCATTTCCCAAGCTCGACTAAGCGCGGAGCGCATGGCGGCGACCATCAAGCGCCCGCGTCGCTTGACGCGAACGCCCGAGGATCGCGGAAGAGGAGGCCGCGCCCGGCCGAAGCGGGCGCTAGCGCATTACCTTAAGCTCGGTCGCCGCGTTCTTGCCGTTGCGCCCGGGCCCGACCACATATTCGAGCCGCTGACCCTCGGCCAGCGTCTTCAGGCCGGCGTTCTGCACCGCCGAGATATGCACGAACACGTCGCTCGTGCCGTCATCGGGCTTGATGAAGCCATAGCCCTTGGTTTCGTTGAACCACTTCACATTGCCGATCGCCATAGACACGTCCCCCCAATCTACGCGTAACGCGGCCCTTGGATGGTGCCGCCAATGGTTCTCCCACACGGTCGCCGGATCGCTATTGCGGGTCCTTGCCCGCCTGCGGCCCGGTTCTGGCGTCCCCTACGGGAATTGAACCCGTATCTCCACCTTGAAAGAGTGGTGTCCTAACCTTTAGACGAAGGGGACAGCGACCGAGCGCAAGCTATACGGCCGCACCGCGTGAAATCAAGGGCAGCGGGCGCACCCGCTTACGCGCGCGCCGATTGTGCCGCATCGTCGATGTGGAACTCGACGTCCTCGCGCTCTTGCCAGCGATTGAGACGGAGGCGCCCCACGAGGTGCAACGGCGCGCGCCCGGCCGCTTCGAGCAGCAGATTGCCGAGTGGCTCTCCGCCACTCCGGAAGGCCATGCCCTTCAATCGAACATTCTCATCGCCGGCCAGAACGCAACGGACGTGGCCTGTGCCAACGATGTCCGCGCGCACGATTCTCACGCGCGAGAGCGCGTAACGCGGCTCGCTGTTGCCGGGTCCGAAGGGGCCGAGCCGCTCGACCATCTGCGCGAGCTCCGGCGTCGCGCCCTCGGCCGCCAGCACGCCGTCAAGGCTGAGATCGACCGCTGAGGCGATCGCGTCTTCCGATTCTGCCGCGACACGCGCCATCAGGAAGGATGCGAGCTCGACCACCTTGTCGGCCTCGACCGTAAGCCCGGCTGCCATTTTGTGGCCACCGCCATTGACCAGGAGGCCGGACTGGCGCGCGGCCGAGATCGCGGCGCCGATATCGACGCCCGTGATCGAGCGGCACGAGCCCTTGCCGATCGCGCCGTCGAGCGCAATGACCACCGAAGGGCGACCGAATCGTTCCTTCAGTCGGCTCGCGACGATGCCGATGACGCCGGCGTGCCAGCCCTCGCCCGCCGCAACCACGAGAGGCGCACGGTTGGCGCCGCGCGCTTCGACCTGCTCGATCGCGGCCTCGAGCACGTCTGCCTCGATCGCCTGGCGCTCGCGATTGAGCTCATCGAGGCGAAAGGCGAGTGCCGTCGCCTCGTCGGGGTCTTCGGTCGAGAGCAGGCGCATGCCGAGATCGGCCTGCCCGACGCGCCCGCCCGCATTGATGCGCGGCCCGAACAGGAAGCCCAGGTGATAGGCGGTCGGGCGACTGTCGAGCCGGGCGATATCGGCGAGCGCCGCAAGACCGATATTTCCGCGCCGGCCGAGTACCTTGAGCCCCTGGGTCACCAGCGCGCGATTGACGCCGGTCAGGGGCACGACATCGGCGACGGTGCCGAGCGCGACCAGGTCGAGCAGGTCGATCAGGGCCGGCTCGCTCCGCGCCTTGTAGAAGCCGCGGGCGCGCAAGGCACGATTGACCGCCACCACGAGCAAATAGGTGACGCCGACCGCGGCGAGCTGGCCATGCGGCGACTCCTCGTCGACGCGGTTGGGGTTGATTAGGGCAAGGGTCGCCGGCAGGCGCGGCTCGGCCAGATGGTGATCGAGCACAATGACGTCGATGAGGCACGCGCGGGCGGCATCGAGCGCCTCGAACGCCGTGGTGCCGCAATCGACCGTGATGACCGCGCGCGCCCCCTTGGCAGCCAGCGCCTTGAGCGCCGGAAGGTTCGGGCCGTAGCCCTCTCGCGCGCGATCGGGGATATGCACCAGCGTGGGCGCGCCGAGTACGCGCAAGAACCGCACCAACAGCGCGGACGAGGTCGCGCCGTCGACGTCATAGTCGCCGAAGATCCCGATCGGTGCGCCGGCCTCGATCAGATCGGCCAAATGATTTGCTGCCCGATCCATGTCGCGCAGATGCGAGGGGTCGGGCAATAAGCTCCGGAGCGTCGGATTGAGAAAATCCTCAGCCGCCTCCGGGCCGATCCCCCGTGCAGCCAGCGCGCGCCCGATCAACTCAGGTACGCCGAGCGTCTGCGCCAGGGAATATTCGAGGCCGTCGGTCGGCCTCAGGCGCCAGCGACGGCCGGAAACCGAGCGCTCAACGCCGAGCGCGGGTACGGACGGATCGGGCGATCGGGTCGCGCGCGGCACCGTCAATCGGCGCCGAAGCGGGGCGGCTGCTTGCGTGAGAAATTGTGCGACGCCTCGATCAGGCGCACCGTGCCGGTCACCGAGCGCATGACCACCGAATGGGTGTGCGCACCATTGGTGAACCGGTGAACACCGCGCAGCAATGCGCCATCAGTCACGCCGGTTGCGGCGAACATGACATCGCCGCGTGCCAGATCGGTCAGCCCATATTTCCGGTTGAGGTCGGACACGCCCATCGCCCGGGCGCGCTTGCGTTCCTCATCATTACGAAACAGCAGTCGGCCCTGCATCTGCCCACCGATCGAGCGCAGCGCCGCAGCCGCGAGCACCCCCTCCGGCGCACCACCCGAGCCCATATAAATGTCGACTGTGCGATTGAGCCGCGTGGTCGCGATGACGCCGGCCACGTCGCCGTCACGGATGAGCTGAATGCGCGCGCCGGTCTCGCGCACCTTGGCGATCAGCTCCTGATGACGCGGTCGATCGAGGATCAGGACCAAGAGATCGCTGACGTCGCACTGTTTTGCTCGTGCGAGGCTTTTGAGGTTGCTCGCCGGCGTCTCGTCGAGATCGACGACATGGTCGGGCAGGCCGTCCCCGACCGCGATCTTGTCCATATAGACGTCGGGCGCGTTCAGAAAGCCACCCTTCTCCGCCATTGCGATCACCGCGAGCGCATTAGGCGCACCGGTTGCGCAGATCGTTGTGCCTTCGAGCGGATCGAGCGCCACGTCGATCTCGGGGCCCGTGCCCGTGCCCACGTTCTCACCAATGAAAAGCATCGGTGCCTCGTCGCGCTCGCCCTCACCGATCACCACCGTGCCACGGATATCGAGCACGTTGAGTGCTGTGCGCATCGCATCGACCGCCGCCTGGTCGGCGGCCTTCTCATCGCCCCGGCCCATCCAGCGCGAGGCCGCCAGCGCCGCCGCTTCCGTCACCCGAACGGCGTCCAAGGCGAGGTTGCGATCGAGCTTCAGCGGTTCGGCCATGAGCACACCTGTTTCGAACGAATTCTAAAGACTCTCGATGCGGATCATTCGCGGTGGTTCGAGCACGGTCCCGAGCCGCGCGATGGTCGCGAGCGCCCGCGTCAGCGACGCTTCCGACGCATCATGCGTGGTGAGCACCACCGGCACCGCCTCGCCCGGGTTGCGCGAGCGCTGCAGCATTGATTCCACCGAGACCTGCTCATCACGCAGGCAGGCGGCAACATCGGCGATCACGCCGGGGCGATCCACCACCATCAGGCGAATGTAGTACGCGCCGACATGATGGGCCATGGGCACGGGCGGCAAGGTGGTCAGCCGGTCGACCGGCACGCCGAAACACGGCACCCTCAGGCCGCGCGCAAGGTCGACCAGGTCGGCGACCACCGCCGAGGCCGTCGGCCCCTCGCCCGCGCCTCGGCCCTCGAACACGGACGGGCCGACAAAATCGCCTTGCGTGACCACGGCGTTGAACACGCCATCGACATGCGCGATCGGCGAACGCTCAGACACCATGGCCGGATGCACGCGCTGTAGGATGCCACCGGCGGCCGATCGGCTGACACAGAGCAGCTTGATCCGATAGCCGAGCGTCATCGCATATTCGATGTCGACGGCGCTGATATGCCGGATGCCCTCGACATGGACCGATTTCAGATCAACCGCACAGCCAAACGCCACGCTCGTCAAGATCGCGAGCTTGTGGGCCGCGTCGTGGCCATCGATGTCCATCGTTGGGTCGGCCTCGGCATAGCCGAGCCTCTGCGACTCGGCCAGCACGTCGGCAAACTCCCGCGGCTTGCCGGCGCGCACGCCCTCCTGCATCTCGGTCAGGATGTAGTTGCAGGTGCCATTCAAAATGCCATGCACCGCGCCGATGCGGTTGCCGGCAAGGCCCTCGCGAAGTGCCTTGATGGTCGGGATGCCGCCGGCGACCGAGGCCTCGAAGCTCAGCGTGGTCTTGCTTGCTTCGGCCAGGCGCGCGAGCGCGGTGCCGTGATGGGCGATCAGCGCCTTGTTCGCGGTGACGACCGGTTTGCCGACCCGAAGCGCAGCCTCGACGAGCGTCCGAGCCACGCCGTCAGAGCCGCCGATCAGCTCGACAACGACGTCGACCTGTGGGTCGCTCGCCAGCGCCTCGGGCGACTCATGCCAGCGAACGCCGGCAAGCGGCAGGTCTCGCCTCTTCGCGCGATCGCGGGCGAAGACGGCGCCGACTTCAAGGCGCGCGCCGCAGCGCTGGGCCAGCAAGTCACGATGCCGATCGAGCAGCTTGGCGACCCCGCCGCCCACCGTGCCTAGGCCGGCAAGGCCAATCCTGATAGTCCTCTCACTCATGATGGCGTGGCCGACCGTTTCACTTCCTGAGCGTAATTGTCGCCCGGCCGGTCGATGGCTCGAGCGTCGCGGCATCTGGGTCCGGCCCCTTCATCACAAGGGCTGAAAGCCGCCCGCCGGACACGCCGAGCGCGAGCAGGCCCTCGGCCACAGCGATCGCGCGCCGCTCGGCGAGATCGGCTGCATCCTCGCCCTCGGGCCCTCCGGCCCAGGTGAGGATTCGGAACGTGCCCGCCTGCTCCTCAGCTAGTTTCGCGACAACCTGCAAGGTCGCCTGCGCCTTCTCGTCGAGAGACGCCGAGCCGGCCCCGAAGACGATGTGGGTCACCATGGGATCGATGATGGAATCGGTACCGGCGGCCGCGGGCGACGTGGCTTCGGCCGAGGCGCTGGCTTCCTCGGCGCTGGGTTCCGCGGCGCTGGATTCCGGCGGTGAAACCTCTTCGATGACCTCCGCCGGAGCCGCCTCTTCCTCGACACTGGCCTCCTCGGCAGGCACCGGCTCGGTCGTCACCTCTGGCGCCGGCGCGGCCTCGACGATGCTCTCGGTCGCGGCCTCTTCGGGCGGAGCCGCCTCCTGCGTATCAGCCGGCACTGCGGCGGACGCCGTGGCGGCAGAAAAATCGACCTCCTGTCCCGGATTGTTGCGCAGGAACTCGTCGGTGTAGGCGGCCTTCGCCCGATCTGCGATCAGACCTTCCGTGACCTCCTCCAACTCCTCGGGCGATGACGCCGGGCGCGGCTGGTCCGGCACCGTCGCCAGATTGGGAAACTCCTCCGACGAGGCCTCCGCCGCTGCCGCCTTGTCCTCTTCGTCCCGGAACCATCGCGCCGGGTTCATCTCGTCCGGCACCCCATCGCACGCGCTCACTGACAGCAAGAGCGCGGCCAGCGACAATGCCGGAGCAAGCCGCGTCAATCTTCTGCGAAGGCGGGGCGAGCCCGCCCCGAAACGTGACAAATTCAACGCGATCTCCCAACCAAACCAGGCCAGCCTGTGCCGACGCTGGATTTCTTAACCGTGGCGCTATAGACAGCGGCCAAGCACGGCAAATCTCGTAGCGCACAACGACGGTCAGGACAACAAGGCGATGGACACCCAGAGCGAAGCAGCCGGCGCCAAGGCGCGGCAGACGGCCGAGGAAATGGTGCGCCTGGCCGCCCAGAGCCAGCGCGTTGTCTCAGACTTTCTGGCCCACCAGGCCGCCGAGCACCACATCGGCGCCGCCGATCCCTTGAGCATTGGCAAGGCCTTCTTCGAGATGACCTCGAATATGATGGCCAACCCGGCGGCGCTGGTCGAAGCGCAGATGTCGCTCTGGCAGAGCTACATGGACCTGTGGCAACGCGCCGCACAGTCGATGCTCGGCGGGCAGCCAGCCGAGCCCCTGGTCGCGCCGGCGCCGGATGACCGTCGCTTCAAGGACCCGGAGTGGAGCGAGAACCAGGTTTTCGATTTCATCAAGCAGTCCTATCTGCTGACCGCGCGCTGGCTGCAATCGACCGTGCGCCAGGTCGAGGGTCTCGACGACAAGACCGCGCAAAAGGTCGACTTCTACACGCGCCAGTTCATCGATGCGATGGCACCGACCAACTTCGCCCTGACCAACCCGACCGTGCTGCGCGAGACGGTCGAGAGCCATGGCGAGAATCTGCTCCGCGGCCTGAAGAACCTGCTCGGCGATCTCGAGCGCGGCGAAGGCAAGCTCGCGATCAGCATGACCGATCAGAGCGCCTTCGAGCTCGGCAAGAACGTCGCGGTCACGCCCGGCAAGGTGGTGTTTCAGAACGAGCTGATCCAGCTCATCCAGTACGAGCCGCTGACCGAGAAGGTGCATCAGTATCCGCTGCTGATCATTCCGCCCTGGATCAACAAGTATTACGTGCTCGACCTCCAGCCCAAGAACTCGTTCGTGCGCTACGCCGCCAGCTGCGGCTACACCACGTTCGTGGTCTCCTGGGTCAATCCGGACGATCGCCTGTCGCACAAATCCTTCGAGGACTACATGCTCGAGGGCACCTACGCCGCGCTCGATGCCGTGCTGAAGGCGACCGGCGAAAAGCAGGCGCTCGCGGTCGGCTACTGTCTGGGCGGAACGCTCCTCGCCTCAACCCTCGCACACATGGCCGCCAAGGGCGACACGCGCATCAAGGCCGCGACGTTCCTGGCGACGCTGGTCGATTTCAAGGAGCCCGGCGATCTCGGTGTCTTCATCGACGAGGAGCAGCTGAAGGCGCTCGAAGCGCGCATGAGCAAGAAGGGCTACCTCGAAGGTCGCGACATGGCGACCACCTTCAACATGCTGCGCTCGAACGACCTGATCTGGTCGTTCGTGGTGAACAATTATCTGCTCGGCAAGGACCCCTTCCCGTTCGACCTGCTCTACTGGAACTCGGATTCCACGCGCATGCCGGCCGAGATGCACCGGTTCTATCTGCGCAAGATGTACCAGGAGAACAAGCTCTCGGAGCCGGGCGGCATCACGCTCGCGGGTGTGCCGATCGATCTGACCAAGGTCGACGTGCCGACCTATGTTCTCGCCACGCGCGAGGATCACATCGCGCCCTGGGCCTCGACCTTCGAAGCGACGAAGCTCTACAATGGGCCGGTGCGCTTCGTGCTTTCAGGCTCGGGCCACATCGCCGGCGTGGTCAACCCGCCTGAGGCCAAGAAATACGGCCACTGGACCGGCCCGCTCAGCCGCGGCATGTCGGCCGAGGCGTGGCTCGCAGGCGCTGCGCCGCACGAAGGCTCGTGGTGGACCGATTGGGACGCCTTCCTCGCCAAGCACGGTGGCAAGAAAGTGCCGGCGCGCAAGCCCGGCGATCGCGGCCTCAAGGTGATCGAGGACGCGCCGGGGAGCTATGCCAAGATCAGGGCGTAGCGCGCTTAGGGGCCGAGCCCGAGCGCAGAGCGATATTCCCGGCCGCGCACGACATAGCGTTGGGCCAGCGCGAGAATGTGGGCGCGTTCCTCATTGGTGAGCATTCGAGCGAACTTGGCCGGCCGGCCGAGCCAGAGCTCGCCTGACTTCACGCGTTTGCCCTCGGTTACCATCGCGCCGGCACCGACCCAGCCGCCGCTTTCTATGTGCGCCCTGTCCATCACGATCGCGCCCATGCCGATGAGCGCGCCGTTCTCGATCGTACAGGCGTGCAGCAGGCACTGGTGACCGACGGTCACGTCCGCGCCAATCATGGTTTGTCCGCCTTCGCCCGACGAGGTGTGGATGATCGTTCCGTCCTGGATGTTGCTGCGCGGCCCGACGCACACAAAGTTCACGTCGCCCCTGATCGCGCAGGAGAACCAGACCGTCGAATCATCGCCGATCTCGACATCGCCGATGATCGAGACCCCGGGGGCGATGAAGGCGCCCGGCGCGATGCGCGGGAACACGCCGTGATAGGGCAGCAGGATCGGGCCGAGGGTCACGATGCGCCTCGCTCCGTCTCGTCCTTCGACAGGCTCAGGACGAGGCGATTGGCACTCGGCCGGCGCCAGAACGACCTCATCCTGAGCTTGTCGAAGGATGAGGTCGTGCCGAACACATCGGCGTGCCCTATCGTCACGGGAACAGCGCGACCTGCTCGAGCCCGGTGGTCTCAGCGAGGCCGGCCATGACATTCATGTTCTGCACGGCCTGGCCGGACGCGCCCTTGACCAGGTTGTCGATCGCGGAGAGCACGATCGCGCGGCCCGGCACGCGATCCGCGAACACGCCGATGAGGCACAAATTCGAGCCGCGCACATGGCGCGTCGCCGGCGCCTGACCCTTCGGCAGCACGCGCACGAAGGGCTCGCCCGCATAGCGTTTCGTGAGCGTCGTGCGCAGATCATCGGCGCTCGCGCCGCCCGCAAGCTTCACATAGATGCTCGAGAGGATGCCGCGGTTCATCGGCATCAGATGCGGCGTGAAGTTGACGATGACGGGCTTTCTGGCAGCTTCAGCCAGCCCCTGCTCGATCTCGGGCGCGTGGCGATGGCTCGCGATGCCGTAGGCGTTGATGCCCTCGCTCACCTCGGCGAACAGCGAGGTCTCCTTGGCTTCGCGGCCGGCGCCGCTGACGCCCGATTTCGCATCGATGATGATGTCGCCCGACTCGATCGCCCCCGCCTCAAGCAAGGGCACGAGCGGTAGCTGTGCGGACGTCGGGTAGCAACCGGGATTGGCGACAAGCCGCGCCTTGGCGACTGCGGCCCGCTTCAGTTCCGTCAGACCATAGACTGCCTCGGCCTGCAGCTCGAGCGCGCGATGCTCATGGCCATACCACCGCGCGTAGCTCTTGGGATCTGTCAGCCGAAAATCCGCCGAGAGGTCGACGATCTTGAGGGTGCGCGGCAGAGCGGCGATCACCTCTTGCGTCGTGCCGTGCGGCAGACAGCAGAAAACGAGATCGAGCGCGCCATAGTCCGCGTCTTCGAGCTTGATGAGGTCAGGCGCGCCAAGATGACCGAGATGGGGAAACACCGCGGCCAGGGTCTGCCCCGCGCGACGCTCGGCCGAGAGCATGCGAAGCTCCACGCCGTCATGGCGTGCGAGCAGGCGCAGCAGCTCGCCACCGGTATAGCCGCTCGCACCGAGCACGCCGATCCGCAAGGCATTGGCTTTCGAGGATTTGGCCATCGTCGCTCTCCCGCCTTCTCGCGAAAGACGAAGGTGTGCGAGACGGTCTCGCCACCCCCTGACGGCGTCATGGCCGGGCTTGACCCGGCCATCCAGTCTTCTTAGGAGGTCTGGATGCCCGGCTCAAGGCCGGGCATGACGGAAAAAAGAAGCCAGTCGCAGGAACGGCTGCGAACAGCCCTGCCCGCTAGCGCTTCGAGAACTGGAAGCTGCGGCGGGCCTTGGCCTTGCCGTACTTCTTGCGCTCGACGACGCGCGGATCGCGGGTCAGCAGCCCTTGCGTCTTCAGCAGCTTGCGCAAGGTCGGCTCGCGCAGCACCAGCGCCTTCGAGATGCCGTGGCGCACCGCGCCGGCCTGACCCGAAAGCCCGCCGCCGCCGACCGTGCAGATCACGTCATACTGCGTCGCGCGGTTGGTGGTCGCGAACGGCTGGTTGACCAGCATGCGCAGCACCGGCCGCGCGAAATAGACCTCGAGCGAGCGCTTGTTGACCGTGATCTTGCCGGCACCCGGCTTGATCCAGACGCGCGCGACCGCGTTTTTGCGCTTGCCGGTCGCATAGGTGCGTCCGAGACGATCGATCTTGGGCTCCGGCGTCGGCGCGTCTGCGGCGATCGTCGCGGCCTTGCCGGCGGGCTGGCCGAGCTCGGCCAGCGAGGTGAGGGTGCGCGGGCTATTAGCCACGGGACGAGCTCCTCTTGTTCTTCGCATTCATGGCGGCGACGTCGAGCGTCTCCGGCTGCTGGCCCTCATGCGGATGGGCCGTGCCGGCATAGACCCGCAGATTGCTCATCTGCTGCCGGCCGAGCGGGCCGCGGGGCACCATGCGCTCCACCGCCTTCTCGATCACGCGCTCGGGGTGCTTGCCCTCCAGCGTCTCCTTCGGCGTGCGCGACTTGATGCCGCCCGGATAGCCGGTGTGCCAGAAGAACTCGCGATCGGTCGGCTTACGCCCGGTGATCCGCACCTTCTCGGCGTTGATGACGATGACGTTGTCGCCGCAGTCCATGTGCGGCGTGAAGGTCGGCTTGTGTTTGCCGCGTAGCCGATTGGCGATGATCGTGGCGAGCCGGCCGAGCACAACGCCTTCGGCGTTGATTAGCACCCACTTCTTCTGGATGTCGGATGGCTTGGCGGAATAGGTTTTCATCGGAAAGACTCCAGGCGCGGCGGCTCAAGGCCACGGGCGCGGGGACCAAACAGGCGCGCGACTATGCCACGGGTTTTTTTCGGGTCAAGAGAATTATACCAAGTCTTTCAAGTGCTTTGGATTGCGGTAATATGATAGGTGATCGAGCGATAGCCGCGACCGAGGCGCGGACCTATAGTGCACCGGCAAGTGCTTGAGGTCCGCCATGAATCAGCCTGCCCGCGCCGCCGCCGACCCGGCTTCCCCACTTTTGCTCCGCGCCGATCGCAACGGGGTGGTCACCTTGACGCTGAACCGGCCCGAGGCGCGCAACAGCCTGTCGATCGGGCTGATGAGCGCGCTCGAGGACGCCCTGGCCGCGATCCCGGCAGACCCT
>VGET01000038.1 GCA_016869195.1 Alphaproteobacteria bacterium | reverse complement strand
ACTGGACATTGAGAGAATTGGTCGGAGCGGCGGGATTTGAACCCACGACCCCCAGTCCCCCAGACTGATGCGCTACCAGGCTGCGCTACGCTCCGAACAAAGGGGGCCGGATTGCTCCGGCCCCTGGCGGTCGGGGGCACTATAGCGATCCGACGCGTCCAGCTCAACGCGCGACGTCGTGCCCGGCGGCAGGCACGGCAAATCGAGGCACATCCAATCAGACGAAATTGGCCGGCGATGCCTAGCCGCCTCAGCTTCCGGTGGAGCCGCGCAGGAGCCCGACAAGGTCCTCGAGCTCGCGGATCAGGGCATCGAGCCGAACTCGGGCCTTCTCATCCAGCGTGACATTCTGCGGCGCAACGATGAGCCCCGGATCAAACACGGGCGAGGCATGCTCCGCCTCGCCGTTGCTGGTCGCCGCCTGAGGTGTCCGGGCCCGGTCGGCACCGGGTTCGGCGCCAACAGCGCCAGCGGGAATCGCAGATGCGGCTGCAGACCGCATTGCACCCGAGGTCGTCGGCGCCGGTTGCAGCGTGGCCGGCGCAATCGTCGACGCGCCTCGCACTGCCTTCACACCGCCATCGCGGAACAGTTTCTGCACGCCGCGTATGGTGTAACCATCCTGGTACAGCAGCCCCTGGATGCGCTTCAGAAGGTCGACATCCTCCGGGCGATAATAGCGCCGTCCGCCGGCCCGCTTCAGGGGGCGCATCTGGCCAAATCGGCTTTCCCAGAATCGCAGCACATGTTGCGGCACGCCGAGCTCCTCGGCGACCTCGCGGATCGTGCGGAACGCGCCCGGTGCCTTGTCGGGCCGACTGTCCCGCACACTCGATGCGACCCGTTCGGTCGCCTCGCTTTGCTCCATCGATGCGGCCACCCTATGGGCTCTCTGAGCTTGCGCTCGACGGCGTCTTGGCGGCCTCCGCCCCGGCACGCGCTTCGGCGGCGCTACCTTCGACCTGATTGATCAGGTCCTTCAGCACGTGCGAGGCATGAAACACGAGCACGCGCCGCGGAAGGATCGGCACCTCATGGCCGGTCTTCGGGTTCCGGCCCACGCGCTGGCCCTTCGAGCGGATCGAAAAACTGCCAAACGACGAAATCTTGACCGTTTCGCCGCGCGCAACCGCTTCGGCGATCAGGTCGAGCACGGACTCGACCAGCTTAGCGCACTCATTGCGCGACAATCCGACCTCGCGGAAAACCGCTTCGGCCAATTCGGCGCGCGTGCCCGTATGCCCGGTCATGGCCTGCCCGTTGTTCTGTCTATCCCTCTGTAAACGCTATATCCATGGCCGGGCAGGGTCAACCGGACCCTGTGCTGAATTCACCAGCGGACCACGGCGGCGCCCCACACAAATCCCCCACCAATGGCCTCGAGCACAACCAATTGGCCCGGTTTGATCCGGCCATCGTCAATCGCGACCGAGAGCGCGAGGGGAATTGAGGCCGATGAGGTGTTGGCATGACGGTCAACCGTCACGACCATTTTTTCCATGGGCACACCGAGTCGCTTGGCCGTGCCTTCCATAATGCGGATGTTGGCTTGGTGCGGCACCAGCCAGTCGATGGCCGCCTGCTCGATGCCCGCCACCTTAAGTGTCTCTTCAGCCACGCTTGAAAGATTGCTGATCGCGTGCCGATAAACCTCGGCACCTTTCATGCGCAAATGGCCAGCGGTTTGCGTGGTGGAGACGCCGCCGTCAACATAGAGCGCGTCATAGTGCCGGCCATCCGAATGCATCTTCACGGCGAGAATACCGCGATCATCGTTCGTGCCCCTGCCCTCGCTGGCCTCGAGCACGACCGCGCCCGCACCATCGCCGAACAACACGCAGGTCGTGCGATCCTCCCAATCGAGGATGCGAGAATATGTCTCCGCGCCGACCACGAGCGCTCGTTGCGCCTGACCCGCACGGATCATGCTGTCCGCGACCGAGAGCGCGCAGATGAAGCCGGCACAGACCGCTTGAACGTCAAACGCGACGCCACCGGTCATGCCAAGCCGTGCCTGCAAACGTGTCGCCGTCGCCGGAAACGTGTTATCGGGCGTCGAGGTCGCAAGGACGATCAGGTCGAGCGCATTCGCCTTGATGCCGGCGGCGCCGATCGCGCGCCTCGCCGCGTGCTCGGCAAGATCCGCGGTCGTCTCGCCCTTGGCCGCGATGTGGCGCTCGCGGATGCCGGTGCGCTCGACGATCCAATCGTTCGAGGTTTCGACCAGGCGAGAGAGCTCGTCGTTGGTGAGGACCTTCTCCGGGAGATAGGACCCGCACCCAGCCACGCGCGCACGAATCATGTCAGAGGGCCGCTCGCCTGGGTTCCTGCACCGTCGGCAGGGTGAATTTCGAGAGTTCTTCGATGATCTTCGGATTGACGCCCTGGCCAACCATGTCGATCGCCATGTCGAGGGCGGTGGCAAAGCCCTTGTGATCGGTACCGCCGTGGCTCTTCACGGTGACACCATTGAGCCCAAGAAACATCGCACCGTTGTATCCGCGCGGATCGAGCCGATCGCGCAATTTGCGCAGAGCCGGCCGCGCCATCAGATAGGCGACACGCGCGAGGATCGAGCGGCGGAACGCCGCCTTGAGAAACTCGGTATAGAGCCGCGCCGTGCCCTCGGCTGTCTTCAATGCGACATTGCCAGAGAATCCGTCGGTCGCGACCACGTCAACCGTTCCGGCGGCGATGTCATCGCCCTCGATGAAGCCGGTGAAATTGATCGGCAGCCCGGAGTCGCGCAGCAGCGCTGCCGCCTGCCGGAGCGTCTCGCCGCCCTTGAGCTCCTCCGAACCGACATTCAAGAGGCCGACAGAGGGCTTCACCACGCCGAGCACGGTGCGGGCAAAGACCTCGCCCATCACGGCGAACTGGACCAGGTTGGCGGCATCACATTCGAGGTTGGCGCCTAGGTCGAGAATGACCGACTCACCCTTCTGGGTCGGGAAGATCGAGCCCATGGCGGGGCGATGAATCCCGGGCAGGGTCTTCAACACGAGCTTGGCCAGCGCCATCAGCGCGCCCGTGTTACCCGCTGAAACGATGCCATGCGCCTCGCCGGCGCTCACGGCCTCGATCGCGAGCCGCATGCTCGAATTGCGGCCCTTGCGGAGGACATGCGAAACCTTGTCATCCGGCCCGACGACCTCCGTCGTGTGCCGAACCTCAGCGGCGCTGCCGAGCTTGCCATAGCGACGGAGCAGCGGATCGATCGCCGTCTTGTCACCGAAAAGCAGGAAGCGCGCTTCAGGGTGCCGGACCCGGGCGATATTCGCGCCTCGCACGACCATGGCCGGCGCGTGATCGCCGCCCATTGCATCGAGCGCCAGCACGATTTCAGCCGCCATCGCCACGCTCCGCGCCCACGCCGCCTTAGGCGGACTGGGCGGGCCCCGTCACCTCACGCCCATCATAGTACCCGCAGGAGGCACAGATGTGGTGCGTTTGCTTCATTTCACCGCAATTGGGGCACTCGACCAGATTGATGCCCTTCAGCGCCAAGTGAGACCGCCGCATGTTGCGGCGCGACTTGGACGTCTTTTTCTTGGGTACGGCCATGACCTCGACCTCCACGCTCGCTGCAGGGCCAGCCTAGCCGCCCGCACGCATTAAGCAATATGATAACGTCCGACCGCGCCCCCCTCGGTCGAAGCGGCAGACATTACATCTTGCGCTTGAGGGCGCCAAGCGCGGCGAATGGATTTTGTGGCTTTTCCTCACCGGTTCCAGCCCTTGGGCCGGTCCAGGCGAGGGCCGCCCCTGGCTTTCGAGGGTGGGGATCGAGCGCCAGGGACAAATGCTGGGCGAGCAGCTCGCCCAGATCGAGGGTAGAGCCCTCCAGCGGCTCGACGTCTTCATCCTCCGCCACACCTGGCCCATCCTCCAGGTCTTCCGCCGGGCGCAGCTCGATACGGAACGAATCGGCGACATCGACGTCGAACGGCTCGAGCGAAACCACGCAGCGCTGGGTGATGTGCGCCTCGACCCGGCCCTCGACCCAGTAGCCGCCGGCACCGCCGAGCGGCATGACCCGCACGACGCCTTGCAGCGACTCGATGGCGCCCAGGTCGAAGCGCCTGGCCAAGGCGGCACATTCCTCGGCGCTCGCCTCCAGCGTCCAGCGCTGACCGCCAGCCGGCAGCTCGGCCAACTCGATCGGGCGCGAGAATTCCGGCGTTGGAAACGGTCCCGAGGGCGGCCTCTCCTCATCTGAACGAGAGTTCCTGGTCATCTGTCGTGACCTCCGAGGCTCATGAGGGCGTCGGCGCCGGGGGATAGGGGATGCCTTCGGCAGAGACTGTTTCATAAGGTGCCTTGAGCGCAATGTCTGCGGCAGCACGCACATAGGCGGCAAGCGCCGCAAGCTGAGGCGGACGCGGCGCCTGGCGCCCATAGACATTGCGGTCGAGCGCCTGCTCCAACGCATCCGCTGCGGCGCCAGGCTCGAGCGCATCGCCATAGGCCTGCGAGCGCCCATAGAACGCGCGCGCCATGGCCTTTACCTTCTTGCCGACGCTCAGGTCGCCGACGCCCATCTCGCGCAGATTCTGATCCATGTCGTCGAACATGACCTCGAGCACCGCCTGGCCCAGCCTCTGCCCCGCCTCCCCGCCCTTTTTGAGGCCGCGCAACAAAAGGAACACGTGCAGGACGATCAGGTCGAAGCGGCCGTCGAGCGTGTCTGGCACGCCGCATGCCGCATAAAACGGCTCCTGCCGCGCCTGGCGTACCGCCGCCACATAGAGGTCGTGCGCCTGATCCTTGAGGGGCGAACGCCCAAACAGTTTTTCCAAGAACATCGCGCGATCGGGCCTGACGGGATTGAGGGGCGCGGTCGGGCGCGCTAGACTCGCTCATCGAAGCACCCGCCCCCGCGAATGGGCGACGGGCGCACCCCGAACCTAGGGTTTTGCCGATGAGTCCGTCAACCGGCGCGTCGCTACGACGCTTCGGGCGTCTTCGCCCCTCGGCCTTCGGTACGCGTGGCCGCGGCGCCGTCATCGGCGTCATGCTGATCGGCGCGCTCCTGGTCTCGGCCTGCGAGCCCGCGATCCAGGTTCACGGCCACATGCCGGATGACGCTGCGTTTTCCCGGATCACGTTGGGCGCGACCAGCCGCGATGAGGTGGTCCAGCTCATGGGCTCGCCCACCTCGGTCGCGACCTTTGACGATCGCCGCTGGTATTACATCACGCGCAAGACCGAGACCGGCGCCTTCGACCAGACCGACATCCTCGAGCAGCAAGTCGTGATGGTGGAGTTCGACGAGGGCGGCTTCGTCTCAGCGGTCGAGAAGCAGGACGGGCTCGAGCAGGTGCAGGAGGTCGCGCTGGTAGACCGCGTGACGCCAACCAAGGGACGCGAGCTCGGCTTTTTCGAGCAGATCCTCGGCAATTTCGGCGGCGGCCGGCTCACCAAAAAGGGTCAGCAGCAGGGCCCGACAGACACGACCTCGCCGACGAGTCGGAGACGATATTAGGCTCGGGGGTATTCCAACAAGAAGGCCGGCGCAGGCGGGCCCTTCACTTTCAACCACCTCAACCCAAACCCTTCTCCTCCATGCTTGGAGGAGAAGGGCTTTCCATCGTGAAAGTTTCGGCGAAAAGGGCTCGTTAGAACGCCGCAAGGATCGCGAGCAGCAGGATCGCGACGATGTTGGTGATCTTGATCATCGGGTTGACCGCGGGACCGGCTGTGTCCTTATAGGGGTCGCCGACGGTGTCGCCGGTCACGGCCGCCTTGTGAGTCTCCGAGCCCTTGCCGCCATAGTGGCCGTCCTCGATGTACTTCTTGGCGTTGTCCCAGGCGCCGCCGCCCGAGGTCATCGAGAGCGCGACGAAGAGGCCGGTGACGATCGTGCCCATGAGGCACGCGCCGAGCGCCGAAAGCCCCGCGCTCTGCCCGCCGATCGCCCAGATGACGATGTAGAGAAGAATCGGGGCCGCGACCGGAAGCATCGAGGGCAGGATCATCTCGCGGATCGCGGCCTTGGTCAGCATATCGACCGCGCGGCCATATTGTGGCTTCGCGGTGCCCTGCATGATGCCCGGGATCTCCTTGAACTGGCGGCGCACCTCGATCACCACCGCGCCGGCGGCGCGGCCGACCGAGAGCATCGACATCGCGCCAAACAGGAACGGCAGCATGCCACCGAAGAACAGCCCGATCACGACGTAGGGATTTTCGAGCGAAAAATTCAGCACGGCGTTCGGGAAGTAGTGCACCACATCCTGCGTGTAGGCCGCGAACAGCACGAGGGCAGCCAGGCCGGCGGACGCGATCGCGTAACCCTTGGTCACCGCCTTCGTGGTGTTGCCGACGGCGTCCAAGGCATCCGTCGTCTTGCGCACATCCTTTGGCAGGTCTGACATCTCGGCGATGCCGCCGGCATTGTCAGTCACCGGACCATAAGCGTCGAGCGCCACCACCATGCCGGCCAGCGCGAGCATCGTGGTCACCGCGATCGCGATGCCGAAGAGGCCGGCAGCCAGATAGGCAAGCACGATGCCGGCTGCGATGACGAGCGCGGGCAGCGCCGTCGCCTGCATCGAGATCGCAAGGCCCTGGATGATGTTGGTCGCATGGCCGGTCTGCGAGGCCTTGGCGATCGACTTCACCGGACCATAGGCGGTCGAGGTGTAATACTCGGTGATCCAGATCATCAGGCCGGTCACGCCAAGCCCGATGAGCCCGCAGAGGAACAGGTCCTTGCCGCTCGAGGCGACGCCACCGACCACGAACTCGGTCGACCAGCCGACCGCCCACATCGTGATCGGCACCATGGCGATGGCCGAGAGCACGGCCGAGACCAGGAAGCCCTTATAGAGCGCTGGCATGATCTTCTGGCTCTTGCCGAGACGCACGAAGAAGGTGCCAACCACCGAGGCCAGGATGCAGGCGCCGCCGATTGCCAGCGGATAGAGCATCATGCCGGCCTGCAGGTCGCCGGTGAAATAGATCGCGGCGAGCAGCATGGTGGCGACGAGCGTGACCGCGTAGGTCTCGAACAAATCCGCCGCCATGCCAGCGCAGTCGCCCACATTGTCGCCGACGTTGTCGGCGATCACGGCGGGGTTGCGTGGGTCGTCTTCCGGAATGCCGGCCTCGACCTTGCCGACGAGGTCGGCGCCGACATCGGCGCCCTTGGTGAAGATGCCACCGCCAAGGCGGGCGAAGATCGAAATCAGCGAGCCGCCGAAGCCGAGTGCGACCAGCGCCTCGACGATGCCGCGGGTCTCCACGCCGGCCGCGACCAGCACGCCGTAATAGCCGGCAACGCCGAGGAGGCCGAGGCCGACCACCAGCATGCCGGTCACCGCGCCCGAGCGGAACGCGATCGAGAGCGCGGGGGCGAGACCCTGGCGGGCCGCCTCTGCGGTGCGCACATTGGCGCGGACCGAGACGTTCATGCCGATATAGCCGGCCGCCGCCGAAAGAATGGCGCCAATCAGGAAACCGATGCCGACCAGGTGGCCGAGGAGACCGGTCAGAACGCCGAACAGCACCAGGCCCACCGCGCCGATCGTCAGGTATTGCCGGTTGAGGTAGGCGCTGGCGCCCTCCTGGATCGCGCCGGCGATCTCGCGCATGCGCTCATTGCCCGCCGGCGCCGCAAACACGGATCGGATCGCATACAACCCATAGGCAAGGGCAACCAGGCCGCAGATCACGGCAAAGTAGTAGATGGCCGACATCGCGTTCTCGTCCTTCGTCTGCTGGGTCGGGTTGGGCGATCGACCCGCGCGGGGCACAGGCCAACGTACCGTGCCGCCGGGTGGCGGCCGGAAAAAGCGGGCGGACCATGCCAGAGTCGCGAGTGGGTTTCAACTGGGAGCACGGTTTGCCCTGCTGGCGAGCAGCGATGGGGCCGCTGGTTGCCTCCCCTGACCCGACGTCCCCGCGCACCCGGCGATGGGCAGACGGACACAGAAATCTAAAAGATCGGACATAGATATTTTACATGATACCTTTATATATTAGCACTAATTACATTTGATTTAGTTGAATTCATCGGCCGGTATGTTACCGTGATATCAACAAAAAGATCACGATACAGGGGGAATTTCGGCGATGAACTATTTTGCAGTCGCCGTTCTTTTTTTGGCGTCCTGCTGTTGGGCGCCTGCGCCAATTTCGAATCGATCGGCCGGCGAAGCAACCTGCCGGACGACGGCAGCCACGAATCCCGCGCCATCCATTTGGACGCCAAGCAGAGGCTGGTCTTCGCCAAGGGAGGCGGCGACAGGGACGATGATCCGGCGGCCGTGTGTGCGGAGCCAAGCCCGGATGCGCTTTCGGCAATCGCGGCTTCCGCCGGCATCGGAGCTTCCGTGCCAAGCCAGGGCGCCGCATCGGCCGCCGCGGCCCTGCAGACGTCGGCCGCGAGCATCGGACTTCGCACCCAATCGATCACGCTGATGCGGGATGCGCTGTACCGGGTGTGCGAGGCGTATTACAGCGGCTAGCTCTCGAAGGCACAGGTGATGTTGCTTCTTGCCCGCAGCCAGGACCTGACGGCAACCGTTGTCGCGATTGAACAGCTCACCGGTGCAGTCGTGGCCCAGCAAGCGGTTCTCAGCGGCCAAGCAAACTCCCAATCGATTGCAACGCTTCTGGCCAACAAGGAGGCGCTCGAACAGATCGGAGCGCAGCTCGAGCGCGACCAGATTGCCGTGCAAGAGGCAACCACCGCCGAAGCGAGCGCGCGTGCGGCTCTCGATGGTGAGCAGAAGAAGCTCGAGGACGCACAAGACGCGCTGGCCGGTGACCCCGACAACGAGGACAGAAAGTCCGCCGTAGATCGTGCCAAGATCGACGTCGGGCGTGCCGAAGACAACCTCCAGCTGAAGAACTCCGAGCTTGCGCTGAGAAAGAGCCAGCTCAACGAAACCCAGAAGGTGCGTGACGCGGTGGCGCGCCAGTTGGACTCCGCAACGGCGAGTGCTTCCGCGGCCGCGAGCGGCGGCGGCCAGTTCGGCGCGAGCCAGTCGCGCGACAACCTGACGGACACAACCGCCACTGCCATCGCAAGCGCGGTCGAGAACATCGTGACGCGGGTGGTCGGCAAGAACTATTTGACCGATGCCTGCATCGCGATCATTACCCAACCCCCCGATCCGAAAATGCCGCTTGCCGAACGTCAGGAGACGGTGCGCGCCTGCTACGAACTCATGAAACAAGCGAACCGGAGCGAGATCCTCCGCTTCAAGGGCGTGGTCGCCGAGAGCTCGCTCGAGCCTGAGCCGATCGATCGCGTGAAGCAATTGCTGGCGCTGGTCTCGAAGCTACCCGCGCGCGATGCGATCCGTCTCGCGACGACTCCGCCCGTGGCGTTGAGCCCGGATGTCGAGGCGTTGGTCAACGCGACCGACCCGCAGAGGCTGCGGACGCGTGATGCCAGCGTCGCCCGTTTGATTTTGAAGCGCATGCTGGCCGTGGGCGCCTTCAGCCCGGCGGAACTCACTGCCTGGGATGCAGCCATGCGCGCCGCAATCGCCGGCTAGGCACGGGAACAGGGAGACGAGCGATGCCCGCAACCGTCACGACGGAAGAGAAACTCGAGAGGTCCACGTCCAAAGCGGCGATCAAACGCGCCATCGATCTCCGGATCAGCGCCGGCGCGATCAGGAGTTGGGTGGAGGACGGCGGCGATCACTGGCTGCTGAAAACCGAGTGGAATGTCTTCGGCTCTAACATCGCCAATCCCATGAACGCGGTCGACTAGCGCAGAGCACCTGGAGCCCCGGCATGGTCGGTCGCTGCATTGGCGCCGCCACAGACCCAAATGGTCGGGACCGGCCTAGTTCCCTCGATCGAGCGCGGATTGGATCAACACCTCGGACACGGTGCCGGCGCCGAGCAGTCGGTTGGCCAGCACCTTGAAGCGCTTCTTGATCCGCACGAGGTCAACCGCGCGTTCATTGTCCGAGCGCATGTCCGCCTGAAACTGCAGATCACGCATGAATTCGTCACGCAGCACGAGAAGCCGCGCATGCACGAGCCGCTCGGCCTCCTTGGTGCCGACCTCCAGGGTCACGGTCAGCTCGGCATAGCCCCGGATCTTGCGCTTCTGGACGACCGGGGCAAACAGCGGGTCCATCTTGTAGTAGAACGGGCCCGTGGTGCTCTCTTCCTCGGCCGCCGCCGAGTCACCGCCGTGGCCGCCGCCGCCGCCGGCCGCCAAGGCATCCGTCGCCCATAGCATGATACCGCAGGCGGCCAGGGCGCCGAGCAACAAGCGCCGAGGTTGGATTATGTGGTCACGGGTCGTCATGGCGAGGCGGTGAACGGTTTTTCCCGCCTCTTCCCTACCTCGGAGCTGGTGAAGGAACGGTGAAGCCGCCCGTTGTGGGCGGCTTCAGTACCCGATCGGAGCCGCCGTCCCCGCCCTATTGCATCATCTGCTGCTGCTGATAGCCCTCTGGCGGCTGGAAGGCCTCGGGCTTCACGCTCGCCTCTTCGACACTCTTCAAGGTGGTCTCGCTCTCCACCTGATCGCCGTTCATCTCGCGCGCGACGACCGGGAAGCCATCGACCGCATCGAACAGCTCCATCGGATTTTCGCCGGCCTGCGCGGCCATCGAGCCAAAGGCCTCCTGCCAGAACTCGGCCATCGACTTGAAGGTCGCGCGCGCGTCGGAGCCGCCCTTCAAATTGTCCCAATCGGTGACCCAGAGCTCGCGCACGACCTGGCCATCCTGCTTGCCGACATACTGCTCGCAGGGGAAGCCATTCTTGTCGCCTGACTCGCCAGTCTTGCTGTACTCGACCTTCGACACCTACGCCTGACCGGAACCGCCGCCGGTCTGCTTCATCTGCTCGCGCATCATCTTTTCGATTTCGGCGTGCTGATCCTCGGGCACACTCTTCAGTGCCTCCTGAATCATCTTCTCCATGCCGTCACCGCTTATCATGTCGGACATGGCCTTCATGGTTTCCTTGTCCATCACGGTGAACATCTTCTGGCGATGATCGATGACGATCATCTTCTGATCCTCACCGCGGTAAACAAATTGATCCGGCACCTCGCCGGCATTGCCCGCGCCCTGTACGACATCAACCAGGAGATTCGGCGCCTCGACCGTCATGCGCGCTTGCATCTTTTCGCCGCCGGCCGTTGTCTCCATCAAGAAGGCCGTGCCCGCCTGGGCATAGGCGGCCGGCAGCAGCACGGCGGCCGCGAAGGCAAGAACGAATCGACGACGCATGATGTCCTCCTGAAGGGGCGCTAATTGCCTTGACCGAGCGAGACCGTAGCCCCGCAGCTGCCGGCGCACAATGACACCGTGGTGCCGCCCTGCGTGATGGAGAGCGACTGCGTGTCGAGGCCGATATGGGTAACGGTGTTGTCACCGATCTGCGCCATTACGATGTTCATGGGGCCGAGCTGGCCCAGCGTGTCAATCAGTCCATCAATCCCGCCGACCAGACCGCCGCCCGTGCCCGGTTGGCCACCGAGCGCGCCGGTCACACCCGCGACAATCCCCGTGGTCATACCGACAACGGCGCCAAGCAGCCCGTCCTTGATGCCGCCACCTCGCGCGGCCGTCAGCGCACCGTCGTCGAGACGCACCGCGCTCTCGGACGAGAGGCCGACGAGGTGCGCGACATCGATCTCCTCGGCCTGCGCGTTAGGCGCCGCGAGTCCGAATGCAAATCCCAGCACGGCGAATGCGACGAACGAGGCCTTGATGGACATGTGGGTCCCTCCGATTGGGCGGAGAATCCGCCCCCGGCATACCCCGCCGGGGTGAAGGAACCGTGTAGAGGAGCCTCGCGAGCGCGTCAGAAGTGCCGGAATCCGCCGCCCTTGACCGCAAGCGGCATCCCGCCCGGGCCGATGACCCGCACCCCCGCACCGTCCGAAACCCGACCGATGACGGTGACCGGCACCCGGCGGGATGCTGCGGCTGATTGGACCGCCGGAAAGGCCGACGGCGGCACGGCGAACAGGATCTCATAGTCGTCGCCGCCGGTGAGCACTGTCCCGATCTGGGTCGGCTCGCGGCTCAGCACGGCTTGGGTTGCGGACGATAACGGCAGCAAGGCCGCCTCGATCTCCGCCCCCACCTTCGAGACCTCGCACAGATGGCCGAGATCGGCCACGAGCCCATCCGATACATCGAGCACCGCATGGGCGAGGCCGCGCAGGTGAACCCCGAGCTCGGGTCTCGGTTCGGGCACCTGGTAGCGGGCGATCAGCCCCGCGCGGGAAGCCTCATCCAGCCAAGGCAGCTCCCCCTTGAGCACTTTGAGCCCAAGTGCCGCATCCCCAACCGTGCCCGACAGACAGACCAGGTCGCCGGCCTGCGCCCCGCCACGGCGCATGATCGAGCCCCTCGGCAGGGTGCCGAAGGCGGTGAGCGAGAACACGGCGGGCCCGTCGCTCGCCGTGGTATCGCCACCGATCAGTGTCATGCCATAGCGCGCCTGATCGGCCGCCAATCCGTTGGCAAAGCGCTTCATCCAATCGAATGTGACGCCGCGCGGCAGAACCACGCCGAGCAGATAGGCCAGCGGCGTCGCGCCCTTGGCGGCGAGATCGGAAACATTGACCCGAATGAGCTTGCGCGCGACCAGATCGGGCGGATCGTTGGGCAGAAAATGCACGCCCTCGACGATGAGGTCCTTGGTGACGACCAGCTCATCGCCCGGTGGCACGGCGATCGTCGCCGCATCATCGAGCAGGCCATAGGCACCGGGCGCGTCCTTCGCGAGCGGCGCGAACAGGCGCGCGATCAGCGCGAACTCGTCAGGCAGCGCTTCCGGGCCCGGCATGGCCGGCTTCGTCCGATGGCGCGCCGAATTCGGCGGGGCGCAGGCGTCGCGCCAATTTGTCGAGCGCGCCGTTGACGAACGATGGCTCCTTGTCAGCGAAGAACGAGCGCGCGATCTCGACATATTCGTCGATCACGACGCGCGCCGGCACGGCTTCGACTTCAAGCAGCTCGAACGCGGCGGCGCGCATCAGCGCCAGCAAGAGCGAGCCAAGGCGCTTCAGGCTCCAGCCCTCAGCCAGCACCTCGCTGATCAGAGTATCGAGATTGTCGAGCCGGCGCACAGACCCTTCGACGAGCTCAACAAAGTGCGCCCGATCGGCCGGCGTCGCCCGCTCACCATCGATCGAGCGGCCGAGCCGATGCGCGATGAACTCGGTAATGACGAGATCGGGTTTCGTGCCGGTCAGCTCGATCTGATAAAGCGCCTGCACCGCGGCGAGCCGCGCCGCGCGCCGCTGCCGATGCGGCTGCGCCTGCGCTTCAGATGCAGCCACGCTCGCCACCATCAGCCCAGCGAACCAGCAAGGCGACGCTTCAGCGCCAACATCGAGAGGGCGGCGCGGGCGGCATCGCCGCCCTTGTCCTGCTTCTTCGGGTCGGCACGCTCCCAGGCCTGCGCTTCGGTGTCGCAGGTCAAAAGCCCGAAGCCGAGGGCGATGCCTTCGCGCGAAGCGATCTCGCCGAGGCCGCGCGACGCCTCGTTGCACACGATGTCGTAGTGCGAGGTCTCACCGCGAATGACGCAGCCGAGTGTGACAAAGGCGCGAAACCTGCCGCTATCGACTGCCATGCGCAGCGCCGCGGGCAACTCGAACGCGCCCGGCACGGCGATGCGTTCGACGGTGGCGCCGGCACTCTTCAGCGCGGCGACGGCACCCTTCGCCATGGCGTCGGCGATATCGGAGTAGAAGCGCGCCTCGATGACCGCGACGTGCGCGTTTTCAGCCAAGTCCCCATTCGGACTGGTGGACTTCCTGCTGGCCGACGACTTTGAGACCATATCCCTCGAGCCCGACGATGGTCCATTTGGTGTTGTGCAGAAGGACCATATTCTTGACCCCGAGGTCCAGCAGGATTTGTGCGCCGACACCATAGTCACGCAGGCCCGTGGGCGCGCTGCCGGCCAACCGGTTGCGCACGAGCTCGGTCACCCGCGTCTGACGCGGCTCGCGAATGACAATCAGCACGCCCTTGCCGCGCTCCTCGATCGCCATCATCGCCGCCTGGAGCTTGCCCTCGCGGCCCGAGGCGAGATCGCCGAACACATCATCCAGCGGGTTGAAGTCGTGCACCCGCACCAGCACCGGCTCCTCACCCGCGACATCGCCCTTCACCAGCACGATGTGCTCGGCGTATTCCACCGTGTTGACATAGACGTACATCTTGAAGCGGCCGCCATAGCGGCTGGTGATCTCGCTCTCGAGCGAGCGCTTCACGATCTTGTCGTGGCGCAGGCGATAGGCGATCAGATCGGCGATCGCGGCGACCTTGATGTTGTGGTGCTGGGCGAACGCCATCAGGTCGTTCATGCGCGCCATCGTGCCGTCGTCGTTCATGATCTCGCAGATCACGGCGGACGGGTTGAGCCCCGCGAGGCGCGCGAGATCGATACTCGCTTCGGTATGCCCGGTGCGCACGAGCACGCCGCCGTCACGCGCGATCAACGGAAACACATGGCCCGGCGAAACGATATCCCCCGGCCCCTTTGACGGGTCGATCGCGGTCAGGATCGTGCGTGAGCGATCGGCCGCCGAGATGCCGGTCGTGATGCCCTCGCGTGCCTCGATCGACACGGTGAAGGCCGTGTCGTGGCGGCTCTCATTGCGCTTCGGCATCAGATGAAGGTTCAGCTCGCGGCAGCGCTCCGCGGTCATCGAGAGGCAGATCAGGCCGCGGCCATAGCGCGCCATGAAATTGACCGCCTCGGGCGTCGCCATCTGCGCCGGGATCACGAGGTCGCCCTCGTTCTCACGCGCCTCGTCATCAACCAGCACGACCATGCGGCCGTTGCGGAACTCGTCGATGATCTCCTCGATCGACGAAAGGAAGCTCGAATGCGCCACTTTCAACATCATGAACCCTCGGTCAGGCGGGCAACGTAGCGCGCGAGCAGGTCGATCTCAAGGTTGAGCCGAGCGCCGGGCCTGGCCGCACCCAGGCTGGTTTCCTTCTGGGTGTGGGGAATGATGTTGAGGCCGAAGCTCGTGGGGCCGACCTCGTTTATGGTTAACGACACGCCATCGAGCGCGACCGAGCCCTTCTCGGCGATGAAGCGCCGGAGGGCCGCCGGCGCCTCGACGGTGAGCCGAAGGGAGTCATTTTCCGGCGTGCACCCGATGAGGGTTGCGACGCCATCGACATGGCCGCTCACCAGATGCCCGCCGAGCTCGTCGCCCACTTTGAGCGACCGCTCGAGATTGACCGGCGTGCCGGCCTGCCAGCGCCCGAGCGTGGTGCGCGCAAGTGTCTCGGCCGACACATCGACCGCGAACCAACCCGGCCCCTTCTCGACGACGGTGAGGCACGCGCCGGAGCAGGCAATCGACGCCCCGATCGCGATGCCGGTGGTGTCATAGCGGGTTTCGATGGCGATGCGGGTGTCCTTGCCGCCGCGGGCGCTGATCGTCCGCACTCGCCCGAGGTCGGTGATGATGCCGGTGAACATGGGGGGAATCTATTGGCGCCTCTCGAAGCTCTCAAGCACGTCGCCGTCCAATTCCAACAGTGCGCGGCGCTCAAAGCCGGCAGCATCGGCGAGTGCATCGACGCCGAAGGCCGCGGTTGCCGGCACGCCGTCGCCGCCGATGAGAACGCCAGCGCGAAACCATTCGAGGTGATCGACGAGACCCGCGCGCAGGAACGCCGCGGCCACCGATGCACCGCCCTCGATCAGCACCCGCGTGAGACCGCGCCCACCGAGCAGCTTCGCGACCGCCTGGACGTCGGTGCGGCCGCCATCATCGGCCTCGACATGCGCCACCTCGACCCCCGCCTGTTCATAGGCATGGGCGCGCCGCCGGTCGGCATGGGGCAGCGTGATCAGGAGCGTCTTGAATTGCTTGCCGCTGGCGACGAGATCATGTGTCAGCGGCAGGCGGAGCCGCCCATCGAGCACGATGCGAAGCGGCGAGACCCTCTCCAAGCCCGGCAGGCGACAAGTGAGCTTCGGATCATCGATCAGCGCCGTGTCCGAGCCGATCAACACGGCGTCGTGCTCGGCGCGCAAGAGGTGCACCTGCGCGCGCGCCTTGTCGCCCGTGATCCAGCGGCTCTCGCCGGTGTGGGTCGCGATCCGGCCATCGAGCGAGGTCGCGAGCTTCAGCGTGAACAACGGTCGCCCCTCGCGCACGCGAAGAAAAAAGCCTGCGTTCAGCGCCGCTGCCGCGTCCCGCCCAACGCCCTCGGTCACGGTGATGCCCGCGCGCTGCAAGATCGCGATGCCCTTCCCGCTTACCCTTGGATCGGGGTCATCAATCGCTACGACGGCGCGCGCGATGCCGGCGGCGACCAGCGCCTCGGCACACGGACCGGTCTTGCCGTGGTGGGCACAGGGCTCGAGCGTGACATAGGCGGTGGCGCCCTTGGCGGCCGGCCCGGCTCGCCCCAGGGCCTCGGTCTCGGCATGCGGGCGGCCGCCGTCCTGGGTCCAGCCGCGGCCAATGATGTGGCCATCCTTGACCAGCACGCAGCCGACCGCCGGATTGGGCGCGACACGGCCGAGGCCACGGCGCGCCAGGCTGAGCGCGCCCGCCATGAAGCGCAGATCGTCAGTCCTGCTCGTCGGCGAGGCCACCGATGAACTTCTCGAAATCCTTCACCTCGCGGAAATTGCGATAGACCGAGGCGAAGCGCACATAGGCCACTTGATCGAGGCTGCCGAGCGCCTCCATCACCATCTCGCCGACCACGCTCGAGGGGATCTCGGCTTCGCCCAGGCTCTCAAGCCGGCGCACGATGCCGTTCACCACGCGCTCGACCCGCTCGGGCTCGACCGGGCGCTTGCGCAGCGCCACCCGCATCGAGCGCGCCACCTTCTCGCGGTCGAACGGCTCGCGCTGGCCGTTCGATTTCACGACCGTCAGCTCGCGCAGCTGAATGCGCTCGAACGTCGTGAAGCGCGCGCCGCAATTGGCGCAACTGCGCCGACGGCGGATCGCGGTGTTGTCATCGGTCGGGCGCGAGTCCTTGACCTGGGTATCCTCGTGACCGCAGAAGGGGCAGCGCATCGCCGATCTCCGCCTTTTGGTTCAGCCGAGGCCCGGATAGACCGGGAAGCGGCGGCACAGCTCGGCGACTTCGCGATAGACCGCCTCTTCGGTCGAGCGATTGTCGCCATTGCTTTTCGCGAGGTCGTTCAACACACGCGCGATCCAGCGTCCGATCTGGCGAAACTCATCGGCGCCAAAGCCGCGGGAGGTAGCGGCCGGCGAGCCAAGCCTGACGCCCGACGTTACGGTCGGCTTCTGGGGATCGAACGGCACGCCGTTCTTGTTGCAGGTCATGCCCGCATGCTCGAGGCTCAGCTCGGCGGCCTTGCCGGTCAGGCGATGGCGTCGCAAATCGACCAGCAGCAGATGCGTGTCCGTGCCGCCGGTGACGTTGTCATAGCCCTCGGCCATCAAGGTCTCGGCGAGCACCGCAGCGTTTTCCTTCACGCGCCGCGAATATTCCTTGAACGACGGTTGCAGCGCCTCCTTGAAGGCGACCGCCTTGGCCGCAATGACGTGCTCGAGCGGCCCGCCCTGAAGTCCCGGGAACACGGCGGAATCAATTTTCTTGGCGAGCTCGGCATCGTTGGTCAGAACCATGCCGCCGCGCGGGCCCCGGAGCGTCTTGTGCGTAGTTGTGGTCGCGACATGCGCGTGTGGAAACGGGCTCGGATGCAGCCCGGTTGCAACCAGGCCGGCGAAGTGCGCCATGTCGACCATGAAGAGCGCACCGACCGAATCCGCGATTGCTCGGAAGCGCGCGAAGTCGATCACGCGCGGATAGGCTGAGCCGCCCGCAATGATCAGCTTCGGGAGATGTTGCTTCGCCTGCCGCTCGACCTCATCGAAATCGATGCGCGCGTCCTCGCGCTTGACGCCGTAGGACACAGCCTTGAACCACTTACCCGAGAGATTGGGTGGCGCGCCGTGGGTCAGGTGCCCGCCGGCCGCGAGCGACATGCCGAGAATCACGTCACCCGGCTGAAGCGCGGCCAGGAAGACCGTCTGATTGGCCTGAGACCCTGAATGTGGTTGCACATTGGCGAAGGCGCAGCCGAAGAGCTGCTTCGCGCGCTCGATCGCAAGCCGTTCGGCGACATCGACCCACTCGCAACCGCTGTAATAGCGCTTGCCGGGATAGCCCTCGGCGTATTTGTTGGTCATCACTGATCCTTGCGCCTCGAGCACGGCGCGGCTCACCACGTTCTCAGAGGCGATCAGCTCGATGCGCTCGCGCAGGCGCGACAGCTCGCCCGTCACCGCGGCGAAAATCTCCGGATCCACCTCGGCGAGCGACCGCTCGAACATGTCATCCGCGCGACCCGCCGCCGTGGACTTGGCGGTGCGTGCGGGCGCTGTGCTCGTCATGAAAACCTCACTCAACCAAACAACAAGATGACCGCTAGGCGAGCTTCGCCACGCGGCGCGCGTGCCGACCGCCCTCGAACGGCGTGGTCAAGAATGCGTCGAGACAGGCGCGCGCCTCCGCCGTTGGTGTGACACGGCCACCGAGCACGAGGACATTGGCGTCATTGTGCTGCCTCGCTAGGCGCGCGCTTTCGACATCGCGACATAACGCGGCGCGGATCGCGCGATGCCGATTGGCCGCGATGCTCATGCCGATGCCCGAACCGCAGACCAAAACACCCTGCCCGGCCTTGTTCTGCTCCAAAGCCTGCGCCAGCGCTTCGGCGAAGTCGGGGTAGTCGACCGAGTCATCACCGGAGGTCCCCAGGTCAATCACACGATAGCCATGGCCCTCAAGCGCGCGGACGAGCTCGGCCTTGAGCGGCCGTCCGGCGTGGTCAGCGGCAATAGCGATGGTCTTGGCGGGCATGGAAAACCGGGCGTTGGCGTGCAGCGCCCTGTATACGCTGCCGGCCCCGACTCGGGCAAGTGAGCCCACAAGATATCGCTGTCAATCGTCCTACCCCCACAAGACCTGAGCGCGCGGGAGATCCCACCTTTTAGGCCTATAACCGATAAAATCAATGTATATAGGCCATGAATTGACA
>VGET01000037.1 GCA_016869195.1 Alphaproteobacteria bacterium | reverse complement strand
AGGGCCGTGCCTGCACCGAAGGCGGCCGCGCTTCCAATCATGTTCTGAGGTTCTGCCTTGGCGAAGGATTACGACATTTTTGGCGGTGTGATCACGATGTGGCAAAAAGTCATACATCAGAGTGAAGAGATGCAGAGGACTGAGCTACGCCCATGCATTGCTCCGCTATCACGTGTGGCTTAGATTGCGATCATCGTCACTGCTCGAGCGCCCTGCGTTTCGTGGGCAGTGTGAAGAACCGGGCGGAGGATAACAATGGACCAGGAAACCTTTCTTCGCGTTCCCAGCGAAGTGAGTGACTTTGCGCTAAGTAGGCGCGCCGATTCGGATTGGTAGGGAGTGAAACAATTCCTGCCTAGAACGGTTAACAAATGCTTATTGTCGTGACGTGTTAACAGCGGTCACAGATTTTCGCCAATGACTTGATGGATTAAGGCGATTGCCGGCGGTCGGACTTTTTTTTCTGGTGGTGGCCCGGATCAACCGAAGCGGCTCGTCTTCGGCTGGAGATTTAACCTTTCAGGCAGTCAACGAAAGTCTTCGCCAGCGTGCGCATGAGCTGGAAATAGGCCTCCGGGCCGGGTTCCAGGTCGATACCGCCGTCCGGGTCGAGCGTCGCCGCCTTTGCCCCGGTGCCTTCAACCAGGCGCTCGACCATGCGCGGCTCGAACTGGGGTTCGGCAAAGACACAGGCCGCCTTGCCGGCCTCGATCTGCTCGCGCAACTCGCTCAGGTGACGAGCACCCGGCGGGTGCTCAGGGCTGACCGAGAGGGAGCCGGCCCAATGAAGGTCGTAGCGCCGGCCGAAATACTGATAGGCATCGTGGAACACGATGAAGGGCCGCTCATGGACGGGCTTGAGCATGGCCGAAAGCTCCTCGTCCAGCGTCTTCAGCCTCACCGCGAGAGCAGCGGCGTTTTCACGATAGAGGGCCGCCCCATCCGGGTCGGCCTTGGCGAGCTCGTCCGCAATCAGCCCGACCATTTGACTCGCGACCTGCGGGTCCAACCAAGCATGGAGGTCGGGCAGGGCCTCGCCGTGCTCATCGACATGGCTATGGCCGTGTTCGTCGTGATGGTCTGACTCACTCTCGTCCTTGGAGGCGGTGTCATGGCTGTCATCATGACCGTCGTGGTTGCCATGTTCGTCGTGCCCGGTGGCGCTTTCCGGACGTGACGGCAGGATGAGATCGCCAAGATGCTGGCCGAGTTCGACGCTCACGACCGGGTCGAGCGTCTTCAGGGGCGCCACCAAGAAGCCCTCGAGCGAGGGGCCCATCCAGAAGACTTTTGGCGCCCGTTCGAGCACCGCCGCGTCTGAGGGTTTCAGCGCGTAAGTGTGGGGTGACTGCGTGCCGTCCAGCAGGAGGATCGGCTGACCCGCACCCGCCATCACGCCGGCGACCAGCGAATGGAGCGGTTTGATGCTCACAACGACCGCCGAGGGTTCGGCGGCGGTCGCGGACAAGGGCGACGACAGCGCAAGGAAAGCAGCAAACATGAAGCGCCGCGGGAGGTTGAGGCCAGCCATGAGGGATCCTTGAACCGTCGGTTCTCGAGAGCGAGCTTGGGGGTTCCGTCCGATCGAAAACGTTATAATATTACGTATCCGCTCCAGGCAAGCGAAACCGCACATGGCGGCCTCGGGCGATGACGGCGCCACTTTCCCTCAAGAGTTCGCACTGTGATATCGTTGCATTCAAGACAAAGAAAACCGCCCGTGCGGCCTCTGTATGCCGAGACGCGAATGAAGATCGAGCCGTCAGCGACACGCTCTCACGACCACAACGCCTGCGTCCACGACGCCGTCGCGACCGCGGTCGATTTGTGTGAGAAGCGGGGCGCACGCCTGACGGCGCAGCGCCGGCGCGTGCTCGAGCTGGTCTGGGGTAGTCATCGCGCGGTCAAGGCCTATGAGATTCTCGATGATCTGGCGCGCGAGCAGCCGGGCGCCCGACCGCCCACGGTCTATCGTGCGCTCGAGTTTCTGATGGCCCATGGCCTGGTGCATCGGGTCGATAGCCTGAACGCGTTCGTCGGGTGCAACCATGCGCGCGACCGGCACGAGGCTCAGTTCTTCATCTGCGATGGCTGCGGCCTGGTGCGAGAGATCGATGAGCCCTCGATCGGCCAGGCGGTGACGCGTGGCGCGAAGAAGCTTGGTTTTCGGGTCGATCGGCAGACGGTCGAGATGCATGGCCGCTGCGAGGCCTGCCAATGAACGCGCGCGTGGTCACGCTCAATGCGGCGGGCGGGTCACCGGACCTGATCGCCGCACAAGCGATCTCGGTTGTGGTGAATGGCCGAAAGGTGCTGCGCGACGTGTCTCTCGAGGTACGGCGGGGCGAAATCGTCAGCCTGATCGGCCCCAACGGTTCAGGAAAGAGCACGCTCGTACGCGCCTTGCTTGGGCTCATCCCGATTGCGGGCGGCACTATTTCCCGGCGAGCCAATCTTCGCATCGGCTATGTGCCGCAGCGCTTCGAGCCGGACCCGGTGCTGCCGCTCACCGTGGGCCGCTTCTTGCGCATGGCCGGCGGCGTGGGTCGTGCACGCCTCGAGCAAGTGCTCGACGAGGTCGGGGCGAGCGGCTTGGCAAAACGGCAGCTTGTAGAGCTGTCTGGCGGCGAACTTCGGCGCGTGCTGATCGCGCGCGCGCTACTGCGTGAACCCGACCTCCTGGTGCTCGACGAGCCGGCCCAGCAGGTTGACATCACGGGCCAGCTCGAGCTGTTTCATCTTATCGGTCAAATCCGTGACGAGCACGGCTGCGGCGTGCTGATCGTCTCGCACGATCTGCACGTCGTGATGGCCGCAACCGAGCGTGTGATCTGCCTCAACGGCCATGTCTGCTGCTCTGGTGCACCCGAAGCGGTGAGCCGCCATCCCGAATACGTTGCGCTGTTCGGCACCCGCGCCGCCCGCGAGATCGCTGTCTATATGCACGCGCACGACCATGCCCATGGTCTGCACGGGGATGTCGTGCCGCTGGAAGGCGGGGCGAGGCCTCACGGTCACGACCACAGTGACGATCATCTTGGCCACGGGCGCGCGGCCGGCGGCGAGCGCCGATGAGCGACTTTTTCCTGCGCGCGTTGATCGGCGGCATCGGGGTCGCGCTGGTGGCCGGGCCGCTCGGCTGCTTCGTCGTGTGGCGCCGCATGGCGTTCTTCGGCGACTCATTGGCCCACGGCGCACTGCTCGGCGTCGCGCTCGGCATTGCCATCGGCGTCGAGGTCAATGTCGCGATCCTGATCGTGTGCCTCGCGCTCGCCCTGTTCCTCACCGCGCTCGAACGGCAGAAGCGCCTGGCGGTCGATACGCTGCTCGGCATCGTCGCGCATGGTGGTCTCGCGCTCGGCTTGGTGGCGGCGAGCTTCGTCAAGGGCGCACGGCTTGACGTGACTGCCTATTTGTTCGGCGATGTGCTTGCGATCTCGCTCGGCGATCTCGCATGGATCTATGCCGGTGGGGCTGTCGTGCTGATTGTTCTGGCGATTACCTGGCGGCCGCTGCTCGCGCTCGCCGTCCATGCCGAGTTGGCGCGGGCCGAAGGCGTTCAGGTGCGGGTCGCGCGGCTGGTGTTCATGATTTTGATCGCGCTCACGGTAGCGATCGCCATGAAGATCGTCGGCGTTGTGCTGGTGACCGCGCTGCTGGTCATTCCCGCGGCTTCGGCGCGGCGCTTGGCGCCCACGCCTGAGATCATGGCCGTTCTAGCGGCCTTGTTCGGCGTGTTGGCGGTGGCGGGCGGGCTCGGCGGCTCGCTCGCCTGGGATACGCCTTCGGGCCCGTCGATCGTGGTTGCCGCGCTCGCCCTTTTTATTGCGACCGCGGGCGGTGCGGTGCTGCGTCAGCTCTGGCGCGAGCGTCAGCTTGGCCGTAGCCCGGCGGTTGCGCCATGAGCAGGCTTCCAGGCACACCCTCCCAGGTTGAGGCGCTGATCGCATCGATCGCGTTTGACGCCAATGGCCTGATCCCGGCGATCGCGCAGCGTCATGTCACCGGCGAAGTGCTCATGCTCGCCTACATGAACGCGGCGTCCTTGCGCGAGACGCTGAGCACCGGCCAGGTCTGCTATTGGTCGCGCTCGCGGCAGGCGCTGTGGCGCAAGGGCGAGACCTCGGGCCACATCCAGCGTCTCATTGAGCTTCGTGTCGACTGCGACAATGACACACTGCTGCTGCTGGTCGATCAGACCGGCCCAGCCTGCCACACCAACCGGTCCAACTGCTTCTTCCGCGCCCTCAAGGACGGACGGCTAGAGACCATCAGTGAGCCGGTTGAGGATTAGGGACCGTCGCGGCCGATGCCGGCCAAAGCTAACGCCTTGCGATAGCTAATACGATACGTTAGCATCAAAGCCATGATCAAGTCGTTTGGGAACAAGTTGGCCGAGGCGGCTTGGGCTCGTCGCTTTATCAAGGGCATTCCAAACGAGATCATGAGGGTCGCAAATCGAAAACTTACTCAGCTGCATAGTGCTCGTTCGCTCAACGATCTTCGGTCTCCCCCTGGAAATCGACTTGAGGCACTTGCGGCCAATCGCACCGGACAGCACAGCATCAGGATCAACGACCAGTGGCGTGTCTGTTTTCGCTGGTACAAGGGCGACGCCTACGACGTTGAAGTCGTCGATTACCATTGAGGATCGAATTGATGGCTGATTTCCCTCCGACTCACCCCGGCGAGGTATTGCGGGAAGATTTCCTGAAACCGCTGGGCCTGACCCAATACGCGCTCGCCAAGGCGATCGACGTGCCGCAGATCCGCGTCAGCGAGGTCGTAAATGGCAAGCGTGCGATCACGCCTGACACAGCGTTGAGGCTAGCGCGCTATTTCGGCACGAGCCCCGAGTTCTGGGTTGGCATGCAGGCGACGTATGACCTAGAAACTGTTCGTAACCGTGTTGGCGCCAAGATCAAGGCCAAGATCAATCCAAGGGCCGCATGAGCGGAGGAGCAATCTTGCACTCCGCTAGCGTCGCAACCGCTTCGGGCTGAGGTCCGCCTCGGTCACGCCACGGTCGGCGACTTGGGCGGGTAGGGGCTTCGAGTTGACCAGCGCCGCCACCGTCTGGCCCATCGCCGGCGCGGTCTGAATGCCGTAGCCGCCCTGGCCCGCGACCCAGAAGAAACCCGGCACGGCGTCGTCATAGCCGGCGACAAGAGTTTTGTCGGCGACGAAGCTGCGCAGTCCCGCCCATTTGCGATGGAGCTTCGCGACCTTGAGCGTGGTCGCCTGCTCGATGTTGTGCGCAGTGGTGGCGATGCCGAGCTCATCCGGCTGCACATCGCACGGCGGCATCGGCGTCTCATCCGCCGGTGAGCCCATCAGGCGACCCGATTCCGGCTTGATGTACCAGGTCTCGCCGACATCGGCGACCAGGGGCCAACGCCCGAAATCATGCTCGGCCGGCCCATCGAAGATGATCGCGGTGCGGCGTTTCGGCACGAGGCCAACCGGCTTTGCGCCGGCCAGCGTCGCCACCTCGTCGCACCAGGCGCCGGCCGCGTTCACCACGACCGGCGCCTCGACCGACCCGGCCTTGGTTGTGAGCCGCCACCAGCCGCCCCTGTGCTCGAGGCCGAGCAGCTCGGCATCGGTCATGATCTGCCCGCCGCGCGCCTTGAGGCCCCGCTGATAGCCCTGATGCAGCGCATTCACGTCGATATCCATCGCATCCGGCTCGTGCACGGCGCCGACGACATAGGTCTCGCGCAAGGACGGCACAATCCGGCGCGCCTCCTTGGCATCGACGCGCCGGATGCTCGCCACCAGCTCATGCGTATCGCGAAAATGCTTGTCGAGCGCAGTCATCTGCTCGGCGGGCGCAACAAACATCGCGCCACGCGGCGAGAGCATGGGGTGGTAGGTGAAGCCCGCAGGCGGCGCTTCATAGAACGCACGGCTGGCGACCGTGAGCGCGCGCACCACACGATTGCCATAGGCCTCGGTGAACAGCGCAGCCGACCGCCCTGTCGAGTGGTAGCCTGGCATCGCCTCGCGCTCGATCACCACCACGCGGTGGCTCGCCGATAGCTCATAGGCGGCCGAGCATCCGGCCATGCCGGCACCCACCACCACAATGTCTGCCGTGACCATCTCGCGCGCTCCCTGTCACTCTCCGAACGCGACCATAGGTCGCTCGGTTTGGACCCGACCATCGGTCGCTCGGTTTGGACCCGACCATAGGTCGCGCGGCGCGGGCCTTCAACCGCTGTGATCACAGCCTTGGCGCTCGGAGGGAAAACCGCTACCGTCACAACCCTTGCGACCGACTTTGGCTGACACGGACGGAAGGAACATCATGCGATTTGCGGTCGATACCGGAGGCACCTTCACCGATCTGGTGGTCGAGAACGATGCGGGTGACATCCGCATGTACAAGACCGAGACCACGCCCGACGATCCGGTGCGCGGCGTGCTCGACGCCCTGAAGCTCGCAGCCAAGGATTTTGGCATGGAAGCGGATTCCATGCTGAGCAGGGGCCAGCTCTTCGTTCACGGCACGACGCGCGCAATCAACGCGATCGTCACTGGCAGCACCGCCAAAACCGCGTTCCTCACCACCAAGGGGCATCCGGATATTCTGGTCATCCGCGAGGGTGGCCGGACCGACATGTTCAATTTCAAGGAGCGCTACCCCGATCCCTTCATCCCGCGCTCGCTCACCCATGAGGTGTCGGAGCGGATGGGTTTCGACGGCGCCGTGCTGGAGCCGCTGGATGAGCGCGCGCTGCGGGCCACGCTCGATGAGCTGAAGCGCCAGAAGGTCGAGGCCATCGCGGTCTGCCTGCTCTGGTCGATCATCAACCCGAAGCACGAGGATCGCATCGGCGAGCTGATCGAGAAGCATCTGCCGGGCGTCCCCTATACGCTCTCGCATCGCATCAATCCGTCCTTGCGCGAATATCGTCGCGCCTCGTCGGCCGCCATGGATGCCTCGCTGAAGCCGTTGATGGGCAGCTATCTCGGCAGCCTTGAGAAGCGGCTGCGCACCGCCGGCTTCAAGGGCCGCGTGCTGGTGGTGACGACACAGGGTGGCGCGATGGATGCGCTCGCCATGGCCGATGCGCCGATCCATTCGATCAACTCAGGGCCGGCCATGGCGCCGCTCGCCGGACGCTTCTACGCCAATCAGGATTCCAAGCTGCGCGATGCCATCGTTGCGGACACCGGCGGCACGACCTTCGATGTATCGCTCGTGCGTGACGGCCGCATTCCCTGGACGCGCGAGACCTGGATCGGCCCAATCTACCGTGGCCACATGACCGGCTTTCCCGCGGTCGATGTGAAGAGCATCGGCGCGGGCGGCGGCTCGATCGCCTGGGTCGATGAGGGCGGGCTCCTGCATGTCGGCCCGAAGAGCGCGGGCGCGGTGCCGGGCCCGGTCGCCTATGGCAAGGGCGGCACGGAGCCGACTGTAACGGACGCCTGCGTCGTGCTCGGCTGGATCGACCCGGATTTCTTCCTCGGCGGCGCCATGAAGCTCGACCGCGACAAGGCGGCCGACGCGATCATGAAGCGCGTCGGCAAGCCTCTCGGGCTGGATGTGCACAAGGCGGCGGCCTCGATCATGCGGGTCGCGACCGAGAACATGGTGCACGCGATCGAGGACATCACGGTCAATCAGGGCATCGATCCGCGCGGTGCGGTGCTGATCGGCGGCGGCGGGGCGGCCGGCATCAACGCGGTCGCGATCGTGCGCCGGCTGGGCTGCCCCGAGCTACTGATTCCGGAAACCGGGGCCGCGTTGAGCGCGGCCGGCGGGTTGATCTCCGATCTGCGCGCCGAGTTCTCGACCACCCACTACACCTCAACGGCCGCGTTCGACCACGCCGGCGTCAACAAGGCGCTCGCCGCGCTCGAAGCCAAGTGCAAGGCGTTCATCGCCGGCCCTGGCGCGGATTCGATCGAGCAGATCATCGAGTTCACCGCGGAGGCGCGCTATCCAAGCCAGATCTGGGAGATCGAGACCCATCTGCGCAGAGCGCGCTTCGACACCAAGGAGGATGTCGAGGAACTGCGGCAGGACTTCCACAAGGCGCATGAGCAGATTTTCGCGATCGCCGATCATGGCTCGGCGGTCGAGGTGGTCGGCTGGCGCGCCATGGTGCGCTGCCGGCTCCGGAGCAGCGAGCGGCTCGTGGTTCAGCCCGCGAACGGAGCCTTGCCGAAGGTCGCGGCGTCGCGCCGAAAGGTCTATTTCGCCGAGCACGGCATGGTCGATGCGGCCGTGCTGCGCTTCGAGGCGATGGGTCATGACGCGCTCGTCGCAGGCCCCGCGATCATCGAATCGCCCTTTACCACCGTCGTGCTCGACCCCGGTGCCAGCGCCGTGCGCCGCCCGTCGGGCAGCCTCGCCATCACGCCGAACTGATCGATCAGGAGAGACATCCCATGGCTGCCACGCCCGCCCGCAAGCTCAAGTCCGGCCGTGAGCTCGATGGCGTTCAGCTCGCCATCCTGAACAAGCGGATGGAAGCGATCTGCCGCAAGATGGCGAACACGCTGCTCCGCTCCGGCCGCTCCGGCGTTCTCAACAGCGCGCGCGACTTCTCCTGTTGCCTCGTCACCGGTGACAACCGGCTGCTCACCGTGTCGGAGAGCCTGCCCATCCATGTGCTCCGCGGCGCCGACATGATGGCCGAGGCAATGTGTGAGTTTCACCCAAAGCTAAAGCGCGGCGATGCCTTCCTGCACAACTCGCCCTATCACGGCTGCTCACACCCGGCGGATCACACGATTTTGGTGCCGGTGATCGACGACGATGGCATTCACCGCTTCACCATGGTGGCGAAGGCGCATCAGGCCGATTGCGGCAATTCGATCGCGACCACCTATCACGGCGGCGCGCGCGACGTGTATAACGAGGGCGCACTGATCTTCCCGGCAGTCAAGATCCAGGAGGACTACAAGGACATCGACGACATCATTCGCATGTGCAAGTTGCGCATCCGGGTGCCGCAACAATGGTGGGGCGACTATCTCGCCATGCTCGGCTCGGCGCGCATTGGCGAGCGCGAGATGCTCGAGTTCGGCAAGGAGGTCGGCTGGGACACGCTCGGGCAGTTCGCCGACCAGTGGTTCGACTATAGCGAGCAGCTGATGATCAACGCGGTCAAGGCCATGCCCGCGGGCAAGGCGGTCGCGAACAGCAAGCACGATCCGTTCCCGGGCGCGGAGAACGGCATCCCGGTCAAGGTCGTGCTCGAGGTCAAGCCCAAGGAGGCGATGATCGAGGTTGATCTGCGCGACAATCCCGACACGTTCCCCTGTGGCCTCAATCTCAGCCAGGCGTGCACCGAGTCATCGGTCCTGCTCGGCATTTTCAATTCGATTCCGAACGCGGTGCCGACCAATCAGGGTTCGTTCCGCCGCGTGAAGATGTACTTGCGCGAAGGCTGTGTGGTCGGCATTCCGAAGCACCCGACGAGCTGCTCGGTCGCCACCACCAATGTCGCCGATCGGCTCGGCAACTCGGTCTCGCGCGCGATTGCACAGATCGGCGATGGCTTTGGCATGGCCTCGACCGGCTCGATCATCCCGCCCTCGATCGGCGTGATCTCGGGCACGAGCAAGAAGACCCACGGCCCCTATGTGAACCAGATCTTCCTCGGCTGGGGCGGCGGCGCGGCGAGCCCGCAGGCTGACGCCTGGATCTCGATCGGCCACATCGGCAATGCCGGCGGTTGTTTCCAGGATTCGGTCGAGCTCAACGAGATGCGCTTTCCGATGTTGGTGCGCGGCCGTCATTACATGACCGATAGCGGCGGTTCGGGTCGCACGCGCGGCGGTGAATCCATGTTCGTCGAGTTCGGGCCGACCGAAGGCAACATGGAGGTCGGCTATGTCAGCGACGGCGGTGTGACGCCGCCGGAGGGCACGCGGGGAGGCGGCTCCGGCCGTCCGGCGACCCAGTTCCGGCGCGATCGCAATGGCGATCTGCACCCGCTCGACGCCTGCGCCCAGGCGCTCATCCGCGAGGGCGAGACCATCGTCTGCTATTCCTGCGGCGGCGGCGGCTATGGCACACCGCTCGAGCGCAAGCCCGAGGAGGTCTCGCGCGACGTGCGCGAGAAGTGGGTCTCGGTCGCGATGGCGCGCGAAATCTATGGCGTGGTGTGCGACGCTGCCGGCGTCGTCGACAAGGTGGCGACCGAGGCGTTGCGCAAGGGCTTGGCCACCAGTGGCCGTATCAACTAGGCCACGGCCACTTTAGCGCTTGACGTCCGACATGTAGCGCGTCGCCTCGGCGTGGGAAATCGCGTCCGCCGCGTAGGTGAAGGTGCCGTTGTCCTTCACCTCACGGGCGGCACGGATGAGCCCGCCGAGCGCCGCCCTGGCAAACGAGCCGCCGACGCTGACCCGTTTGACGCCGGCCTCCTGCAGCTGTTCGAGCGTGAACGGCTTGCCGGCAAGGCCCATGACGACATTCACAGGCTTGGAGACCGATGAGCAGACCGTGCGAATGGCCTCAAGGCTCGGCAGGCCGGGCGCATAGACGACATCGGCGCCGGCTGCGGCAAAGGCCTGCAGGCGCTTGATCGTGTCGTCGAGGTCGGGTCGCCCGTGGAGGAAGTTCTCGGCCCGCGCGGTGAGCACGAAGGGGAGGGAGCGTGCCGCCTCGACAGCCGCAGCAATCCTCTCGACGGCCAGCGGGAGGTCGAAAATGGGATTGCGCGCGCCGCCGGTCGCATCCTCGATCGAGCCGCCGACGAGGCCGACGCCGGCTGCCATTCGGATCGTCTCGGCGCAGGTTTCCGGCGCAGGGCCAAATCCTTCCTCAAGATCGGCTGACACCGGCAGGTCGGTTGCCTCGACGATCTCGCGTGCATTCGCCAATACTTCGTCGCGGGTCAGACCCTGGGATGAGTCGCGCCGCCCGACCGAGAACGCGAAGCCGGCGCTCGTCGTCGCCAATGCCTCAAAGCCGAGCGCCCTGAGGATACGCGCCGTTCCGGCATTCCATGGGTTCGGGATAACGAACGTGCCCGGCCGCTCATGAAGGCCCTTGAACCGCTTGAACCTTTCAATCTGGTCGTCGCCCATCGAGAATGCCTCGCGAGTGGGTGAGCCCGTGCAGCGACGGTATCTTGCCACGCTCGCCCGGACAACCGGGGTGCCGACCCCGATTTACGGCTCTAGCGCAAATGGGCAAGATGTCAGCACGGCGCTGACGCCACGGATCATGAAGGGGAGAGCGAGACCATGCCCGCGACGCTGATCAAGAACGGACGCATCATCACCGCGGTCGACGACTATGTCGCCGACATCCTGGTCGAGGACGGACGGATCAAGCTGATCGGCCGCAATGTCGAGGTCGGTGGCGGCGTCGAGGTGCATGATGCGAGCGGGCTCCTGGTCTTCCCCGGCGGCATCGACGTGCACACGCATCTCGATTGGGAGTTCGGCGTCGCCAAGACAGTCGACACCTTCGGCACGGGCACCATGGCGGCGGCGTTCGGCGGCACGACCACGTTGATCGACTTCGCCAACCAGGATCACGGCAAGAGCCCGATCGCCGGAATCGAGAACTGGCATAGCCGCTCCAAATCCGCCTGCATCGACGTCGGCGCGCACATGATCATGCTCGACGTAAACGATCAGGCGCTCGCCGACATGAAGATCCTGATGTCGCGCGAGGGCGTGACCAGCTTCAAGGTGTTCACCGCCTATCCGGGCGTTCTGATGGTCGACGACGGTGCCATCTTCAAGACCATGCGCACGGCCGGCACCGGCGGCGGCATGGTGTGCGTCCACGCCGAGAACGGCGGCGTGATCGACGTGCTGGTCAAGGAAGCGGTCGCGTCCGGCAATATCGGGCCGAAATACCATGCGATCACGCGCCCGAGCCTGATGGAGGGCGAGGCGACGCATCGCATCATCTGCATCGCGGAGCTGGCCGAGGTGCCGGTCTATTTCGTGCACCTCTCGGCCAAGGAGGCGCTCTCGAGCGTTTCCGAGGCGCGCGACCGCGGCATTCCAGTCCATGCCGAGACCTGCCCGCACTATCTCTTCCTCGGGCCCGAGGAGTATGACCGGCCGAACTTCGAGGGCGCAAAGTACGTGTTGACGCCGCCCTTGCGCACGCACGACCACCATGACGCGCTCTGGCGCGGCCTCAAGACCTCGGACCTGCAGGTGATCTCGACCGATCACTGCCCGTTCTGCTTCTCGGACAACAAGGGCATGATCTATTCCAAGCAACAAGGGCGCGACAGCTTCGCCAAGATTCCGAATGGCGGCCCCGGCCTCGAGACGCGCCTCCCGGTCGTGTTCGACGGCGGCGTGCATAAGCAGAAGATGACGCTCAATCGCTTCGTCGAGGTCATGTCGACCGGGCCGGCCAAGCTGTTCGGCCTGTTCCCGAAGAAGGGCACGATTGCGGTGGGGTCGGACGGTGACATCGTGCTGTTCGACCCGAATGAGAGCTGGACCATCCGCGCCGGTGAGCACCATAGCCGGAGCGACTACAGCCTGTTCGAGGGTCGCACGGTGAAGGGCCGGGTCAAGAAGGTGTTTCTGCGCGGGCAGTGCATCGTCGATGGACCGAAGTGGCTCGGCCGCGAGGGCATGGGGCAGTATCTGAAGCGCGGCGCGAGCGGCACGGTGTTTTGAGGTGAACGATGACGTCCTCATGCTTCGACAAGCTCAGCATGAGGAGTGGGGTCGGGGGCGCGCCGGCGGACCTTTTTTTCTGCCTGCGCCTCATCCTGAGCTTGTCGAAGGAGAGGCGCGGGGCTCTTGTGACAAGTATAGGGAAAATCGCGATCGGAGCGTGAATTGGCCGCACTTCCGTTCTATCTCAGCTACCTCATCGTTCCGACGGTGATCGTCGGCCAGCTGATCGGCGGCATCGGTACGTTCCTGACGGTTGCCGTGGTGCTGGTGGCCATTCCGCTCGCCGATCTGATCCTGGGCAAGGTGAAGGCGGCCGAGCCCGCACGCGGGCCGGTTCAGGCGACCGCACCGCTGGCTTATCGGCTCGCGCCGATCCTCTGGGTGCCGCTTCAGACCGGGCTCCTGGTCTGGCTCCTCATCGTCATCGCGGGTGTTCCGCCAACACCGCTTGAATTCACAGGCCTCGTGCTCTCCATGGGCATCGCCTGCGGCGGTATCGGCATCACGATCGCCCATGAGCTGACCCACCGGCCAAGCTGGTTCGAGCGGCGTCTCGCCGATATTCTCATGATCGCTGTCGGCTACCATCATTTCTGCATCGAACATGTGCACGGCCATCACCGGCGCGTCGCGACGCCGGAAGATCCGGCGACCGCGCGCTTCGGCGAGAGCGTCTACGCGTTTTTCCCGCGGGTGGCGGTGATGGGCTTCATCTCGGCGCTCGCGCTCGAGAAGGCCCGGCTTAAGCGCCGTGGCCAAGGCTGGTTCAATTTGCGCAACCGGGTGCTCGTGGGCGCGGGTGCAACGCTCGCGCTCTATGCGTTGATCCTTGCCTTCGCCGGCTGGCACGCGTTCGTCTTTCTGATCGGTACGAGCCTGGTCGCCGTGTTCCTGCTCGAGACCATCAACTACAACGAGCATTATGGACTCATGCGCCGCGAGACCGCGCCGGGGCGCTATGAGCCGGCGGCCGCGCGGCACTCCTGGGATTCAGGGGCGCGGCTGACCAACTGGCTGTTGTTCAATCTGCAGCGCCACGCAGATCACCATCTGTGCGCCGCTGTCGCCTATCCCGGCCTCGCGCTGCGCGAGGGCGTGCCGCAATTGCCGGCGGGCTACGCCACCATGTTCGTGGTCGCGATGATCCCGCCGCTCTGGTTCCGCCTGATGAACCCGAGGGTCGAGGCTTGGCGCGCGGCTCAGCCGCCGCTTGTGCCTGCCTCGACTTAGCAGGTGTCATCCCGGGTGAGCGCCGGCTTGGCGCGAGACCCGGGATCAAATCCACCCCATGACCGTCGTGCGACACGATGGACCCCGGCTGTCGCCGGGGTGACGACTTGGTGGGTTGGAAGTGCGATCGCCGTCGCTTACGGCACCAGCACCATCTTGCCGAAGAAGTCACGGTTGGCGACGAGCGCGGCGACCTTCGAATAGTCCTTCATCGGGTAGACACCGTGGATCACGGGCTTGAGCGCGCCGGCCGAGACCAGCTCGAACACGCGGCCCACCTCGATCCGTGAGGCATAGTGGCTGCCCTGGAGCCGAACGTGCTTGCGAAACAGCTCGATCACGTTGATCGGCACGATCTCGCCGGCGTGGGCGCCGCAGGTGACCACCGTGCCGTTGAAGGCCGCCGCCTCGATGCTCTGGATCAGCACATCGCCGCCGACATGCTCGATCACGAGGTCGACGCCGCGTCCGCCCGTGAGTCGCAGACACTCGGTGCTGATTTTGTGCGTGCGGTAGTTGATGATCTCATCGGCACCGAGCTCGCGCGCCTTGGCGAGCTTCGCCTCCGAGCCGGCCGAGGCGATGACATGTGCACCGTGCAGCTTCGCGATCTGGATCGCCGACATGCCGACACCAGAGCCCGCGGCATTCACCAGCACGGTCTGCCCAGCCTGGACCTTGCCGTGCCACACCGCCATGTGCCACGCGGTGCCATAACAGATCACTGAGGCCGCCGCGGTTTCGTAGGAGACGTTGGCGGGGAGCGGCATGAGCTGATTGGCGTTGCAGCGCGCGTACTCGCCGAAGCAGCCCCAGATCTGCACGCCCATGAGGCTGCGGTCCATGCACGTGCCTTCGAGGCCTGACAGGCAGACATGGCAGCGCCCGCAGAACTTGACGGCATAGATGATCACCCGATCGCCGACCTTGTGGTCGGTGACGCCCGGCCCGAGCTCCGCGACCTCGCCGACACCCTCGATGCCGAGTACATGTGGCATCTGGTGTTTGATGCCGGAGACGCCCTCGCGGATGTCGTGATCGAAATGATTGGCACCCGCCGCACGGATGCGCACCAGGGCTTCGCCGGGGCCCGGCTTCGGCGTCTGCACGTCATCAAAGCGGAGGGCGTCAAGGCCGCCATGGGATCGGATGTGGATCGCTTTCATGTTCTTGTTTCCTTGGGTTGAGGGGTCAGGCGACGCGCTCGCGGGCCATGGCGGCCAAGGCCGCGATCACCGCGTCGCGCTCCATGAGATCGGCATATTTCTGGCCGAGGTCGAACAGATTGGCCTCGTGCGGCGCGAGCGCCCGGTCACCGACGCAGTCGGTCACGACGATCGGGCGGAAGCCGGAGGACATGGCGTCGAGCACGCTCGCGCGGACGCAGCCGCTCGTGGTGCAGCCGATGATGACGAGGGTGTCGACACCCTTCGCCGTGAAATGGGCGCCGAGTTCGGTGCCGAAAAAGGCGGAGGGCAGACGTTTTCTCAAAACGAACTCGCCCGGAACCGGCGCGAGCTCACCGACGACGAAGGACTCCGGCGCATCCTCGGTCAGCACCGCGAGCTTCGGCACCTTCCTTACGAACAGATTGTGGTCGCTGCCATCGCCCTCGAAGACCAGGCGGGTGAAGGCGATCGGCAGCTTCATCTGCCGGCACGCCTCGAGCAGAGCGACGCTCCGCTCGATCGCCGGGCCGATATTGCCGCCACCAAACAGCGCCGGGTCGTTGAAGCTGTTGACGAAGTCGACCACGAGGAGCCCAGCGCGGTGCCCGAAGCCCAGGCGCTGGCCGAAGCGCTGGCGCTGATAGACGTCGAGCTCGGCGCTCATGCAGGCTCCTTGGGCGGAGAGGGTGGGGCGGGGCTCCCCGCAATCATGCGCCAAATCCGGGCCCGATCCAACGGTCGCGCATGGCAGGCCTGCAGCGCAAGCGCCTTCGCGATTTCTGCCAGATCAGGCTACGATCGGCCTTCGGCGGGTCGAACGCGCCCGTGAACCACAGCGGACGATCATGCTCCCCGTCGGATCCATCCTGCTCGCGCTGACGCTGACGATCCTCTGGGGCTTCTCCTTCGTCGTCATCGACTATGCCTTCGAGGGGTTCTCGCCCATTCTCTTGGCCTTTATCCGAGTGACGGCGACCGTGCTGCCGGTGGTGATCTATGTGCGCCCACCCCGTGTGCCGCTCAAATATTTCGCGGCGCTCGCGCTGGCGCTCGGGTTCCTCCAATACATCTGCATGTTCGTGGGCATGAGAATGGGCGTGCCGCCCGGCGTCGCCTCGGTGCTGGTTCAGGCGCAGGTGTTCTTCACCACCGCGCTCGCGTTCTTCGTGCTGAAGGAGCGTCCGCGCGCCCAACAATATGTCGGCATCGCGATCGCAGGGGTGGGCATGCTGGTGATCGGCCTCACCATGACCAGCGGCGGCTCGATCTTCGGTTTCCTCATCATCCTGGTCATGGCAGCGGCCTGGGGCGCGTCGAACATCGTTTTCAAGCTAATCGGCGAGGTCGAGCTGTTCCGCCTGCTGGTGTGGGTCCATCTGCCAGCGATCCCGTTCATCTTCGCGCTGTCCTATGCGCTTGAAGGCGGCCCGGCGGTGTTCGATCGGTTGGCCGCGGCGGATGCGACACATTATTTGGCGGGCATCTTTCTGGGCCTCGTTGCGACCGGGCTTGGCTACCTCATGTGGAGCACGTTGATGCGCCGCCACTCGGCGACGCTGATTGCGCCGTTCTCGCTGCTCATTCCGGTATTCGGCATGACCTTCATGGCGACCCTCAGGGGCGAGGCCTTTGGGCCGCTCCGCCTTGTCGGCATCGTGCTCGTCATGGCAGGGCTGACCCTGTGTGTGGTGCGCCTGCGTGCCCGAACGCCGGCACCGTCTGACGCGTTGACCCTGCCCGAGGCGGTGCCTATGGTGCCCCCCGCCGAACCGCCGGAGCCAAGTGCCTACCCCCGATGAACCGAGACTCTCGCACAGCCCTTGAGCCGCTCGTCGACGTCACGCCTCGGTTTCATACTGCCGAGACCGAGACGCCGCAGGATTGGGACGCGCTGGCGCGCCACCTCTCGGCCCATGGCATGCGCTTTGACCCCGCGCACGACCGTCCACAGCAGATCGCGGCGGGCTACGGCAACCTCAACTATCTGATCGTGGTCGATGGCGTGACCCGCGTGCTTCGCCGCCCGCCGATGGGCGAGCTGCCGCCCGGCGCGAACGACATGCGCCGCGAGTTCACGGTGCTGAATGCGATCGGCCCGGTGTTTCCCCTGGCCCCGAAGGCGCTCTTTCACGGCGCCGATGAGAGCGTGATCAAGGGCCAGTTCGTGATCATGGAATACCGGCCCGGCCTCTCGATCGGCGGCACCATGCCGGAAGCGCTCGCGGCGATCCCCGGCATCGGCGAGCGCCTCGGCTCCATGCTGATCGACATCCTGGTCGAGTTTCACCGGATCGATCCGGCAGCGGTCGGCCTCGGCAATTTTGGCAAGCCCGAAGGATTCCTGGCGCGCGCGGTCACCGGCTGGCACAAGCGGCTCCTGATCGCGAGCGATGATCTGCCGCCACCAAAGGCCGGCGTAGACGTCGCCGAGTGGCTGGCCGCGCAAGCGATCCCGCCGAGCACGCCGACCCTGCTGCACAACGACTTCAAGCTCGACAATGTGCTGCTTGATCCGGCGACGCTGAATCCCGTCACGGTGCTCGACTGGGATCAGGGCTCAAGGGGTGATCCGCTGTTCGACCTTGCGACGCTGTTGAGCTATTGGGCCGAGCCGGGCGATCCGCCCGCGATGCTGGCGCTCGATCAGATGCCGACCGCGCGCCACGGCTTCCCGCGCCGGCGTGATGTCCTCGAGCGCTATGCCAAGGCAACCGGGCGCGACGTGTCCGACTTCCTGTTTCATCGCGTGTTGACGATGCTGAAGCTCGGGGTGGTCTTTCAGCAGATCTACGCCCGCTATCGCCGCGGCGATTCCAAGGACGAACGCTATGCCCGCTTCGGCCCGATCGTCGATGGCCTGTTCGAGTTCGCGCATGACATCGCGCGCGGCCGCGCGTTCTGAGGCCGACGCCACATTCACAGTCGGGAGGTCACGATGGTCGCTGAGATGAAACCGGTGGGGCCGAGGCGGTATCGCGAGTCCTGGGGCCGCTACTTCGAGGACTTCACGGTGGGTGATACCTACGAGCACCGGCCCGGCCGCACGATCACCGAGGCCGACAACATCTGGTTCACGCTGCTCACCATGAACACGCACCCGCTGCACTTCGACAACGCCTATGCAGCGAAGAGCGAGTTCGGCAAGCCGCTGGTCAACAGCGCGTTCACGCTCGCGGTCGTGGCCGGCATGTCGGTCAGCGACATCAGCCAGAAGGCGATCGCCAATCTGGGTTGGAACGACATCCGTCTGACCGCGCCGGTGTTCTGCGGTGATACGATCTATGCGGAATCCGAGGTGCTCGAGAAGCGGGAGAGTAAGTCGCGGCCGACGCAGGGCATCGTCAAGGTCAGGACCATCGGCAAGAAGGCCGACGGCACGGTGTTCATGAGCTATGAGCGCACCGTGCTGGTGCCGAAGCGCGGCCACGCGGTTGATGATCAGGCGGGGTATTGAGGCGCGCGCTTCTCATTCCTCGTCATGGCCCGACTTGATCGGGCCATCCATCTTTCAACGAGCACGCTACCCGATGGATGGCCCGGTCGCCGGAGCGACGCCGGGCCATGACTTGAAAAGAAAGCACTGTGGGCTCGCGACGCCTTGGCCTGGAAAGTCACTCGCGTTGCCAACATACTTCCCATGTATCTTCGTCAACTCGACGCCAGATGGCTCGTCGAAAAGTCGCGTTGTTCGGACCAGCATGAAGTCTTGTTCCGATAAGGCGAGTCAACTCGTCGTATCGATTTCGCTCGGCTGGTAATGCCGGCCACAGCTCTCGCGTCGCATCACCAGCTCGAAAGGCGCGAGCATAGCGCAACCAGATCTGCCAACGCTCTTGTTCAAGAGCTACCAAATCAGGCTCTGCCTCTCTTACCCAATACTGATCTGAGTACTCATCCTCATTGGTGTCAAACTGGCATTCATAAACATGTGGCCGTCCATTCAAGTTTGCGAGCCCGCTACGAGGCTGGTCATACAAGTCGTGTACCGAGAGGACAATTTCCCAACAATCCAACATCAATTGTCTCAACAAGATGCCGTCGGGAGACCATGTTAATCGGAGGTGACCTGCCCTGATTCTTCGGACCAGGCTTAGCTTGAGCCGGCGTGCCCTGCTTCCTCTCGTTGCCCGTTATGGGGCGGTGATGCAACGGGCCGGGGCGCGCAGGCCCGACACAGCGCAGCGTCCCG
>VGET01000036.1 GCA_016869195.1 Alphaproteobacteria bacterium | reverse complement strand
ACCGCCCATGGTCATCTCCGTGGTGTCGAGCAATAGCCGCTCGGCCCGCATCACACCGCGATCGATGGGAAAGCGCGCGACCATGCAATTGACCGTCGTGCTCGCCTTGCTGACGTTCCATGGCATTAATTGCTGCACGAGATCGACCGCGATCAGCTCGACCAGCGTGTTGTCCAGCCGGCCGCGCCCCATCGCGATATCGAGCCGGCCGCCCAGCGAGCCCGCGAGCATGCGAGGCGATGCACCGGTCGCCTTGAGGTCGGCATCGATGTCGACCTTGCCTTGACCCCGTTGCTCAACGCCGAGAAGCGCGAGCACGGTGCCCAAATCGGCGCCGCGCATCTTGCCCTTCAGGGTCACCTTTGGCGCCTTGGCCGAGCCGTCGAGCGTCGCCGCACCATTCATGGCGCCGCCAGCGGTCTCGAACGCGAGCGGGTTTAACGTCGCGACCTTGTCGCGCACGACGATCGTGGTCTCAAGGTCGGTAAGCGTGGTGCCCCGATAGCTGGCCTTCGCGGCCGAAAGCGCAAGCTCGACATCCAGCCCTTCGAGCCAGTCGAGCGCGATCGGCTCGTCGTCGAAGAGACGACCGCCCTTCCCGCGCTTCCCTTTGTTCTCTTCGCCGAGGATCAGATCGAGATCGACGGTGGACGCCGCGAGGCTTCCCTTGAGGCGCGGAATATCAGGCGTCGCATCGACCGACAGGTCGCCGCTCAGCTGGCTCTGGCCGAAACTCGCCTTGAGGCCGGCTACGTCATAGCGCGCACCGCCGCCCTTCAGTTGCCCTTCGAACGTGACCGGCCCGACCGCCTTGGGCAGATCACCGGTGCCGGCCAGCGCGCCGAGGGTCGTGAGCGTCGGCGCGGAGAGCTTCATGGCGACGTCAAGGCCATCGAAATCGGCCGGCCGATCGACCGTGCCATCGAGGTTGAGCAAGGCGTCACCGGCAGCGAGCTCCACCTTGAGCGGCGCTTTTGGACCCTTGCGCCCAACCGCGAGCTTGGCGGTCATCGGGAGCTGGTTGAGCAGGCCCTGGGCATCGAGCGCAAGCGTGTTGGACGCGTGGTCGAGGCCTCCTGCGGCGCTGTCGATCTTGAGCGTGCGCGTCTTTTTGGTGCGACCATCGACGAGCGTGATCAACGAGTCCTTGATCTCAAGCGTATCGGCGGCGAGCAGCTCCGATTGATCCGCGTCAGTGGTTGATGTCATCACGGGCCAATTGCTCTTGCCCTCCGCATCGGTCTCGAGCAGGAGGTCGGCCCCGTCGAGCACCAGGCGCTGTGCCTCGACCTTTCCACTGATGATCGGAAACAGCCCGACCTTCACCTCGAGGCGCCTCGCCTTCAGCATCTCGGCGCGGCTGCCCCAGGGTGCGTTCGCGATGCTGATGTCCTCGGCCACGATCGAAGGCGAGAAGCTGATCGAAAGGTCGAACGCGCCCTTGATCTCCACGTGGCGGCCGGTCTGCTTGCTGAGCTCTGCCGTGAGGATATCGCGATATTCCGTGACATCCTTGCTGAGCAGAATGATGACGCCAACCGCGATGACGATGACGATCAGGCCGCCGAGCCCCGCCGGCACCATCCACCAGCGAAACCGCGAACGTCGCTTGGCGGGTTCAGCGACCATGGCCGTTCACCGTCTGCATGTTGTTGAGCGAGGCCAGCCGCGGCGGCAACTCGTGAAAGCGTTCGAGCAGACCGATCGCGCCGGCCTGCGCCAGCTCATGGGGATCATGATAGCCCCAGGAGACGCCTAGCGCGTCAGCGCCTGCGTGCCGCGCCATCATGATGTCGAACACGGTGTCGCCGATGACGACGGTCTCCCCGGGCTCAACGCCGGCCTCGGTCATGGCCTGGAGCGCCATGGTGGGATCCGGCTTGCCAGGCGCGTCGTCCGCGGTTTGCAGGGTCACGAACAATCCAGCGAGGCCGTGACGCTCGAGTGTCGCGCGCAGGCCCCGGCGCGACTTGCCTGTCGCCACGCCCAAGAGAAAGTTCGCCCGATGGAGCGCATGCAGCGTTTCGCGCGCCCCATCGAATAACTCGTCCTGCGGCACCTCAGGATCGGACTTCAGGCGAAAGTAGTTTTCCTTGTAGCGCACGGACAGGATGGGCGCCTCGTCCCGACGGGCCTCCGGCAATAGCCGCGTGATCGCCTCTTCGAGGCTGAGCCCGACCACCCGCCGCACCGCCGCGATGGGTGGTGCCTCGAGGTCAACGGCCCTGAAGGTCTCGGCCATGGCGGCCGAAATGAGGTGCTGGCTGTCGACCAGCGTGCCGTCGCAATCGAACAGAACAAGGCGGATCATGGGGGCGCCTCGGCGAACGGATCACGCTCGAGCCGAAGGTCGAAGCCGAGCAGCTTGAAGGAGGTCACCATGTGCTCGGGCGGTGGCGCCGTGAACCGCAGCACGCGGCGCCCGGTCTTGTCGGCCGGGTCAGGAAGCTCGATCGCCGCGGCATGCAGGTGTACGCGCCGCGCAATGCCTTCGAGCGGCAGATAGGCCGCCGCGCCGCCATATTTGCCGTCTCCGACAATCGGCGTGTGCAGCACCTCGGCGCAATGCACGCGAAGCTGATGGGTGCGCCCCGTCTTCGGATAGAGCGCAAGCCAGGCCACCCGCTTGCCCGCGCTGTCGATCAGCCGGTAGTAGGTCGTCGCCCGCTGCCCACCTTCGCCCGGCTCGACGAGTGCCATCTTCTCGCCGCCGCCGCCTGGGCGCTTGGCGATCGCCGCGTCGATCTTGCCGCTATAGGGCTGAGGCACACCGGCCACAAGCGCCCAATAGACCTTGCGCGGCTCGCGCTCCTTGAAGGCCTCTGCCAAGCGCCGTGCAACCGCCGCCGAGCGCGCCAGCACCATGACGCCGCTGGTATCGCGATCAAGCCGGTGAACGAGCTTTGGCCGCTCAGGCGCACCGAAGCGCAGACCATCCAACAGCGCATCGAGATGGTGCGTCACCTCGCTGCCGCCCTGCGCGGCGAGGCCGGCCGGCTTGTTGATGACGATGATCGAATCATCGCGATGGATGACCCACGAGCGCGCCTCGTCGAGTGCGGTGGCAGCGGGCGGCGGAGCCTTTCTGGACGCCGGGGTCTCCGGGACAGCGGCTGGTTCCCCCAGCGGCGGAACACGAACGGCGCTGCCCACGCTCAAGCGGTGGCTGGCCTTGACCCGACCGCCATCGACGCGAATCTGCCCGGTGCGCAACAGGCGCGACAAATGAGCGTGGCCCAGCGCCGGGAAATGGCGCTTGAACCAGCGATCGAGCCGAAGATCGGCCTCGTCGGCCTCGACGATCATGGCGCGCACCCCGGTCACGGCGTGACCCAGCGCACGAAGCGAAGCACGAGGTAGAGCGCGCCAGCCGAGAGCACGACCGAGAGCGCGATGTAGAGGAGAGCACGGCCGGCCTCGTTGCGCTCGAACAGGGCGATCACATCGAGCGAGAACGCCGAGAACGTCGTGAAGCCGCCGAGCACACCGACCACGAGGAATAGGCGAATCTCGGGCGTGGTGGTGAACACCGCACTGAGTAGCGCGACGAGAAGGCCAAGAACCGCCGAGCCGATGACGTTGACCGCAAGCGTGCCATAGGGAAAGCCCGCACCGATCGCGACGCCCAACCAGCGCTCAACGGCGCCGGCGACGTAGTAACGCCCGACCGAGCCGACCGCGCCTCCGAGCGCAATGAGGACGACGCCCATCATGGCGGCGCCTCGACCTTGTCGCGCCCGTCATCCTCGCCCTTCGCCACGCGCTCGCGCAGCTTCGCCCAATAGTCCAGGCGCTTCTTGATCTCGCGCTCAAAGCCGCGCTCGGCCGGCTCATAGAGCACCTGCCGCTTCATGCCATCCGGAAAGTAGTTCTGGCCGGAGAACGCGTCCGTGGTGTCAGGGTCGTACTGATAGCCTTTGGAATAGCCCAAATCCTTCATCAGCCGCGTCGGCGCGTTGAGGATGTGCATGGGTGGCGCGAGGGAGCCGGTTCGCTCGGCCGCTTTCATCGCCGCCCCGAGCGCCACATAAGCGGCATTCGATTTGGGCGCGGTGCCGAGATAGATCACCGCCTGCGCGAGCGCAAGCTCACCTTCGGGCGAGCCTAGGCGCTCATAGGTTTCCCACGCAGCCAAGCACTGGCCAATCGCGGCGGGGTCGGCCAGACCGACATCCTCGACCGCGAAGCGGGTCAGACGCCGCGCGATGTAGCGCGGGTCCTCGCCGCCGACCAGCATGCGCGCGAACCAGTAGAGCGCCGCGTCGGTATCCGAGCCGCGGAGCGATTTATGCAGCGCGCTGATCAGGTTGTAGTGGCTGTCCTGCGTCTTGTCGTAGATCGGCGCGCGCCGCTGCACCGCCGCCATCAGGGCCCGCTGGTCAAGCGGCGCCGAGGCCTCCGGCCGAGCGAACAGCTCCTCGACCATGTTGAGGAGTGAGCGGCCATCGCCATCGGCCATCGCCTTCAGCGTGCCGCGGGCATCGGCGGTCAGCGGCAGGGCGCGCCCAACGAGCGCCTCGGCACGACCTAGCAGCTCCTCGAGCGCCGCCTCGTCCAAACGACGCAACACCATGACCTGACAGCGCGAGAGCAGTGCGGCGTTGAGCTCGAAGGAAGGGTTCTCTGTGGTTGCGCCGATCAGGGTGATCGTGCCGTCCTCGACCACCGGCAGAAACGCATCCTGCTGCGCGCGGTTGAAGCGGTGGATCTCATCGACGAAGAGAAGCGTGCCCTGCCCGGCCGCACGCCGCTCACGCGCCGCATCGAACACCTTGCGCAGCTCGGCGACGCCGGAGAACACCGCGCTCAGCGGCTCGAACACGAGCGACGTGGCCTCTGACAAAAGGCGCGCAATGGTGGTTTTGCCACAGCCGGGCGGCCCCCAGAGAACCATCGAGGCCAGGCGGTGCGCCGTGACCATGCGCCCGATCGGCGCCTCGAGGCCGAGCAGATGGTCCTGCCCGACGACCTCGGCAAGGGTCTTCGGGCGCAAGCGATCGGCCAGCGGCCGGGTCTCGGCGGCATCCTCGAACAACGATCGCGGCTTCTCGCGCGGCATGGTCGGCTGCATCACATCCCGCATCGGCGGGTCAGAGCGTCAGTCTAGTCCCCCGGAAACGCGAAGGGCAGCCTCATCGGCTGCCCTCTGAAATCCACGCCGAACGAGCTGCAATCAGCTGGCGGCTTCCTCGGCGTTGGCGGCGACCTCGGGCCTCGGCCCGGAATCCTGGCCCTTGGCGTTGACGTCGCGATCGACGAACTCGATCACGGCGAGCGTCGCGGCATCACCGTGGCGCATGCCGGCCCGCAGCACGCGGGTGTAGCCGCCATCGCGTTTCACGTAGCGGGGCCCGAGCGTCGTGAACAGCTTCGCCACCACCTTCTCATCCTTGAGATAGGCGTGGGCGCGCCGGCGCGCCGCGAGCGTGTCGCCCTTGCCGAGCGTAACCAGCTTCTCGACAATCGGCCGTAGCTCTTTCGCCTTGGGCAGCGTTGTCGTGATCTGCTCGTGCTTGATCAGCGACGTCGCCATGTTGCGTAACAGCGACCGGCGATGGGCGGTGGTGCGGCCGAGCTTGCGACCGGCAATCTTGTGACGCATGGCTTCTCTCCCGCTCGCGTGCCTGCCTGCTCCCGAGCCTCAATAAGGCTCATCGAGCTTGCGGGCGAGCTCCTCGATGTTCTCAGGCGGCCAGTTCGGGATTTCCATGCCGAGCCGAAGCCCCATGGTCTCCAGAACCTCCTTGATCTCGTTCAGCGACTTGCGACCGAAGTTCGGCGTGCGCAGCATCTCCTGCTCTGACTTCTGAACCAGATCGCCGATGTAGATGATGTTGTCGTTCTTCAGGCAATTGGCCGAGCGGACCGAAAGCTCGAGTTCGTCCACCTTGCGCAGCAGATTGGCGTTGAACTCGGGCTCCGCACGCTCGGCGCCCGGCACGATCTCGCGCGGTTCCTCGAAGTTGATGAAGAGCTGCAGCTGGTCCTGCAGGATGCGCGCGGCCAATGCCACCGCGTCCTCCGGCCGCACCGTGCCATTCGTCTCGATCCGCATGGTCAGCTTGTCATAGTCGGTCGCCTGGCCGACGCGGGTATTGTCGATCTTGTAGGCCACCTTCTTGACCGGGCTGTAGAGCGAGTCGACCGGGATCAGCCCGATCGGCGCGTCCTCCGGCCGGTTGAGCGTGGCCGCGACATAGCCTTTGCCGTTGTGGACCGTCATCTCCATGTTGAGCTTGGCGCCCTCATCGAGGGTGCAGATCACATGGCTCGGGTCCATCACCTCGATGTCATGTCCGGTCTCGATCTGCCCAGCCTTGGCCTCGCCCGGCCCCTGCGCCTTCAAGGTGATGCGCTTCGGCCCTTCGCCATGCATGCGCAACGCGAGCGACTTCACGTTGAGCACAATGTCGGTGATGTCCTCGCGCACGCCCGGGATCGAGGAGAACTCGTGCAACACCCCGTCGATCTTGAGCGAGGTCACCGCCGCGCCCTGCAGCGACGACAACAGGATCCGACGAATCGCGTTGCCGAGCGTGACACCGAAGCCGCGCTCGAGCGGCTCCGCCACCACGGTCGCGAAGCGATTGCCATCGCCCTCGGGGGAAACGGCGAGCTTGGAGGGCTTAATCAGTTCTTGCCAGTTTCTCTGAATCACGCGTGCGACCTCATGGTTGCGAAACTGGGTTTCGCGGTCAGTCACAATCGAGCGGCATGCCTCCGACCGGCCCGTTCAGGGCGCGACGGGGCGGCAGCCTCTTCCCGGCTAGACACGCCGCCGTTTGGGCGGGCGACAGCCGTTATGGGGAATGGGCGTCACATCACGAATGGCAGAGATTGAGAATCCAGCGGCCTGCAGCGCACGCAACGCCGATTCCCGGCCGGGGCCAGGCCCCTTGACCTCAACCTCGAGCGCCAGGACGCCATGCTCCTTGGCCTTGCGCCCGGCATCCTCGGCCGCCACCTGGGCGGCATAGGGCGTGGACTTGCGCGAACCCTTGAACCCCATGGTACCCGCGGACGACCAGGCAATCGAATTGCCCTGCAAGTCCGTAATGGTGATCATGGTGTTGTTGAACGTGGCGTTCACATGCGCGATGCCGGCAGTGATGTTCTTCCGCTCTTTTTTGCGCGGACGTCCCGTCTTCGCCATGAGCAATACCCTGCGTTACTTCTTTTTCGCCGCGATTGGCCGCGATGGACCTTTCCGCGTGCGCGCGTTCGTATGCGTGCGCTGACCACGGACCGGAAGACCGCGCCGATGGCGCAGGCCCCGGTAGCAGCCGAGATCCATCAGCCGCTTGATGTTCATTGCGACCTCGCGCCGGAGATCGCCCTCGACCGTGTAGTCCTTGTCGATCGTCTCGCGGATGCGAATGACATCCGCCTCACTCAGCTCACTGACCCGCACCTTTGCCGCGATGCCGACCTTCTCCATGATCTTCTTGGCCTGGAACGGCCCGATGCCATGGATGTAAGTCAAGGCGACCTCGACACGTTTGGCCGTAGGGATGTTAACGCCGGCGATGCGCGCCACGTTGTGGCCTCCTCAAAAAAGAAGACGCGTGCCGCGGCAACCGGCCACAGCACGGGCAAGGGAACGGGGATTATGGGTGGGGCAGGCGACCACGTCAACCATTTGTCATGACCGCCAGTGACTTGACCAGGGCCGCCTCGACCACGTCCATGTCGGCCATGCCGTCCAGCGACACGAAGCGGCCGCGAGCGCGGTAATATGGGATGATCGGCGCGGTCTGCTCATGGTAGGCCTTGAGCCGGGCCACGACGGTCTCCCGATTGTCGTCCTTGCGGCGGGAAAACTCCTTGGACCCGCAAGCGTCGCACACCCCCGGCACCTTGGTCGGCTTGGACAGGTCGTTATAGCCGGCGCCGCATTTGGCGCAGGTGAAACGTCCGGCGATTCGCTCGGTCAAGGCGGCGTCATCGACCTTCAGCTCGATCACCTTGTCGAGGCGCAGCTTGCGACCCTCGAGCATCTTGTCGAGCGCCTCGGCCTGGGCGGTCGTGCGTGGGAAGCCGTCGAGAATGAAGCCCTTTTTGCAGTCCGGCTGGTCGATGCGCTCGGCAATCAGGCCGATCACGACCTCGTCCGGCACCAGCCCGCCCGCTTCCATGATCGCCTTGGCCTTGAGGCCAAGCGGCGTACCCGCCTTGACCGCAGCACGCAACATGTCGCCCGTAGAGAGCTGCACGAACCCAAAGCGACGACTGAGCCGCTCCGCCTGGGTGCCCTTGCCAGCACCCGGCGGCCCGAGCAGGATCAAGTTCACTTGCGGCTGCCCCTGAGCTTGGACTTCTTGATCAGGCCCTCATACTGGTGCGCCAGCAGATGCGAGTGGATCTGGCTCACGGTGTCCATGGTTACCGACACAACAATGAGCAGGCTGGTGCCACCGAGATAGAATGGCAGGGCATATTCGGCGATCAGGAACTCGGGCAGGAGGCAGACAAAGGTCAGGTACAGCGAGCCGATCAGGGTCAGCCTGGTCAGCACGAACTGGAGATAGTCGGCCGTCGCCTGACCAGGCCGGATGCCCGGAATGAACCCGCCATACTTCTTCAGATTATCGGCCGTGTCCTTCGGGTTGAACACGACGCCCGTATAGAAGAATGCGAAGAAAATGATCGCCGCCGCATAGAGCAGCATGTAGAGCGGCTTGCCGTGCCCAATCAGGCTCGACAGCTCGGTCAACCAGGCAGGGCCGGTGCCCGCGTTCATGCTGAGCGCGGTGATCGGTAGCAGCAGAATCGAGCTGGCAAAGATTGGCGGAATCACGCCCGCCGTGTTCACCTTCAAGGGCAGATGGCTCGATTGTCCGCCAAAGACCCGCTGCCCGACCTGTCGCTTCGGGTATTGCACCACGATGCGGCGCTGGGCGCGCTCCATGAACACGATGAACGCCACCAGCGCGATCGCCCCAAGCAGAAAAATGATCATGAGCGCCGGTGACATCGCCCCCGTGCGCCCGAGCTCCAGGAGCTGAACGAGACCGCTTGGCAGCGCTGCCACGATGCCGGCGAAGATGATCAGCGAGATGCCATTGCCGACGCCGCGCGCGGTGATCTGCTCGCCCAGCCACATCAGGAAAACAGTACCGCCGGTCAGCAGCACGACAGTGGTCACGCGGAAGAATGTGCCGGGATCGATGACGGCGCTTGCGCCGTTGCTGGTGTAGCCCTCGAGGCCGGCGGCGATGCCGTAGGCCTGGAGCGCCGCCAGAATCACCGTGCCGTAGCGTGTGTACTGATTGATCTTCTTGCGCCCCGCCTCGCCGCCCTCCTTCTTGAGCGCGGCAAGCTTAGGCGACACCGTCGTCATCAGCTGAATAATGATCGATGCCGAAATGTACGGCATGATGTTCAACGCGAAGATCGTCATCCGCTGGAGCGCGCCGCCCGAGAACATGTTGAACATGTCCAGGATGCCGCCCGAGTGGCTCTCGTAGAAACTCCGAAGCACAACCGGATCGATGCCGGGAATCGGGATATACGTGCCGATCCGGTAGACGATCAGCGCGCCCAGCACGAACAAAAGCCGGCGCTGCAGCTCCTTGGCTTTGCCAAGTGCTCCGAAGTTGAAATTGGCCGCCAGTTGCTCGGCTGCCGATGCCATGATTCAGCCCGCCCTCAGGAGGCGGCCCCTGCCTCAGCCTGCGCTGCGTCGCCCGCCTTCTTGCCCTTCGCTCCGCCCTTGGCTTTCTTCTTCTGGGAGCCACGGAGGCGCTTCTTCTTCTCGCGCTTGATGATCTTGATCGTGCCGCCGGCCTTCTCGACCGCCTCGATCGCCGACTTTGACGCGCTGGTCACGTCGAAGCTGAGCTTCGCCTTCAGCTCGCCACGGGCGAGCAGGCGCACACCGACGGTGCCATTGGTGCCAACCGCGAGGCCGGCCGATTTCAGTACGGCGTCCGTGATGGTCTGGGAGGGATCGAGCCGCTTGTCGTCGATTGCGCGCTGCAGACGATCGAGATTGACCGGCTCATAGACACGCCGACCCAGATTCTTGAAACCACGCTTCGGCAGACGACGATAAAGCGGCATCTGGCCGCCCTCGAAATCGCGCAGCGCCACGCCCGTGCGGGCGAGCTGGCCCTTATGGCCCTTGCCCGACGTCTTGCCCTTGCCCGAGCCGATGCCGCGGCCGAGCCGCTTCTTCTTCCGGCTTGCGCCCGGATTATCGCGCAGGTCAGTGAGACGCATCGTTCCCTCTCCTCAGCCGGCCGGCTCGACGCGCAGCAGGTGAGCGACCTTCTTGATCATGCCGCGCACCGCGGGCGTATCTTCGAGCACGCGGCTGCGGTTCATCTTGTTCAATCCGAGACCGATCAGCGTCTCGCGCTGATCATGTCGCCGCGCGATCGGGCTCCCGACCTGGGTCACCTTCACGCGTCCAGCGGCGTTGTTCGCCATCGGCCTATTCCTTCTCCTCGCCGGCGCTCTCGGAGCGGCCGAACACATCGCTCACCCGCCGGCTGCGCTTGGCCGCAACCGTGCGCGGCGAGTTGCACCGGGTCAGCGCATCGAACGTCGCCTTGACCATGTTGTGCGGGTTCGAGGTGCCGACCGACTTCGCCACCACGTCCTGCACGCCCAACATCTCGAACACCGCGCGCATCGGGCCACCCGCGATGATACCCGTGCCAGGCGCCGCCGCGCGCAGCACAACCTTGCCGGCGCCGGCGCGCCCAAGCACGTCGTGATGCAGCGTGCGACCCTCGCGCAGCGGCACGCGGATCAGATTGCGCTTCGCCCGCTCGGTCGCCTTGCGGATCGCCTCCGGCACTTCACGCGCCTTGCCCGAGCCGTGGCCGACCCGGCCCCGCCTGTCTCCAACGACCACAAGCGCGGAGAACCCGAAGCGCCGACCGCCCTTCACCACCTTGGCGACGCGGTTGATATTGACCAGCTTGTCGCCGAGCTCGCTCTCTTCGCGGTCGCGCTCCCAATTGCGCCCGCCCTGCCGCTCGCGACCTTCGCCGGGATTGCCTCGTGCCATGATCCTGCCTTCCTAGAACGACAGCCCGCCTTCGCGGGCGGCGTCGGCCAATGCCTTGATGCGGCCGTGGAACCGGAAGCCGCCGCGATCGAACACCACCGTGCTCACGCCGGCGGCCTTGGCGCGCTCGGCGATCAGCGCGCCGACCTTGCCGGCGGCGTCCTTGTCCGCGCCGCTCTTCAGCGCCTCACGCAGCACCTTTTCAAGCGTCGAGGCCGAGGCCAAGGTCACGCCCTTCTGATCATCGATCAATTGGGCATAGATATGGCGCCCCGAGCGATGCACTGAAAGGCGGGGCCGGCCGTCGCTGTGGCGCTTCAACTGATAGCGCACACGGCTGCGGCGACGCTCGAACAGCTTTTCCGACTTGTCCATGGCCGACCTTACTTCTTCTTGCCTTCCTTGCGACGCACCGACTCGTTCGCGTAGCGAATGCCCTTGCCCTTGTAGGGCTCCGGCTTCTTGTAGCCCCTGATCTCGGCCGCCACCTGGCCAACAAGCTGACGATCGATGCCGCTTACCGCAATCGAGGTCGGCTTCTCGCACACAATCTTGATGCCCGCCGGGATCGGGTAGAGCACGCTGTGGCTGAAGCCGAGATCGAGCTTCAAATTGCTGCCCTCGACCGCCGCCTTGTAGCCGACGCCCTGAATCTCGAGCCTCTCGGCATAGCCCTGAGTGACGCCCTGCACCATGTTGCGCACCAGCGAGCGCGACAGGCCCCAGAGCTGGCGCGAGCGCTTGGTCATCTCGCGCGGCTTCACCGCGATGCCCTTGTCACCCTTCGAGACGGTCATTTCCGGCACGATCATGGTCTTGAGCTGGCCGAGCTTGCCCTTGACCGAGACCTCGTTGCCACTGATCTGAACGTCTACGCCGGCCGGCACTGGAACGGCGTTCTTGCCAATACGCGACATGGCGCTCTCCTAGAACACCGTGCAGATGACTTCGCCGCCAAGGTTTTGGCGACGCGCCTCGAGATCGGACATGACGCCCTTCGAGGTCGACAGAATCGAGATGCCGAGGCCGTTATAGACCCTCGGCAGATCCTCGATCGGCGAATAGACCCGGCGGCCCGGCCGCGAGACCCGGTTGATCTCGGTGATGACCGGACGGCCCTCGTTGTACTTCAGCTCGATCTCGAAGACGTCGCGAATCCCGCCGTCGCCGGTCTTGCTGTAGCCGCGGATGTAGCCCTCGCTCTTCAGCACGTCGAGCACGGCCGCGCGCTGCTTGGAGACCGGCGAGCGCACCTGGGCACGCCGTCCGCGCTGCCCATTGCGGATGCGGGTGAGCAGATCGCCGATCGGATCGGTGACAGGCATGCGTCCTCCGGCCTTACCAGCTGGCCTTGACCGCGCCCGGCAAACGACCGGCCGAGGCCAGGTCGCGCAGCGCGATGCGAGACAGGTTGAACTTGCGATAATAAGCACGTGGCCGGCCCGTCAGACCGCAGCGATTGCGGATCCGCACCCGCGACGAGTTGCGTGGCAGCTTGGCGAGCTTGAGCTGTGCGGCAAAGCGCTCCTCGGGCGGGAGCTTCATGTCTCGCGTCTTCTCGAGCAAAGCCGTGCGCTTGGCATCATACTTGACTGACAAGCGCCGCCGCATCTCGTTCTTCTCGATCGAACTCTTCTTCGCCATTGGCTGAACCCTTGGGCCGTCGCCCGACTTGTTGTCCTAGTTGATGAACGGCATCTGAAAACCAACGAGCAGCGCCTTCGCTTCGGCGTCGGTGCGCGCGCTGGTGCAAATCACGATGTCCATGCCGCGGATCTTGTCGATCTTGTCGTAGTCGATCTCGGGAAACACGATCTGCTCGCGTACACCGAGCGCGTAATTGCCACGACCATCGAACGATTTGCCCGAAATGCCACGGAAGTCGCGCACGCGGGGCAGCGCGATGTTGACCAGGCGATCGAGGAACTCATACATCCGCTCGCGGCGCAGCGTGACCTTGCAGCCGATCGCCATGCCATTGCGGATCTTGTAGTTCGCGATCGACTTGCGCGCCCGTGTCACGATCGGCTTCTGACCCGCAATCCGTGTCAGATCCAGAACAGCGGCATCGACCTTCTTCTTGTCGGTCGCGCCCTCGCCCACGCCCATGTTGATCACGATCTTCTCGATGCGCGGCGCCTGCATCGGGTTCGCATAGCCGAATTGCTTGATCAGCTGCGGCCGCACCACCGTCTCGTAATGCTCGTGGAGACGGACGCGCTCACGCGCTTTTTTCTGCTCAGACATCGAGCACCTCGCCCGAACGCTTGGCCACCCGCACCTTGCGGCCGTCCGCCAGCACCTTGAAGCCGACCCGCGTCGGGCGATTCGACTTCGGATCGATCAGCGCCACGTTGGAGACGTGGATCGCCGCTTCCTTCTCCTTGATGCCGCCCTGCGGATCGGCCTGGCTCGGCTTGGTGTGGCGCTTCATCATGTTCACGCCTTCGACGATGACGCGATCCTCCTGCGGCAGCGCGCGCAGCACCTTGCCGCGCTTGCCGCGGTCGCGCCCCGTGAGGACGATCACCTCATCGTCCTTCTTGATCTTCTGCATCGCCATCAGGCCGTCCTCCTCAACCCCGCCTCGCTCAGAGCACTTCCGGTGCGAGCGAGATGATCTTCATGTACTGCTTGGCTCGGAGCTCGCGCGTTACCGGCCCGAAGATGCGCGTGCCGATCGGCTCGTTCTGCGCGTTGATCAGGACCGCCGCGTTCCGATCGAAGCGGATCGAGGTGCCATCGGGGCGGCGAATCTCCTTCGCGGTCCTGACAATCACCGCCTTGTGGACCTCACCCTTCTTCACCTTGCCGCGCGGAATCGCGTCCTTTATCGCGACCACGATGACATCGCCGATCGTGGCGACGCGCCGGCGCGAACCGCCCAGCACCTTGATGCACTCGACGCGACGCGCGCCGGAATTGTCCGCGACGTCGAGATGGGTTTGTGCCTGGATCATCGGATCGCTGCCCCTCTTCTATCCGCTCAGGCCTGAAGCTCGCTCGGCCTCGGCGTCGCCCCGTCCTTCGCGGCCTCACCCGAGATCACCGTCCACCGCTTCAGCTTCGAGATCGGGCGGCACTCCTGAATGCGCACGCTGTCGCCGACCTTGAACCGGTTATCGGCATCGTGCGCGGCGTACTTCTTCGCGCTGCGCACGACCTTTTTGTAGACCGGGTGCAGCACGCGGCGCTCGACCCGGACGACCACCGTCTTGTCGCCCTTGTCGCTCACGACGACACCCTGAAGGATTCGGCGGGGCATGGTCCTAAACCCTCTCTATCGCTTGCTTGCGGCCGCCGCCTGGTGCGACCGCTCGCTAATCACCGTCCGAATCCGGGCGATCTCGCGCCGGACCACGCGCATCCGCGCCGTATTCTCGAGCTGCCCGCTCGCGCGCTGGAAGCGCAGATTGAACGCCTCCTTGCGCAGATTGCGCAGCGCATCCGTCAGCTCATCGGCGCTCTTGCCGCGAATTTCCTCGGGCTTCATCGACTAGGCTCCCTCGCCGATCCGGCTGACCAGCCGGGTCTTCACGCTCAGCTTCGCCGCAGCGAGGCGGAACGCCTCTTCGGCGATGTTGCGCGGAATGCCGTCCACCTCGAACATGATGCGTCCCGGCTTGATCCGGGCGACCCAGTATTCGGGCGTGCCCTTGCCGCTGCCCATGCGCACTTCGGCCGGCTTGGTCGACACCGGCACGTCGGGGAACACGCGGATCCAGATGCGCCCGGCGCGCTTCATGTGGCGGGTGATGGCGCGACGGCCGGCCTCGATCTCGCGCGCCGTCACGCGGCCGGGTGTGATCGCCTTCAGGCCGAAGGCGCCGAAGTTAAGCTCGGTCCCGCCCTTCGCATTGCCGTGGATGCGGCCTTTGTGCTGCTTGCGAAACTTGGTTCTGCTTGGCTGCATCATGGCAGGAGACTCCTAGGCCCTTCGCTCGCTCAGCGCGTCGGCTGTTGCTCGATGGCGCGCTTGTCCTGCGCCATCGGGTCGTGCGCCAGGATCTCGCCCCGGAACACCCAGACCTTGACGCCGCAGGTGCCGAACGCGGTCCGCGCGGTCGCGCGACCGAAATCGATGTCTGCGCGCAGGGTGTGCAGCGGCACGCGACCTTCGCGGTACCACTCCATACGCGCGATTTCAGCACCGCCCAGGCGGCCGCTGCAGTTGATGCGGATGCCCTGCGCGCCAAGCCGCATGGCCGACTGCACCGCGCGCTTCATAGCGCGACGAAATGCGACGCGGCGCACCAGCTGCTCGGCAATGCTCTCGGCCACCAGCTTCGCCTCGAGCTCGGGCTTCCTGATTTCCACGATATTGAGGTGCGCCTCGCTATCGGTCAGCTTGGTCAGGTCCTGGCGCAGCTTCTCGATGTCAGCGCCCTTCTTGCCGATGACCACGCCTGGCCGCGCGGTGTGGATCGTGATGCGCGCCTTCTTGGCCGGCCGCTCGATCACCAAACGGCCGACGCCCGCCTTTGAGAGCCGGTCCATCAGATAGTCGCGGATCTTGAGGTCCTCGTGCAGCAGCTTCGCGTAGCCGGCATCGGCGAACCAGCGGGAATCCCACGTCCGGTTGATGCCGAGACGAAGACCGATCGGGTTTACCTTCTGGCCCATCAGGCCTTCTCCTCGCCTTCGCGCACGATGATGGTGAGATGACTGAACGGCTTGTTGATGCGGCCCGAGCGGCCGCGCGCGCGCGGCATCATGCGCTTCATCACCAAGCCTTTGCCGACATGCGCCTCGGCGACCACCAGACGATCGACATCGAGCTCATGATTGTTCTCGGCATTGGCGATCGCGGCCTGCAGGCACTTGCGCACGTCGCCCGCGATGCGACGCTCGGAGAACTTGAGCGAGGCCAGCGCATCGCCCGCCTTCATGCCGCGGATCGATTCCGCGACAAGGTTGAGCTTGCGCGGGCTGGTGCGCAGATTGCGCGTGCTGGCCTGCGCCTCGCTGTCCGACAGCACCCGGGGATGTTTCGGCTTCGACATGGCCTAGGCCCTCTTCGCCTTCTTGTCGCCCGAGTGGCCGTGGAACGTGCGGGTGGGCGAGAACTCGCCGAGCTTGTGGCCGATCATGTTCTCGTTGACCAGGACCGGGATGAATTTCTTACCATTGTAGACGCCAAAGGTCAGGCCGACGAACTGCGGCATGATGGTCGAGCGGCGTGACCAGGTCTTGATCACGTCGCGCCGCCCCGATGCGCGGGCCTGCTCGGCCTTGAGCAGCAGATAGCCATCGACGAACGGGCCCTTCCAGACTGAACGCGCCATGAGTGTCCGCCCCCTCGCCTACGTCCGCCGCCTGAGAATGAACTGATCGGTGCGCTTGTTCTTGCGCGTCTTGGCGCCCTTGGTCGGCTTGCCCCAGGGCGTCACCGGGTGACGACCGCCCGAGGTCTTGCCTTCGCCACCGCCATGCGGGTGATCGATCGGGTTCATGGCGACGCCACGCACCACGGGCCGCCAGCCCTTCCAGCGATTGCGCCCGGCCTTGCCGATGCTCTCGTTCTGATGGTCGGGGTTCGAGACCGCGCCAATGGTCGCCAAACAATCGGCACGCACCATGCGCTGCTCGCCCGAGGAGAGGCGCAGGAGCGCGTAGCCCTGATCCTTGCCGACGAGCTGCACGAACGCACCGGCCGCGCGCGCGAGCTGTCCGCCGCGCCCCGGCTTCAGCTCGACATTGTGAATGATCGTGCCGACCGGAATGTTGCGCATCGGCAGCGCATTGCCCGGCTTGATGTCGACCTGATTGCCCGCGACCACCTCATCACCGACCGCGAGCCGCTGCGGCGCCAAGATATAAGCGAGCTCGCCATCCTTGTAGCGCAGGAGCGCGATGAAGGCCGAACGATTGGGATCGTATTCGAGCCGCTCTACCGTCGCCGGCACGTCGAACTTGCGCCGCTTGAAGTCGACGATGCGATAGCGCTGCTTGTGGCCGCCGCCGCGCTGCCACACCGTGACGTGGCCATGGTTGTTGCGCCCGCCGGTCTTGCGCAGACCCTCGGTCAGATCTTTGACCGGCCGTCCCTTCCAGAGCTCGGAACGGTCGACCAGCACAAGCTGGCGGCGGCCGGGGGTGGTTGGCCTAAAGGTTGTGAGCGCCATCGCTCAGACTCCCGTCATGACGTCGATGGTTTGCCCCTTCGCCAGGCTGACCATCGCCTTCTTGTAGTCCGACCGCTGGCCAAGCCGCCCGCGGAAGCGCTTTTCCTTGCCCTTGACGCGCACCGTGTTGACCGCGGTGACCTTGACGTCGAACAGGCCCTCGATCGCCTCCTTGATCTCCTTCTTGGTCGCGTCACTGGCGACCCGGAAGGCGACCTGGCCGTGCTCGGAGAGGCGCGTTGCCTTTTCCGTCACAATCGGGCTGCGGATGATCTCGTACCAGCGCGAGCGGATCGCGTCCTTGCTCATTTCAGCCGGGCCTCCAGCCCCTGCACGGCATTGCGGGTGAGGACCAGGGTGTCGCGCCTGAGGATGTCATACACATTGGCGCCGGCCTGAGGCAGCACGTCGACCTTCGGCAGATTGCGCGCAGCCCGAGCGAACAGCTCGTTCACCGTATCGCCGTCGATGATCAGCGCGTCCTCGAGGCCCCGCGCGGCCAGCGCCTTGGCGAGCGGACGGGTCTTTGCCTCTTTCACATCGAGCGCATCGACCACGACCAGCTTGCCGTCCTTGCACTTGCTCGACAGCGCCATCTTGAGCGCAAGCTTGCGCACCTTCTTCGGCAGATCGTGCTCGTGGCTGCGCGGCTTCGGGCCGAAAATCACCGCACCGCCGCGGAACTGCGGCGAGCGCAGCGAGCCCTGGCGCGCGCGGCCCGTGCCCTTCTGCTTATAGGGCTTCTTGGTGGTGCCGCTGATCTGGCTGATGCCGCGCGAGCTGTGCGTACCCTGGCGGCGCTTCGAGAGCTGCCAACGCACCATGCGGAACAGGATGTCCGTGCGTGGGTCGAGGCCAAAGACCGCCTCGTCGAGCTCGATCTCGCCCGCCGGCGAATTGTCGATGCGCGTGACGTTGAGCTTCATGGCGCTCACTCCTTCGCGCCGGCCGAGGCGGCCGCCTTGAGCGCCGCCGGATAGGGCACCTTCTTGTCGACCGGGCGCTTGCGCGCATCGACGACGCAGACATAGCTGCCCTCGGCGCCCGGAACCGCGCCGCGCAACATGATCAGACCGCGCGCCTCATCGGTGCTCACCACTGTAAGATTCTGCACCGTCACGCGCTCGGCGCCGAGATGACCCGCCATCTTCTTGTTCTTGAAGGTGCGGCCCGGATCCTGGCGATTACCCGTTGAACCATGCGAGCGATGCGAGATCGACACGCCGTGGCTCGCCTCGAGGCCGGCGAAGTTGTGCCGCTTCATCGCACCCGCAAAGCCCTTGCCGACCGAGGTGCCGATGACATCGACGTACTGCCCGGGCACGAAGTGCGAGGCCGACAGCTCGGCGCCGACATCGAGCAGCGCATCGGGGCTGACGCGGAACTCGACCAGCTTGCGCTTCGGCTCGACCCGCGCCTTGGCATAGTGCCCGCGCAGCGCCTTGCCGACATTCTTCACCTTGGCCTTGCCGATGCCGAGCTGGACCGCATTGTAGCCATCGGTCTCCGCCGCACGACGCGCGACCACCTGAACCTGATCGAGCTGCAGCACGGTGACGGGAACATGCGCACCGTCAGCGCCGAACTGCCGGGTCATGCCGAGCTTGCGGGCGATCAGGCCCGTGCGCTGGCGTTCGCGGACGTAGCTGCCCATGGCGCGATCCTCGCTCCTACAGCCTGATCTCGACGTCGACGCCGGCCGCGAGGTCGAGCTTCATCAGCGCGTCCACGGTCTGGGGCGTCGGGTCGACGATGTCGAGCAGCCGCTTATGCACGCGGATCTCGAACTGCTCCCGCGACTTCTTGTCGATGTGCGGCGAGCGGTTGACGGTGAAGCGCTCGATCTGGGTCGGCAAGGGAATCGGGCCACGAACGCGTGCGCCGGTGCGCCGAGCGGTGTTGACGATCTCGCTCGTCGACTGGTCGAGAACGCGGTGGTCGAACGCCTTGAGGCGTATCCGAATATTCTGACTTTCCATGGCCCGGTTCCCGATTTCCGATCAGTCTTTCTGCCTAGCCGCCCGCCGCCGCGCTTATTGAATGATCTTGGCGACGACGCCGGCGCCGACCGTGCGCCCGCCCTCGCGGATCGCGAAGCGCAGGCCCTCGTCCATCGCAATCGGCACGATCAGCGACACC
>VGET01000035.1 GCA_016869195.1 Alphaproteobacteria bacterium | reverse complement strand
GTAGTCCCTTCGCACGGCAATCGGCTGACCCATGGCAAACCTCCGAATCGGTTCGCCTCTCTATGAATCACAACGCCGATCGCCTGGGAATCCCCCGCGAGTCAGCCTCAACGCGGATTGGTATAAGTTCGGCATCGATGGTGGAGGCAGGGTGTTGCGCTGTCAAACCCATCAGCGACATTCTCGCACCTCGATATACACAATCTATTGCGTCTTTCGTCATTGTTGATCAATATCTCGCTGCGAACGGCAACCAACCCGGAGGCAATGGATGGTAAGGCACGCGTGGGCGGCATCTGTGATGCCAGTCTCAGCACACGCGTTTGATGTCGCGGTTGGCGACGGGAGCATCAACCGTTTCGACACGCCATCTACCATCAGCATTGCGCAGCACCACTCGACGCCGCTCAACGACTCTCACCCGGCAGTGCGACCGGATGAAAGAAACGGCGCGGTGTTGCAAGCCGAAGGCGGCACGCAACATCGAGTTGGCGCTGTCAGGATCGTCGGGACCAACAAGCGCTCGACACCAGCTAACAAAACGTACGCCACCCTGAGGGTCGATCATCACAAGACCGGGCCTGCCACACAGTCCGTCGGAACCGCGCCGCGACCGAGAGTCGGGCGCATCCACATGGCGGCTGTTCGGCGTTCGCACTTGGCGTCAACAACAACGGTATCGAGGGTAAGATGAGCGACATCCGTTCTCCCAAGGCGACGGTGATGGCTTTGGCCGCGAAGAAGAAGGCAGCGGCGAAGAAGAAGCCCGCAAAGAAGAAGGCGGCGAAGAAGAAGAAGTAACCGGCGCTCCAACCTAGTTATTGGCAGCCCGATCATCAGGCCGGCGTGCGGCAAGACCGCACGCCGGCTTTCTTATTGGTAGCGCACGCTGACGAGATAGAGCCCGTAGGGCGGCGCGTTCGGCCCGCCTTTGGTCCGGTCCCTCGCCTTAAGCGCGCGATTGAAATCATCGACCGACCATTTGCCGCGCCCGACCAGGGCGAGAGAGCCCACCATCGCACGCACCTGATTGTGCAGAAACGAGCGCGCTGACGTCTCGATGGTGATCTCTTCACCGGCGCGCACGACATCCAGCCGATCAAGCGTCCTGACTGGCGAGCGCGCCTGACACTCCGCGGCCCTGAACGTCGAGAAGTCGTGCCGGCCGATCAGGAGCGAAGCCGCCTCCCGCATCGCCTCGACGTCCAGCACCGGCCGGACCTGCCACGCACGATTGAGCTCGATGGCTAGCGGCGCCGGCCGATTGACGATCCGATAACGATAGCTGCGCTCGCGGGCATCGCGCCGCGCGTTGAAAGTGGCGTCAACATGGGTCGCGTCGAGCACAGCGATCGCGTGGGGACGCAGATGCGCGTTCAGCGCGTCGCGCAGCTTCGATGGCGTGATCTCGCGCTCGAGATCGAAATGGCAGCACTGGCCGAGCGCGTGGACGCCGGCATCGGTCCGCCCCGCGCCATGAACCCGAACGCGCTCACCCGAAAAGCCGAGGATCGCGGCCTCGAGCGCGCTCTGGATCGATGACCCGCTCGCCTGGCTCTGCCAGCCGGCGAAGCCCGTGCCGTCATATTCGACGACCAGCTTGAAGCGCGTCATGCGAGGCGCGATCCCTTGGGCACGTTGCAGCCGCGCAGGAATTCATCGAGCGCAAGTGCCTTCCGGCCCGGCCGCTGCAGCGACAGGGGCCGAAGCGCGCCGCCGCCCTCGCACGCGATCAGGAGCCGATTGTCGAGCACCGTGCCGGGCTCGGCCTGGGTGTGTGCCTGTTCGAGCACCTCGGCGCCGAACACCTTGATGCGCTCGGCTTGCCACACGAGATAAGCGCCGGGCCTTGGGCTGAAGGCGCGAACCACGCGTTCGAGCGCGGCGGCCGGTCGGGCCCAGTCCAGCCGCTCTTCCGCCGATGTAAGCTTCGGCGCGTAGGTCGCCTGTGTGTCGTCCTGCGCCTCGTTCACCAGCGAGCCGGTGGCTAGGCCCTCCAGCGCCTCGATCATGAGCGAGGCGGAGAGACGCGAAAGCGCCTCCCGCAGCGCGCCCCCGATGGTGTCGCACGCAATGGGCACATGTCGGGTCAGCAGAATCGGGCCGGTGTCGAGGCCTTGCTCCATCTGCATGATGGTGACGCCGGTCTCGGCATCGCCCGCCATGATCGCGCGCTCGATCGGCGCTGCACCGCGCCAGCGCGGCAAGAGCGAGGCATGGGCGTTCAAACAGCCGAGCCGCGGCGCCGCGAGGATCGCCGGCGGCAGCAACAGGCCATAGGCGACGACCACCGCCGCGTCCAGCGCAAGCGCCCCGAACGCCTCTGTTTCCTCGGGCGATTTCAAGCTCTTGGGTGAGCGCACCGCGAGCCCGAGAGCACGCGCGCGGCCTTCGACCGGTGAGGGCTCAAGCCGATGACCCCGACCCGCCGGCCGTGGCGGTTGGCAATAGACGGCGCTCACCCGGTGGCCCGCCTCGATCAGCGCATCGAGCGTCGGCACCGCATAAGCGGGGCTGCCCATAAAGGCGAGCGAAAGGGTCGTTCTGGCGATGGCGCGCTTCCCGGATAGCGGATCCACAGGATCCAGGCTTATTCCAGCGACCGGAGGGCCGGGTCAAGCCTCGCCATGATGTGGAGAGGCGGCGCCTGACGCGGGTTCAGGCCTCCGCGGCCTCGAGGCGCTTCGTCTTCTGGAGCTTGCGAAGAATGATATTGCGCCTGATCGACGAGATGTGGTCGACGAACAGGATGCCTTCGAGATGGTCGATCTCGTGCTGCAGGCAGATCGCGAGCACGCCCGAGAAATCTCTCTCATGCTCGACGCCGGCTTCATCGAGATAGCGGATGCGTGCGACTGAAGGGCGCTCGACCTCGGCGAACTGCTCGGGCAGCGAGAGGCAGCCCTCCTCGTGCACCACGATCTCGTCATTCACCATGACGATCTCGGGGTTGATCAGCTTGATCGGCGCCGGCGGCTCGTCCTTGCCGTGAACGTCCGCCACGACGAGCCGCTTCGGCACGCCGACCTGAATGGCGGCGAGCCCGATTCCGTCCTCGGCGTACATGGTCTCCAGCATGTCATCGAGCAGAGTCAGGACCGCGGCATCGATGGTCTCGACCTTGGTCGAGCGCACCTTGAGACGCTTGTCGGGCGCGATGATGACGGGGCGACGGGCCATGGATGTTCGAGGCAACTATCTGTTGTGACGACGGTTTAGGTAGGGCCCGGGGCGCGATCCGTCAAGCGATGCGGCGCGCTGGCCGGAATCGGCCACGATATGTTCTAGTGCCGCCATGGATTCGTCGTTGATCATCATTCTGGTCGTTCTGGCGTTATTGGCGGTGGCGCTTGCGGCCTATCTGGCCTTTCGCGCACGTGGGGGCGCTGCGGGCCTTGCCGATGAGCTGACGCGCCTGGCCGAGCAATTGCGCACCAAAGAGGCCGAGGCCGAGACGCGGCTCAAGGCGCTGGCCGAGCAGCAGGCCAGCGGCCAGCTCGCGCTTGCAGATCGGCTGATGCAGCAGGAGCGGCTGCTCGCGCGCACGCTCGAGGAGCGGCTGACCGAGGTGTCGCAGCGCGTGGGCGCGGGCCTCGATAAATCGAGCAAGGAAACGCTCGAGACCATGGCGAAGCTGCAGGAGCGCCTCGCCACCATTGATCAGGCCCAGGCCAATATCGTGAAGCTGTCAAGCCAGGTGGTCGGCCTGCAGGACATTCTCTCGAACAAGCAGGCGCGCGGCGCGTTCGGCGAAGTTCAGCTCGAGAATCTGGTGAGCCAGGTGCTGCCGCCGACCGCCTATCGCTTTCAGGCGCAGCTCTCGAACGGCAAGCGGGCGGACTGCCTGCTCGACCTGCCGCACCCCCCGGGGCCGATCGCGATCGACGCCAAGTTTCCGCTCGAGGGCTATCACGCGCTCCGTGCCGCGACTGACGACGCTGGCCGGCAGAACGCGGCGCGCGCGCTGCGCCAATCGGTGCTGGTGCACATCAAGGACATCGCGGGCCGCTATATCCTGCCGGGCGAAACCTCGGAATCGGCCCTCATGTTCCTGCCGAGCGAGGCGGTTTATGCCGAGTTGCACGCGAGCTTCCCCGACGTGCTCGACGAATCGTTCCGCCATCGCGTCTTCATCGTGTCGCCAACGACGCTCTGGGCCACGCTCAACACCGTGCGCGCGATTCTGAAGGACGTGCGCATGCGCGAGCAGGCCGGGCTCATTCAGCGCGAGGTGCGCGTGCTGCTTGAGGATATCGGCCGGCTCGATGCGCGCGCCGTCAATCTCGAGAAACACTTCGAAAATGTGCGCGAAGACGTGCGCCAGCTTCGTATCTCGACCAACAAGATCGTTGGCCGGGGCGAGAAGATCGAGAACGTCCGCCTGGAGGACGAAAACGCGGCCGCAACCGGTGCGGAGGCACCGAGAGTCAAAGCGGGCGGCGGGCCTTGAGCGCGGCCGCGAGCGTGCCGTCGTCGAGATAGTCGAGCTCGCCGCCGATCGGCACGCCATGGGCGAGACGGCTCACTGTGACCGGCAGGCCCGAGAGCCGATCCATCAGATAGTGCGCGGTGGTCTGGCCTTCGACCGTGGCGCTCGTCGCCAGGATGATCTCCTTGACACCGGGCTCGCCGGCTCGACGGAGGAGCGACGCGATCGAAAGATCATCCGGCCCGACGCCATCGAGCGCCGAAAGCAGGCCGCCGAGCACGTGATAGCGCCCCTTGAAGACATGCGAGCGCTCGAGCGCCCAAAGATCAGCGACGTCCTCGACCACGCAGAGCAGGGTGGGATCACGCGCCGGATCGGTGCAAATCGCGCACGGGCTCCGCGTGTCGAGATTGCCGCAGATCGGGCACACCCGCACCGCCTCCGAGGCCGCCTGGAGCGTGCGCAGCAGCGGCTCCAAGAGCGCCTCGCGCCGCTTGAGGAGCTGCAGCGCGGCACGCCTGGCCGAGCGCGGCCCCAAGCCCGGCAGCCGCGCCAGGCACTGGATCAGGGCGTCGATCTCGGAACCGGCCATGGCTGATTGCGCCAATTGCAGTGCCGCTTCCCTCATTCCGTCATGGCCCGACTTGATCGGGCCATCCATCGCAGCGCAAACCTGATGCGGCCATGGATGGCCGGGTCAAGCCCGGCCATGACGAAGGAGGTGGGGACGCGATGCACGGACCGGATAATCAAAACGGCAGGTTCAGCCCGCCCGGCAGCTTCAGGCCACCGGTGATCTTCGCCATCTCCTCATTGACGTGACTCTCGACCTTGGCCTTGGCGTCATTGAACGCGGCGACGATGAGATCCTCCAGCACCTCGACATCGCCCGGCTGCGCCAGCGAAGGATCGATCTTCACCTTTCGCATCTCGCCCTTGCCGTTGAGCGTGATGGTGACGAGGCCGCCGCCCGCCTGGCCCGAGACCTCGATCTTGCCGAGGTTTTCCTGCATCGCCGCCATCCGGGTCTGCATCATCTGGGCCTGTTTCATCATCTGGCCAATATTCTTCATAGGTCCTCGTCCATGTCTTCGATGGGGGGTTCGTCCGGCAGATCGGGCTCGGCGGGCTTCGGCAAATTACGCGGCCGCACCGCCGTGATCTTGGCGCCGGGAAAGGTATCCAACACCGCACGCACCACCGGGTGGCGGGCGACATCGTCCAAGCGTCGGGCGCGCGCGGCTTCTTCCAGCTCAACCAAGGTCGGCTCGCCCGGCTCGCTTGAAAGCGCGACCACCCAGCGCTCGCCGGTCCATTCCTGCAATTTGCGCGAAAGCCAGGTGGGCAGCTCGGCCGGCGCGCGCGCACCCGGCCGAAGCTCGATGCGCCCGGTATCGAAGCGCACAAGGTGCACGTCGCCGCGCAGATGGACGAGCAATTTCAGCTCACGCCGCGCCTCGGCCAGCGCCACGACATCGGCAAAGGACGCGAGCATCGGTCCACTTCCACTCGGCAGCATCGGCGCCGTATCGCGTGCCGGGGCCTCCTGCTCGATGCGCAGCGCCGCTTGGGGGGCGCGCGGCGGGCCGCTCGGGCGGCCGCTGGGGGGTGGCGACATCGGTTTCGACGCCGGCGCGGCCGAGAGCAAGGGCGCTGACGAATCCGACGCGGCATTGCGCATGGCCCCCTCGCCGGCAGGTGGAGTCGCCGCCGCCTTGTTGAGGCTGGCGAGCGCTTCCGCCGGCGTCGGCAGATTGGCGGCGTAAGCGAGGCGAATCAGCGCCATCTCGACCGCCTGCAACGGATCGGGCGCGTCGCGCGCATCGCCTGCGCCCTTGAAGAGAATCTGCCAGGCGCGGGCGAGCACCGGCATCGAGAGCTTGGCGGCGAGCGCCTGGCCGCGCGCGCGCTCGGCCTCCGGCACGGTGGGATCGTCCGCTGCCTCAGGCACGACCTTGAGGCGGGTCAGCCAGTGCGAGAAATCGAGCAGGTCGTTAAGCACGACGGCGGGGTCGGCGCCCGCGCGATATTGCTGCGCCAGATTGTTGAGCGCGCTCGCGGCGTCGCCCGCGATCAGGCGCTCGAACAGGTCGATCACAAGCGCGCGGTCCGCCAGGCCCAGCATATCGCGCACGCCGGATTCAGTGACCTTGTCGCCGTCCTGCGCAATCGCTTGGTCAAGCAACGAGAGCCCATCGCGCACCGAGCCATCGGCCGCGCGCGCGACCAGCGCGAGCGCGCCGGCTTCCGCCTTGATGCCTTCGGCCTTAGCGACCTTGGCGAAGTGCTCGATCAGGGTCGACGCCTCGACGCGGCGGAGATCGAAGCGCTGGCAGCGCGACAACACGGTCACCGGGAGCTTACGCACTTCGGTTGTGGCGAACAGGAAGATGACGTGCGGCGGCGGCTCCTCCAGCGTCTTCAGGAGCGCGTTGAAGGCGGAGCCCGAGAGCATGTGCACTTCGTCGATGATGTAGACCTTGTAACGCGCGACCGCCGGCTTGTAGCGCACGCCCTCGATCAGCTCGCGCACGTCATTGACGCCGGTGCGGCTGGCCGCATCCATCTCGATGACATCGACATGACGGTCATCGGCAATCGCGATGCAGGGCTCGCATGTGCCGCAGGGCTCGGGCGTCGGCCCGCCTTTGCCATCGGGGCCGATGCAGTTGAGCCCGCGCGCGATGATCCGGGCGGTCGAGGTCTTGCCGACACCGCGCACGCCGGTGAACAGGAAGGCGTGCGCGATGCGCCCCGACTTGAACGCGTTCGAGACCGTGCGCACCAGCGCGTCCTGGCCGATCAGCTCGGCCAGCGTGCGCGGCCGGTATTTACGGGCGAGCACGCGATAGGGCGCGGCAACGTCGCTCATGCTGAACCGTGGCACCAGGGGCGATGAGGGCGGGAGGCCGGACATACGACCCGGCTCGGAACTCGTTACGGCTGCTTCCTTCCGGACCTGACCGGGTTGGCGAGGGAACCGTCCGCCGCCGACCTCCCAGGGCATAATATCGGCCTTTGGCCGGGCCGCATCAAGCGCCGTTCCGGAAGAGAGCGAAGTTCAAGATCAGGCCATGCCGTGCGCGCTTTGACCGCGCCGCCCCGGCTGTGACACCCTCCGCGCCCATGACCGGCCCTGGCCCGATCCGCGGCAATCCATTTTCCGGCGTTCCGCTCGACCGCGTTCATCATTTAAGGGACGATTCGGCGTGGCTGGACGCGCGCCTGCTCGACCCGACGAGCCGCTATGTCGCGGTCAATAACGGACGAAACCTGATCTGGAAGGGCGACGAGATTCGCGCCTATTTCCACGCGCCGGGCGCGCTGGCCGATCTGGTCTCGGGTCAGACGACGGTGGCCTTTCTCGGCCTGGGCGAAGACCCAGCGACCGAGGTGGCGCATTTCGCGATCGATCTTTCCGCGGTGCCGGAAGAAGAGCTGCTCAGCCGCTCGCCCTCGGCGGTACTGATGGATCTGCGCCAGCTCGTGCAGGTAGTTCCGGCTTATGAGGCCGCGCTCTGCGCCTATGCGCGGGGACTCTTGTATTGGCACCAGCGCCACGGCTTCTGCGGCGTGTGCGGCTCGCCCACCCAATCGCGCTCGGCCGGGCACATGCGGCTCTGCACCAACGAGAGTTGCGCGGCCACGCACTTTCCGCGCACCGATTCGGCCGTGATCATGTTGGTGCATGACGGCGAGCGCTGTGTCATGAGCCGGCAATCGCACTGGCCGCCCGGCATGCACTCGACGCTCGCGGGCTTCCTCGAGCCCGGCGAGAGCCTCGAGGAGGCCGTCGCCCGCGAGGTTTTCGAGGAAACCGGCCTGCGCGTCGCCGATGTGCGCTATCACTCCTCGCAGCCCTGGCCGTTCCCCGCCTCGATCATGGTGGGGTTCTACGCGCGTGTGGTCGGTGGCGAGTTCAAGCCCAATCTGGACGAGCTCGAGGGCGCGTTCTGGTACACGCGCGATCAGCTGAGGTCGATCGGCGACAGCGACACCTTCCGCCTGCCCAACGCCTATTCGATCGCCCACCGCCTGATCACGGACTGGTTGGCAAGAGACGTCACGCCCTGACACACAGAATCCATTGGGCACTTTCAGAGCAGCTCAGGCGTGACGATTTCAGTTTCCGAAAATATTGGTAATATCTCCAATAATTTGAGCGATTGCGGGGCTAAGGATTGCCAGAGTTTTTGAGACAGTAATAAACATCGATCTCACGTCAAAAGAAGATTTGTTGTTTTGAAATTTCGGCGACGCTGAAAGAGTCTGCTTCCAGTTTCTTAACCTGCAGAAATGATATCCGAAAATTGAAAAAAAAATTAGAAAAAACCAAACACTTTGGTATTGAATTAACCCATCCATGACATATGTGTAATTTTGTTTTTCGTCTTTGCTCAGATAGCTTAGCCCGTGTGACAGCCATGAGCGCATTTGCAGGACGCTGGCGACCAACGTCGCAGCAGAAATAAATAACAAATCAGTAATATCTCTTGAAATTTTCTCATGCTTCTTATAGCTATATAAGAATCTAATCTCCCTTAAGTTATAAAATAAAGAACAACAACACACTGACACGCTGATAGATGAAAAAATAATTAAAGAATTTTCAATAAAAATTAGAGATTTCAAACGTTTTTAAGGGCATTCTTTCTGCAGTTTTCGAAATATGAAAAAATATATTTCCCAAAAATTGTTCATATATCTGTTCTTCGGTATTAACAAGGCTTTTAATAAATAAAAACATAAGAATGATAAATATTATGTTTAACAATGTCATTGTGTTTTGAAATTTCTTGCATCCCAATTTGTGTACAGACAGAAAAAATAGAAGAAAGGTCATAAAAAAGAACGCAACAGATGTAGTTATTATGTCATATCGATTTCGTAGTTCTTCGTGTTCAATCCGATGAAGCTCCCTATTATAAATTATATCCAACTCGGCGCTGAATTTTAATACGAATTCATGAGTAGTCATGCCCATTATGACCACTGCCAACGGAAAAAAATAATAGGCAATAGAGATAGAAGATATTTCTTGTCATATTTTCTCAGGCCAAATATTGTTGAGAATGCCCTAAACACTGTCTGGAGCACGTCACAGAACTCCTTTGTCACCTGCGTCCCAACTTGGCCATCATTAAAAAATGCGTTTAAGCTCGGCACCAAGGGGCTTTTCCGTTGAGCTCTCTCTATTCTACGCTTAAAAATCGTCTCGTATCTCCGGTGTCCGAAGCCAATTCAAGCGATCAGCCGCGCGCTCTCGAAGCGATAGGGGTGCGCCTGATAGGTGCCGAGCAGCTTCATCTCGCGCGAGAAAAACTCAAGCTCCTCGAGCGCCAACGCGACATTCGCGTGGCGCGGGTGGCCCTCGATATCGGCGTAGAAGCGCGTCGCCGTAAAGGCGCCGCCCACCATGTAGCTTTCGAGCTTGGTCATGTTGACGCCGTTGGTGGCGAAGCCGCCGAGCGCCTTGTAGAGCGCGGCCGGCACATTGCGCACGTTGAACACGAAGGAGGTGACGAGCGCGCCCGTGTCGGGATCGGGGTCGATGGCATCTCGCGCGAGCACGATGAAGCGCGTGGTGTTGTGCGACTCGTCTTCGATGCCGGCGACGAGCGTCTGGAGCTTATAGATGCGGGCCGCAAGCTCGGAGGCGATGGCGGCGCGCGCGGTGTCACCCAGCTCCGCCACCTCGGCCGCGGCACCCGCCGTGTCGACATGCACGATCGGCTTCAGCTTGAGGCGCGTGATCAGCTTGCGACACTGGGAGAGCGCGTGCACGTGCGAGTGCACTGTGCGGAGCGTCCCTAGGCTCGCCCCCATCGGCGCCAACAATTGATGGCGCACGCGATGGAAATGCTCGCCGACGATGTGGAGCCCGGAATCCGGCAGAAGCTGGTGAATATCGGCGACGCGCCCGGCGACCGAGTTTTCGATCGGGATCATGGCGTGGCCGGCGCGCCCCTCGACCACCGCCGCAAAGGTGTCGGCGAAGCTCCGGCACGGCAAGGTGGTGAGATTGGGAAAGGCCTCGCGACAGGCGAGGTCGGAATAGGCGCCGGGCTCGCCTTGAAAGGCGATCAGGCTGGCCGCCTTGGCGCTCGCGCCATCTGGTGCGGCTGGGCGCCGCGCGGTCCGCTTGGTCATGGTGCGCTTTCGGCCAAGTGGCGCTCGGCCCATTCGAGGTCAGCGGGAGTATTGATATCGCGGGAGGCCGAGTCAACGAAGCCCACCTCGATATGCATGCCCGCCTCGAGTGCGCGCAACTGCTCCAACCGCTCGCGTTGCTCCAGCGGACTCGGCGGCAGGCGAACAAAACGCTCCAGCGCGGCGCGCCGATAGGAATAGATACCCAGATGATGATAGAGCGGCCCCTCGCCCGAGGGAGCGGTCGCGCGGGTGAAATAGAGCGCGCGCCCATGATCGGCCCCTGGCGGCACGGAAACCACGGCCTTCACCACATTCGGGTTCCTGGCCTCAGCGTCATCGGTGATGACGGCCGCAAGCGTGCCGATATCGACGACAGGATCTTCCAGCAGCTTTCTCACCTTTTCGATTCGATCCCTGGGCAACAGCGGGTTGTCCCCCTGTAAATTCACCACCGCGTCATGACGGCGTTCCGGATCGAGCGTCTGAAGGGCCTCGAAGATGCGGTCCGAACCCGACGGGTGGGCCGGATCGGTCAGCACCGCCTCGCCGCCTTCGGCGCGGATCACCTCGGCAATCTCGCGCTCGGCACAAGCCACCGCGACTCGGCCAAGCCCCGATTCGCGCGCATAACGCCAGACCCAGACGATCATGGGCACGCCGCGGAGAAGCGCGAGCGGCTTGCCGGGAAGCCGCGTCGAAGCCAGGCGCGCGGGGATAAGTATGATCGGATTCAAGGATTTGCTCGGATGGCGCGGGCGCCCGATAGGACACGGTTGAGTGGCCACGACATTGGACAGGGCAGACCGAAGCGGCTAATCTCGCGCCCGGCCAATTCGGCCCCCTGCCCACTGAATCCGGATAGCATATGTCGTCCTTCGAGCTGAACAAGATCCTGGGTGCCTGCCTGTTCGCCGGGTTGATCGCGATGGTTTCCTTCGTCGTGCCGAAGGAGCTGTTCAAAGAGGGCCACGAGGGCGGCCATGGCAGCGGCCATGAGGCAACCGAGTTGGCCCACGAAGGCGCAGCTACGGAGGGCGCAGGTGAGGCCGCGGCCGAGAGCGCCGGCGAAGCCGCCGGTGCGGCCGAGGAACCCGCCCTGTCGCTTGGCGCGATGCTCGCCAAGGCGGATGCCGCGAATGGCGAAAAGGTCTTCAAAAAGTGCGCGACCTGCCACACGGTTGAAAAGGACGGCAAGAACAAGGTCGGCCCGAATCTTTGGGGCGTCGTAGGCAACCACCGCGCCCATTTGGAAAGTTTCGCGTTTTCGGACGCCCTGAAATCCTTGGGCGGCCAATGGGACCTGGCCTCGCTCAACGAGTTTCTTGCTAACCCCAAGGGCTATATTCCGGGGACAAAGATGGCCTTTGCGGGCGTCAAGAAGCCGACCGACCGTGCCGACCTGCTGGTCTACCTCAACAGCCTGGCGGATTCACCGGCGCCCTTGCCGCCGCCCGAGTGAAACGCGACTTCTGGATCAAAGCGCGCGCAGACGGGCGAGCGCTGCCTCCGTTTGATGTTCGCCAATCGTGAGGCGGAATAGCCGCTTCTGGTCGGCCTGATTCTTGATCAGGCGCACGGCCGCCGTCGGGTGAAAGTCTGACGAAACAACGTTGCGCAGCGCCACGCCCAAGGCCTCGCTCGGCTCGATCGCCTCGAGCGATACGCCGCTTTCGCTCCGCTCAAGCTGGATCAGCGCCCGGATCGGGCGGGTGGTCTCGTAATCTAGAAATCCGGGGAGATTGCGCCCGAAAATCACGCGTCGCTCGGAGCCCACCCGCGCCGTGACCACGCTGTCGCGCGGCACGCCCTCGCAGAGCACTGTGATCTCGGAGTCTGAAAGACAACGCAACTTCAGGCAGCGGGGGAACGCGCCGATCCGATCCAGGCTCGGCGCAAGTGTTACCCGGTCGTCGCCCAACACCGTGTGGCCTGCGCGCCAGGCGGCGTAAGCGAGCAGGCTCTTGCCGGCCTGCGCCGAGCCTTGGAGCACGAGCGCGCCCTGGCCGAGATCAATGGCGCCGGCATGAAAGACAGCACCGGCATAGCCCTCGACGAACACCTGACCGAACGCTTCGAGCAGAAGGTAGACCAGCTGATCGCGCCCGCCGGCCCAGGCCTGCCAGGAACTGGTGCGCACCAGCCAGCCGCGGTCGCTGCCAACCACGGTAACGCTTGATTCGCTCGCATTTTCGGGCGGTCCGTTCTCGGCCCGGGAGCGCAGCGCGAGGAAGCGCTCGACCTCGCTCGCAACGTTAGGGTCGACAGCGTCCAGATGCGCCGCGCACCCCTGCCAGTCGAAGCCGGCCAGATAGCCCGCCTCAATCATGCCCACCATCGGACGCCTCGCCCTCGACGCTCCGTCATCGGCTTCGGGGGAACGGCCTTTGGCCTATCCCCTCGGCCAGCTTCTTCCCGTCGTTCAGGCCCATCCATGTCGTTTGGACTATACCGCCCTTTTTTCCTGCCAGCGACGTCAAAGGCCAGCGCGCTACGCACCGGCCATCTCCCGGGCCATCTCCTAGGTCTGCAGGAATCGTTGCGTGGCGCCTTCGAGCACGACGCAGGTGAGGATGTCGGTGGCGAAGGCGCCCGTGTCGATGCCGATGCGGTTGCGTCGAAGCTCCGGCGCCTGACTGATCGTGTGGCCGTGAATCACCACTTTGCCGTGGTCGCGCGTCGAGCCGAGGAACTCGTCGCGAATCCAAAGCAGGTCATCGCGCGACTGGGATTCGATCGGCACGTTGGGCCGCACCCCGGCATGAGCGAACAGGTAATCACCGTCGACATGCACCGGTTTGAGCGCGCAGAGGAGATCGAGGTGCAGCGGCGGCAGGCGCTCGCGCAGCTGGGCCTGCAGGCGGCGCAGGGCATCCGTTGAGTGGCGGTCGGTCCCCGCCGTGATGCCGTAGCTCTCCAGGGTTTCCCGGCCACCATAATAGAGCCAGCCAGGTCCAACGCTCAGATCATCGAGGAAGCGGATCATCGAATCCTCGTGATTGCCGATAAGAGGCGTCATCGGCGCACCCGAACGCTGCTTGTCCAGGAGCCAGTCAAGCACGCCGGCGCTATCCGGCCCGCGGTCGATGTAATCGCCGAGCAGGATGATCTGGTGGTCGAGATGAGGTGCGGCCGCGATCTCGGCTTCGATCGAGGCGTAAAGGCTGTTCAGCAGATCGAGCCGGCCATGAATGTCGCCGATCGCGTAGAGCCGCCTGCCGGCGGGGCACTGCGCGGGCCGATCGCCCACCATGGGTGACACGGAGTCACGCGCGGCGGACGATCGGAAGCGGGCGAACATGGCTCTATGTGCGATGCCCAGCGCCGGATTTCCAGCACCGAATTCGGCGCGTCGCCTCAAGAGGCCGGTACATCGGGTGACGCACGGTATTCGGCCCAGCGCTGCCGGCCACCATGATTGTCGAGCCGATTGACCAGGGCGGCGACCACGCTCCGGTCGAAGCGCCTGCCGGCCTCGTCCATCAGGATGTCGATCGCGCGGTCGAATTCGAGTCCCGGGCGATAGGCGCGCGCGCTTACCATGCCGACGAAGGCATTGGCCACCGCGCAGATGCGCGCGGTCTTGAGGATGTCATCGCCCTTGAGCCCCTTGGGGTGACCCGTGCCGTCGACGTGCTCAAGCAATTGGCGCAGCGTCTCGACCACCGGTCCCTCAAAGGCGACGCCTTCAAGCAGATCGGCGCTGGTGAGCACGCTCTCGACGATCAGCTTGCGCTCCTCGTCACTCAGGGCACGGTTCGCGGTCAAGAGCTCCTTCGGCACGAAGATCTTGCCGAGGTTCATCAGCGAGCCCGCGATGCCCACGGTTTCGAGCAGTTGGGGCTCGAGCCCCATCTCTTCGCCGATCGCGTGCGACACCTCGGCCACGCGGGTAGAATGGTGCGCCGAATAAGGATCGCGCCGATCGACCACGCTGAGCAGCGTGCCTACGAGATCGCGCAGCGATCGGGCACGCTTCTCACGCTCGATCACCGCCTCGGTGATGTCCTCATTGACCAGCAGCACCGAGCGTGAGAGGCCCGTGGTCTCTCCGAGCGGCACATGGACGGTCTGGACGGTGCGCAGATCGCCGTTGATCTCGACCTGGTGGGTCTCCGTCACCGGTGTCGCGTGATCGAGCGCGCGCTGGTTGAGCGCCTCGATATGACGCGCGGCAAACGGACCGTAGAACGCCGCCAGTGTCTTGCCCGCAAGGTCGGCAACCGAAAGCCTGACCGAATTCGCCAGCGTACGATTGCCGTAGCGGAGCGTGCCGTGCTCATCGACGATCGCGATGTCGTTGGGCTGGCTGTCGGTCACCAGGGTGAGGAAGTGCTGCTGCCGATCGAAGCGCTCGGCCAGCGCGCGAAAGCGCGTTGCTGCCTCGCCCGCGCGCCGCGAGCTCGCATGGAACCAGACGGCGATGAGCGCCGCCGCGACCACGCCGATGATGAGAAAAAAGGCGATGAGCAGGCGCTGGCGCCGGCTATCGGAATCGGCCAACGCCTCGACCCGGTCCACCTTGTGGAGCAGCACCCAGGGCGCATTTTTCAGTATGCGGCTGGTGAGGAGAACCTCTGTATCACGGTAGTCGCGCTTGATCGCGAACCCGCCGGGCGCTGCAATCGCGAAGGCCTCGGCGAGCTCGGGCGTGTCGAGCACGAGTGTGCGGCTGAACGCCGGCGCACCATCAACGGTCGGCGAGAGCAAGCGCACGACCGCACTTTCCTGCCGCACGAGCAACGCCTCGGCCGACGTTTCGGTGACACCCGGCTGTTTGAGCAGCGGATAAAGCTCGGTCGAGACCAGGCGCAGTCCGACGACATGGCCGATCACCGAGTCCGCGCTGTCATCGGATTGCAGGGCAAAGATTGGCACGATGAACCCAATGGTCGGCTGACCCGCAAGCCCGGCGAACATGTCGATGAAGCCGCGCTGGTTCCTGGGCGCTGCGGCGAGCGTGGCGTTGAGGCGCGCGTCGATCGCCGGCATGCCCGGCGTTGTGACCAGGGGGCGGCCGCCGGCATCCAGGATGGCGATTCCTGCGCTGCCATCGCGTTCGACGCTGGCATCGATCTCCGGTCCCGACACCGGCCCGGTGAAGCCGGCCTGATCGGCCGCCGCCACCAGAAGATTGCGCAAATAGCTACGCTCCGCCGGCTCGTCGGCGATGCCGCCGAAGTCGCCATCGGCCAGCGCGAGCTGGGTCATGTAGAGCTTGACGGAGGTGTTCTCGGACAGCTCCTCGAGCGCGTCATATTGACGCCCGAGCCAGCTATCGATCGCCTCGAGCCGGCTTTCCGCCACGATGCCGAGGCGATCCTGCCAAGCGCGAAGATCCCGCTCCGCCTCGGCCTGACCGAAGCGCAGCACGAAGAACACGCCAACGCCAATGCCGATCAGAAGCAGCGCGACCGCCGCGAGCGCCCGGCGATCCATGCGCTTGCGCCGTTCCGCGGCCTCGGCTTCGAACAGATCGCCCGGAGAAACTGCCACCACGATGACCCGCCTCATTCGACGCACAGAAAGGGGCCCCATCAAAGCGCGGATCGGTGAAGGCGACGTTAACCATGGCGGCCCCAATACCGGCTGCATGTGGGTCGGCGCGTGTTCAGCCCGAGCGTCCGAGCCGAACGGATTCTTAACAGCTCGGGCGCCACACTCTGTCTGGGCATAAGGGCCGCGCGACAGGTCGAACGCCATGAAACGCCACGTCTTCACCCGCCAACGCCGGCGCCGTTCTCTTTGGCGTACGACATTCGCCTTGGTGATCGGCGGCGCGCTGTTTGTGGCGTTTCTGCCGCGTGAAGCCTCCCCGGCCGTCTATCCGCTCTTGTTCGGCACCAAGGAAGTGCGCAGCGACAATCTGCGCCCGTTCCCGAAGTGGACCGGCCTGCTCGACCGCTACTTCAAGGAACGCGATCTGCCCGAAGGCAGCTGCGAGAGCAAGCGCTTCAATCGCTGCCACCTTGCTGAGTGGAAAAAATTCCTTGGTGACATCGAAGGCGAATCGCGTGCCCGCCAGGTCGAGCTGATCAACAAGCGCATGAACGGTGTGCCCTACATCACCGACATCCGGAACTACGGGGTCGACGACTACTGGGCCACGCCGAAGCAGTTTCTCTATCGCGACGGCGATTGCGAGGACTATGCGATCGCAAAGTACATGTCGTTGCGCTCGATCGGCTTCACGCCCGAGGAGCTACGCGTGGTGGTGCTGCAGGATTTGAACCTGCGCATCGCGCACGCCGTGCTCGTGGTCTATCTCGACCAACAGGGCCTGATCCTCGACAACCAGATCAAGCGCGTCGTCGATCAGGAGAAGATCCACCACTACAGCCCGTACTACTCGATCAACGAGTCGGCGTGGTGGCTGCACAAGAAAGTGCGCTAGCGTCTGCTATCGTGGGGTCGTCAATCGGGCCTCGCCCTTCGACAAGCTCAGGGTGAGGCCCTCATGCTGAGCTTGTCGAAGCACGAGGGCCGAACTCGGCATCCGGCATATTCGATTACGAGTGCCGGCCTCGCTGATTGAGAAGCAGCCCGAAAAAATCCCGCGCTATTTCGACATGATGGCGCGCGCCGCATCGGCGTCCGCCACCGCGCGGCCGATGCGACGTGAATCCGCCGCAACCTGCGCGACCAATGCCGCGTTGTCCGGCGCACGGCTGCCATCGTGCAGATGGAAATTGTTTTCGAAGCCGACACGGGCGTGCCCGCCCATGGCGATCGCCGTCAGCGCGCAGGCGCCCTCTCGCAGGCCGAAGGCGCACATGCTCCAGACGAAATCGAGGCCATTGGCGAGGAACGGTGCCACATCGCGCGGCCGGCTCTGGCCGTCGCTCGCATAGCGCCCAAGCACATAGAGCACCGACGGCCGCTCGCCCGGAATGATTCCGCGCTTGCGCAGGTCCAGAAGCCGGTCGAGGTCGTTCACGTCGTAGAGGATGTACTGGATCAGCACGCGCTCGCGGTGGAGCCAATCGAGCAGCTTCGCTGTCTCCACCTCGGTCGACGCGTCGGGCACGAACTCGCGCGGCGCGATCGTGATCGCCTCGGGCTTCAGCGCGCGTGCAAAGGCCACCTGCGCGTCCCGCTGATAGCGTCCGGCTTGCTCCGTCGTGGCCTGGAGGATCAGTCGATCGCCACACAGACGTTTGATCGCGGCACTCGCCTCGCGGCTCGCCGCGGCATCGAGCAGATGGCGGCCCTCCGCATCACGCGTGTGAAAATGAATCATCGAGGCGCCGGCCTCCATGGCGGCCTTCGCGGTTTCGGCCACCTCGGCGCTGGTCATCGGCAGGTTCGGATGGTCCGCCTTGGTTCGGCGCGCACCATTGGGCGCGACCGAGACGATCGCGGGCTCGCTCCAGCCCTGGCCGGGATTCATGGTCATGCGGAGATGTCCTCGAGGGCGTGATCGACCGCCTCGCCCAGGCGCTCGACGATGATTGCGATGTCGCTGCTGTTGGCGATGAAGGGCGGCGCGAGCAGGACGTGGTCGCCCGCCACGCCATCGGCCGTGCCACCGCCCGGGTAACACAGGAGGCCACGCGCCATCGCCTGCTTCTTGATGCGCGCATTGAGATTGAGCTTGGGGTCGAACGGCGTCTTGCCCTCGCGCTCCTTGACCAGCTCGAGGCCACAAAAGAGCCCGCGCCCGCGCACGTCGCCGACATGCGGGTGCTGGCCGAAGCGCTCGTTGAGGGCGCGGCCGAACTCGGCGCCGCGCGCCTTGACATTGTCGAGCAAATTCTCGCGCTCGATCGTCTCCTGCACGGCGAGCGCCGCCGCGCATGCCGTCGCGTGGCCCATGTAGGTGTGACTGTGGCGGAACGCGCCCGAGCCGCCGACGATGGCGTCATAGATCTTGCCGGCGACCAGCACCGCGCCGATTGGCTGGTAGCCCGCGCCGAGCCCCTTGGCGAGCACCAGGAGATCGGGCGCGACGCCCTCCTGCTCGCAGGCATGCAACGCGCCGGTGCGGCCCATGCCGCACATCACCTCATCCAGGATCAGCAGCACGCCGTGGCGATCGCACACCTCGCGGATGCGCTTGAAATAGCCGGGCACCGGCGGCGAGACGCCGAGCGTGGCGCCCACCACCGTCTCCGCGATGAAGGCGGCGACGGTGTCGGGCCCGAGCGCACGGATGGTCGCATCAAGCTCATCGGCCAGGCGCTGGGCAAACGCGTCATCGCTCTCGCCCGGCTGCTTGCCGCGATAGGCATGACAGGGCGACACGTGGCTCGCCTCGAACAGCAGGGGCGCAAACAGCGCGCGTCGCGCCGCATGGCCGCCGACCGCGAGCGCGCCCAAGGTCGCGCCGTGATAGCTTTGCCGGCGCGCGATGATGCGCCCGCGCTTCGGCTGGCCCGCTTCGACGTGATATTGCCGTGCAAGCTTCAGCGCCGCCTCGATGCCCTCGGAACCGCCCGAGACGAACAGCACGCGCGCCAGCCCCTTGGGCGCCCCGGCGATCAGCCTGTCCGCCAGCGTCTCCATCGCCTCGGTGGTGAAGAAGGAGGTGTGGGCATAAGCGAGCTGGTCGATCTGCGCCTTGATCGCCGCCGTCACCGCCGCGTGGCCGTGGCCGAGGCAGGAAACCGCCGCGCCGCCGCTGGCATCGATGTAGCGCCGGCCGTCACGATCGATCAGCTCGAGGCCCTCGCCGCGCACGGCGACGGGCATCGCGTCGCCTGGAATCCGGTGAAAGACGTGGCTCATGGCCGGGGCAGACTAGAGAACGGGGTCGCCGGGGGCAATAATGTCGGCTCCTTAGGAGGATTCGCGCCTTGACCGACCAGCCCAACAACCACGACAGCCCGCCCGGCGGCGCGCCCACGCCATCCTGATCCTCGATCAAGCCGGCTGGCATGGCGCAAAGGCGCTCGTCGTGCCCAATAACATCACCCTCATGCCCTTGCCGCCTCGTTCGCCCGAGCTCAATCCGAC
>VGET01000034.1 GCA_016869195.1 Alphaproteobacteria bacterium | reverse complement strand
ATGTCGAATACGAGGTCAACCTCAAGGCCGAGCTCGAGGTATTTCATCTGCACGAGAAGGTCGATCGCCTGCATGAGGAGGTGATCGGCCGCCTGCACCGCATCGAGGGCCGGCTCGGCGGCGGCGAGAGGCGTTAGGTGAATGCAGGGCGAGGTCGGCTCAGCCCCTGACCCGACTTCGGCTGGGCTCGCTCAGCGCTCACCAAGCCGGCGTTTCCCTCTCCCCCTTCAAGGGGGAGAGGAAAGGTGACGGGGCGAGCGGGGCCCATCCCATCCCGCGCTAGGCGTAGACCTGCTTCTCGGTGCGCCGCTTGACCGTGCCGGCCCGCACCGCCTGGGTCACCTCGGCGAGCACATCCAAATAGGTAGCGACCGTCTCGAGATCGCCATTCGGGCTGATCATCAGGTGGATCGCGATCGGGCCTTTCAGCCAGCGCGAGGGAAAGCCGCGCTCGGTCATGCCATCGCCGATCGCCGGCACGTCGAGCTCATCCGAGGTGTAGACCAGAATGCCGGCCTCGCTCTCATTCAGCAGGCGTAGGCCCGGGATCTGCTCGATGCCGCGCGCCAGCGCCTCGGCCTGCGCTGCCACCGCCTTCGCCTTGGCGACATAGCCGGCCAGCCCAAGATTGCGCATGACCGCCCAGGCGGCCGCGATGGTCGAGGCGTTGCGCGAGCCCGCGAAGCTCGGCGTTGCGTACTCGCCGGCCGGCCAGTCGGTGAAGACGAAGCGGTGGTGATCCTGATCCCTGGCGTCGCGCACGGTGAGGGTCGAGAGGCCGGTCGGCGTCAGGCCATATTTGTGCAGATCGGCCGAGATCGAGCGCACGCCGGGAACGGTGAAGTCGACCGCCTGGCCCTTGATGCCGGCGCGGCGCAGGAAGGGGATCAGGAAGCCGCCGACGCAGGCATCGACGTGGAACCAGAGATTGTGGCGCGCGGCGAGAGCCGCGAACTGGTCCAGAGCGTCGATCCGCCCCAACGGGAAGGACGGCGCGTTGCCGACCAGCATGATCGTGCGGCCATCGATCGTCGCCGCCACCTTGGCGGGGTCGAGCCGGCCATCGGGGCCTTCATCGATCCGCACAATCTCGACATCGAGCGCGTGGCCTGCCTTGTCGAACGAAGGGTGCGAGGCACGCCCGAGGATGATGTTGGGCCGGCCGAGGCCGGGTCGCGCCGCGCGCGCCCATTCGCGCGCCGCCAGCACGGCGAGGTAATTGCTCTCGGTGCCCCCGGCGGTGAGGGTGCAGGCGGCGCCGTCGGGCGCCTGGAAGATCCCGAGCACCATGTCCTGCACGTCGCGCTCGATCCTGAGCGCAGAGGGATTGCCCTTGCGGCTGATGACGCGCTGCTGGCCCATCAGCGCCATCGCCTCCTTGGCGACGAGGGCGGTGTTGTCGCCGGGATCCGGCCAGTAGGTGTAGAATGTACCGCGATCCCAGGGCAGGTCGTCGGCGCGCGCGGCCATCAGCTCGCGCTCCAGCACCTTGAAGTGGATTCCCTTCTCGGGCAGCGAACGTCGCATGGTGCGTGCCTCCTGCGGTTGGCGGATAGGGAGAAGCGTAGCAGGTCGCGCTCGGCGCGACATCTGTGGCGTTCTGACCGCGTCTGTTAACCTTTCATTAATGAAGTTTACACATTGTCAACATTCGTCAAGCGTTCGGGACCTTGGCCGACATGAAGCTGCTGTCGAGCCTGCGGGGCCAGCTTGTGCTGGCACTCGCGGCCGCAACCCTGATCTTGGCCGCCGCCGGTGTCGTCGCGATCCTTTGGCATGGGCATCATGGCGAGGAGACGCTGGCTGCACTCGTCCAGTCAGGGGTGAGCGCCGAAGCGGCCGGGCGGATGCAGGCCAGCCTCGAGCACGACCAGGACACGATGCGTGCCATCCAGATCGTTAGTACGGCGGGCTCGATCGCGCTGCTCGCTGGGTTCGGCTGGTTCTTTCTAATAAGGCGCACCGGCCGACGCCTCGATCGGATTCGCGAGGCGCTCATGGCGGACATCGTGGCGACGCCCAAGATCGATGTGGGCGGAAACGATGAGATTGCCGCCATGGCGCGCGCGGCCGAAAGACGGCTCACCGAATCCGCGGCGCTTGCAGTAGCCGAGAAGGCGGTCAATGACGAGCGGCTGAAGCTCCGCTCGATCATCGAGCACGGCACGAGCGCGATTCTGACCGTCGGGCTCGATGGGCGGATTGAGAGCGCGAACCCGGCGGCCTCCCAGCTTTTCCTCCGCCCGGTAGAAGCGATGGTCGGGCTGCCGGTCGAAGGTCTTTTTAGGGAGGCGGACGAGGCGGAATCACCCTGGGCTCAGCTCTGCCGCGTCGGCCGCTTGACCGAAATCGAGCTGGATCGTCATGACGGCACGCGCGTTCCGATCGAGATTGCGGCCGTCGCGATCCGCGATGGCGGTGGGGCGGTCAGTTTCCACACCCTGATCGCGCACGATCTCAGCCGGCGCCGCGCCATGGAGCGGCAGCTGCGTGAGGCCGAGGCGGCCTTGCGCGAGCGCGCCGAAGCTGCGGCGGCCGAGGCACACGCGAGGCTGCACGAGCTGATGTCCAGCACATCGCAGGGCATTCTCGTGTCCAGCCCTGACGACCGGGTGATGCTGATCAACGACGCCTTTCTCGACACCTTTTTGCCTGTGGCCACCACGCAGGTGCAGCGGGCACGCGTTCGCCAGGGCATGGCGTTTGACGAACTTTTCGGCCTGTTCGTCGAGAGCGGCGCATTCGGGCCCGAGGGACCCGAGCGCGCCCGGTTGTTCGCGGATTGCCATGCCGCGCGAGCGCGTGGTGACGGTAGCAGCATTCGGATGGATCTTGCGGACGGACGCCATGTGGTTTTCAGCCTGTCGCGCACCCATGACGGCGGTCTGCTTTCGATTGTGACCGACGTATCGGATGTCGTGCAGGCCATGGAGCGCCTGAAGCAGATCACGGACAACGTTCCCGCGCTGATCGCCCACGTTGACGCCGACCGGCGCGTCCAATTCACCAACCGCACCGGCGAGCAATGGCATGCCCGCCCGGCGAGCGAAATGGCAGGGCGCCGCGCATCGGAGTTCTTGTCGCCGGAATCCCTCGAAGTTCTGAGGCCGCTGGCCGAAGGTGCTCTTCGCGGCGAAACCGGACAATTGCTGCACCGCCACCGTTTCGGTGATGGCGTGGCGCGCTGGGTCAACATGCGCTATGTGCCGGAGCACCGGAGCGATGGCACGATCGCGGGCTACTTTGTGCTTGGCGTCGACGATACGGAAGCGCTCCAGACCATGCAGGATCTCGCCGCGGTGGCCGACAATCTGCCGGTCCTGATCGCACGCGTCGATGCGCAGGAGCGCTACCAGTTCATCAACAAGACAGGCGCCAGGTGGTATCGCAAGCCGGTTGATCAGATCGTCGGCCGCACCTTGGCGGATCTCATGACGCCCGAGCAGTACCAGTCGCTCAAGCCGTATGTCGATGCCGTGCTTGCCGGCGAGGCCCAGCATTTCGAATACGAGCTGAAGCTGCCGAACGGCGATACGCGCTGGCTCGATACGCGCTTCGTGCCCCAAATCGATCCGCAAGGCGAGATCGAGGGCTATTACAGCCTCGTGATCAACGTCACCGAGCGGCGTGACGCGGAGGAGCAGCTCCGTCACATCCAGCGGCTCGAAACGGTGGGGCAGCTCACCGGCGGCATCGCGCACGACTTCAACAACATCCTGGGTGTCGTGCTCGGCAATCTCGATTTGCTCACGCCGTTGGTCGGCGCCCAGCCCATGGCCGCCAATTTGGTGCAGCGCGCGATCGAGTCGGCCGAGCGCGGCGCCAGCCTCACCCATCGGCTGCTCGCCTTTGGCCGTCGCCAGACTCTCCTGCCGCGTCAGGTCGATATTGGCGTGCTCATCACCGAGATGGGCGATCTGCTTGAGCGCACCTTGAGCGATGGGGTCGAGGTCAAGACATCAATGGCGCGCGATCTCTGGCCGGTCGTGATCGATCCCGTTCAGCTCGAGAGTGCGATCCTCAATCTTGCCATCAACGCGCGCGATGCGGGTGCACGCGAGATCCACATCGATGTTGCGAATGAAACCCTGACCGACACCTCGTATCACGCCCAGGACTTCAAGGCCGGCAACTATGTCGCGATCACGGTTCGCGACGACGGCCGCGGCATGACGCCCGAGGTGCTTGACCGTGCGCTCGAACCGTTCTTCACGACCAAGGAGATCGGCAAGGGCACGGGTCTCGGCCTCTCGATGGTCTATGGCTTCGTCAAGCAGTCGGGCGGGCACGTGACGCTGTCGAGCATGCCGGGTCAGGGCAGCGCGATCACGCTCTTTCTGCCACGCGGGGTCGTGACCGTGAGTGCGCCGGCGACGGCGTGGCAAGACGAACCGCGCGCCAGAGTCAGTTGAGCATAGTTGCGGATTGGTCGGATGATTCGATTCAGAGGGGCGAACGCATGACGAATGAAGCGAAGAAGCGTCTTCTGGTGGTGGACGATGAGCGGGGCTTCCGCGAGTACATCAGGGACGCGGCGGGAGGGCTCGGCTACGAGGTCGAAATGGCCACCAACGGTCTCGAGGCGCGCGAGATCTACAAGCGCTTCCAGCCCGACGTCATCTTGCTGGATGTGGTGATGCCCGAGGCCGATGGCGTCGAGTTCACCCGCTGGCTCGCGCTGCAGCAGACCAAGGCACGCATCATCCTCGTCACCGGCTACAACCCGCACTACGCCGATTCAACCGGCAAACTCGCCACCGCGCTCGGTATTCCCGGCATCACCTATCTGACCAAGCCGCTCCGTCTCGCCACCCTCTCGGCCGCGCTGGCCGCCTGAGCCGGCACCTCGCGCGGTGGAAATTTCGCCTCGCGGGTGCTAAGAGCCCATGAGGCGCCGCGGCCGGCTCGGCCAAGGGCCGAGGGGGTGTGGGAACGGCCATGACGCAAGGCTCCAATCGACGATTCTCCGATCGCGGGCTCGATCGCGCGGCGCTTGATGCGGAGATGGACGAGTTCCGCCGCAAGGACCGGCCCTGGAACGAGCTCAAGAATCTGCGCGCCGCCTACGACGCCGGCGATGACGTGACCCAGGTCGTCAACGCGGCCTACCTCGCGCACATCGGCGACAATGTGATCTATAGCGGCACGTCCTATCCATCGCTCCGAAGATACGAAGAGGGCGTGGTGGCGATGGTCGGCGAGATGCTGAATGCGCCGGAGGGCGCGGTCGGCAGCATCACGACCGGCGGCACCGAAAGCATCCTCATGGCAGTCAAGACCGCGCGGGACTGGGCGCGCGCGACCAAGCCGCGCGTCGCCGTGCCCGAGATGATCGTGCCGCGCACCGCGCATCCGGCCTTCACCAAGGCGGGCGAGCTGCTCGGGCTGAAGGTGGTGCGGATGAGCTCGAGCCCGGATCATCGGGCCGATCTCGAGGGCATGACGCGCGCGATCAACGCCAACACCATCATGCTGGTCGGTTCCGCGCCGCCCTATCCGCTCGCGATCGTCGATCCCCTGCCGGAGCTGAGCTCGCTCGCGCAGGCACACGAGCTTTGGCTCCACGTCGATGGCTGCGTCGGCGGCTTCGTGCTGCCCTTCGTGCGCGAGCTCGGTCACAAGGTGCCGGACTTCGATTTCGGCCTGCCCGGTGTGTCATCCATGTCGGCGGATCTGCACAAATACGGCTATTCGGGCCGTGGCGCCTCGGTGCTGATGATCCGCAACGAAGCGCTCGCCAAGCACCAGGGCTTCACCTTCGATGCCTGGCCCGGCGGCACCTATTACACCGCCAATGTCGCCGGCTCGCGCAATGGCGGCGCGGTGGCGTCGTCCTACGCCGTCATGCGCTATCTCGGCCGGGCGGGCTATCGCGAGCGGGTCGCCGCCATGCTCGAGAGCAAGCGGCGGATCGGCGAGGGCTTCGAGCGCATCGGCGGCATCCACATTCTCGGCAAGCCCGAGGGCGCCCACTTCACGGTCGTGACCGATGAGGTGGATGCCTATGCGGTCGGCGATGGGCTCGGCGATCGCGGCTGGCTGTTTGCGCGCGGCAAGGAGCCGCGGGCGCTCGAGTTGCAGTTGAATGCCCGGCACGGCGCGATCGTCGATGAATTCCTGGGTGACTTGAGCGAGGTGATGGCGCTGGCGCGCGAAGGCAAGATCAAGAGCCGCGGCACCGGGCCGGTCTATATCAGCTAGGTAAGGGTGCAGCGCTTGTTGGCCCGCTCCTGCGGCAACGGGACCGTTGCACCCCTCGCTACGGCGTGATCAGATTCGGGAGCGTCAGACCGGCGATAGAAGGGGTCGTCCGCCATGCCGATCAATCGTCTTGAGCATGTTCTCGTCATCTCCGAGCGCCCGAAGGAGACGCGGGACTTCTATGTGAAGATCCTCGGCATGAAGGAGGGCTACCGCCCGCCATTCCCCTTCCCGGGCTATTGGCTCTACCTCGGCAACGTGCCGTGCATCCACCTCGCCGGCAAAATGGGCAATACCGGCCAGACCTATTATCTCGGCAAGGACACCAAGATGGTCGAGGTGAATGGCGGCACCGGCGCGATCGACCACATCGCCTTCGTCGCGAACGACGTGGAGAAGACGCGCACGCTCTTGAAGCGCAACAAGATCGAGATGCGCGAGCGGCTGGTCCCTGAGCAGAACATGATCCAGCTGTTCCTCAAGGACCCGAACGACATCACGATCGAGCTCAATTTCCCGATCGCCGAGCAGGGCAAGGGCTCGGGCGCCAAGGCGGCGCCGGCCGCGCCCGCTCGCCGTCGTGCGGTCGCGCACCGGGCCGCACCGCCGGCCCCGCGTCGCCGGGCGAAGGCTGCGAAGTAGCCGGTCGGTTCAGAGCATCTCGAGCGGCTGGTGGCCCTTTGGGGCCGGGTAGTCGGCATCGAGCGCAGCGAGGTCCCCGGCGCTCAGGCTGAGCGAGGCGGCCGCGATGTTGGCGCGCAGGTGATCGAGCGAGGTCGCCTTCGGTATCGTGCAGAGATGGGGCTGACGCATGGTCCAGGCGATCGCGATCGCCTCGGGCGTCACGCCATGCCGCTGGGCCACGTCCTTGAGCCCGGGCTTCATTGCGAGCCGGCCCTGATCGAGCGGCGAATAGGCCATCACCGCGACGTCGTTCTTGGCGCACCAGGGCAGTAGCCGCCCCTCGATGCCACGCCGCGCCAGATTGTAGAGCACCTGATTGCACGCGATCTTCTGGCCGCTCTTGGTGCCAAGCGCGGCGGCCATGGCATCCGCGTCGAAATTGCTGAGGCCGTAGTGGCGGATCTTGCCGCTCGCCTTCAGCGTCTCGAACGCCTCGATGGTCTCGCCCAGCGGGTGCGAGCCCGGCCAATGCAGGAGATAGAGATCGATATGGTCGGTGCGCAGGCGCTTGAGGCTCGCCTCGGCGGCGCGGATTGTGCCGCCGCGCGAGGCGTTGTGGGGCATCACCTTGGAGACGATGAAGGCCTGCTCGCGCCGGCCCCGCACGGCGTCTCCCACGATATCCTCCGCGCCGCCGCTGCCATACATCTCGGCGGTGTCGATCAGGCGCACGCCGAGCTCGAGGCTGAGCTTGAGCGAGGCGAGCTCGGCGGCCTTTCGGCTCGTGCTCTCGCCCATATGCCAGGTGCCGATGCCGAAGGCCGGCATGCGCATGCCGTCACGCGCCTGGATCAGACGGGAAAGGCCGGTGGTATCCGTTTCCGAGCGCGTCGCCATGGTCTCATTCTCGCTTGCCGTTGGCGCCCGCTCAACTGAATTGGAGGGTGGGCCGATTTATCCCATCGCGCGACGGGGCAGACGCTCCGGCGCATGGTCGCGCACGAAGTCGCTGTTTTCCAACATCATGAGGTGCTCATCGGTGATCCGCTCGAGCGCCATGATGTCCTTGCGCTTGAGCGCTTCGAGCGTGCGCATGTGCATGTCGACCGTGACGCCGACATCGATGGTGCGCGCGAAAAAGTCACTGATCAGGAGAGTCAGCTGCTCGAGGATCTGGTGCTGATAAAAGGCGAGCAGCTCGCTGCGCGCGGCCCGGCCGAGGTCGTAATGGAACAGGTTCTCGTAATACATGCGCCGCATGCCTTGCACAGTGCCGAGCGACTTCAATTGCTCGACCGAATAGGCGAGGGCCTTGAAGTCCTCCTCGGTCGCGCGCTCGGCCGCGAGCTTCACGATCTGCATCTCGATCGGGCGGCGCGCCTCGACCAGCTCCTTCAGCGCGGCCTCGCGCCAGCCGGAGGCGCGGCGCATCACCAGCGTCTCGGGGATCTGATCGCTCACGATGGTGAGGCCGCCGCTCGCGCCGCGCTGGGCCACCAGCACGCCGGCGCGGCTCAGCACCTTGATCGCCTCGCCGATGGTCGGCTTCGAGACCTGCATGGTGAGCGCCAACTCCTCGACCAGCGGCAGCCGATCACCGGGTTTGTAGGCGCCCGAGCGGATGGCGAAGGTGATCTGATCGACCACCTCCTCATAGGCCCTGGGACCAGAGATCGGATAGAAGCTCCAATTCGTGCGGCTCACGTTGCGTCCTCATCGGCATGTCGCCGCATGAGCCGGGGGCGGTCCGGCTGAAGCGGCTTGAACTTTTGTCAATGGCGGGCGGGCTCACCCGGCGCGATCAGGTCCCACGGGGCACCAATCCCAGCCCTGCTGGCGCTTGGTCTGACCTGAAAAAACCCGCCGAGAATTTAGCGATTTCATACCGCAGGACAAGAGTTCAAATCAATTGTTAACATAAATCACATGTTTCATGTCAGTTAACGGCGCTCTAGGCCGGACTTAGGGCTCGGACGCTTGCCAGCCAGCCTAGAACAATTGCCGGCTTGACGCCGGTTCACCTGGCGCGTAACGGTGATTTGAACGCCAAATCAACCGCTTCAAGTGAGTGGCTGAGGTGGCTTGGACTCGGGGAGAGGGTGAGGCGAATGGGCGAGCGCGCCCGCTATATCGTGGCCAGCGATGTCGGTGGCACCTGCACCGACACCGTGGTGTTTGCGGCGGGCGAGCCGATCCACCTCGGCAAGGCGCTCTCGACGCCGCCCCATTTCGCCGACGGCGTGCTCGATTCGCTCGACGTCGCGGCGCGCGCGATGGGGCTCGCGTGCACGGCCCTTTTGGTCGAGACCGCGCTTTTCGTGCACGGCTCGACCGTTGTCGACAACGCCATCCTGACCCGCTCGGGCGCGCGCACCGGGCTTCTCACCACCGAGGGCTTCGAGGACACGCTGCTCATCACGCGCGGCGCCTATGGCCGCTGGAGTGGGCTTTCGGAGGATCGGATCAAGCACCCGGTGAAGACCGACCGGGCGACCCCGCTGGTCGATCCGGCGGCGATCAAGGGCGTGGCCGAGCGGGTTGACTATAAGGGGGCGGTGCTTCGTGAACTGGAGGAAACATCCGCCGAGGAAGCGATACGATTTTTGATTGAGGAGAGGGGGGTGGAGGCACTCGCGGTCTCACTCCTCTGGTCGTTCTACAACCCGGTTCACGAGCGCAAGCTGCGAGCGCTGATCGAACGAGTCGCCCCCGGCGTCTATGTCACGCTCTCGAGCGAGGTCGCGCCGGTGCCGGGCGAGTACGAGCGCTCCTCGACCACCGTGATCAACGCCTATGCCGGCGCGATCAGCCGCGATTACCTGCAAAGCCTCGAGTCCAAGCTTGGCGCCGCCGGCTACCGTGGCCCGGTCATGGTGATGCAAGGCTATGGCGGCCTGTTGCCGGCGCGCGAGGCGGCGAATCTCGCGGTCGGCATGATCGAGAGCGGTCCCGCGGCCGGCGTGATCGGCGCGCGCTATCTCGGCCGCCTGATGCGCGATGCCGACATCATCGCCTGCGACATGGGCGGCACCACGTTCAAGGTCGGCGTCATCCAGGGCGGCGCGTTCGGCTATGCGCGCGAGCCGCTGGTTGATCGCTATCACTATGCCGCGCCCAAGATCGAGGTGGTTTCGATCGGCGCGGGCGGCGGCTCGATCGTGGCGCTCGACCCGGAAACCAAGGTGCCGCGCGTCGGCCCGCAAAGCGCGGGCGCGAGCCCGGGGCCGGTCTGCTATGGCCGGGGCGGCACCGAGCCGACCTTGACCGATGTCATGACCTTGATCGGCTATATGGATGCCGATCATTTCCTCGACGGCTCGATCAAGCTTGATCTCTCGGCCGCGCGCCGCGTGTTCGACGAGAAGATCGCGCGCCCGCTCGGCCGCTCGGTCGAAGCCGCGGCCTTCGGCATCTATCGCATCGCGGCGGCGCAGATCACCGACCTGATCCATGAGATCACGGTCGAGCGCGGGCTCGATCCGCGCGACTTCGTGCTGCATTCCTTCGGCGGCACCTGCGCGCTGCTCTCCGCAACCTTCGGGCGCGAGCTCAATGTGCGTAAGGTGATCGTGCCTTACACTGCCTCGGTCCACTGCGCCTTCGGCCTGGTCTCGGCCGATATCGTGCACGAATACACCCACGCGGCGGTGCTGCCGGTGCCCTCGCCGCCGGAGGCGGTCAATGATCTCTTCGCGCCCATGGTCGAGCGCGCGCTGGGCACCCTCCATCGCGAGGGCTTTGCCGGCGATCGCCTGAGCCTCGATTGGTCGATCGATCTGCGCTATTCGCGCCAGGTGCATGAGGTGACGACGACGGTGCGCGCCGAGACGCCACTTGATGCCAGCGGGCTCGTGCGCCTCGTGGATGATTTCGAGGCGCTCTATGAGCGGAAATATGGCGCGGGCTCGGCCTATCGCGAGGCCGGCATTGAGATGACGCTGTTTCGCCTGACCGCGCGCGGCCTGATGGCGCGGCCGACCATCGAGCCGGCAAGCCTCAACTCGCCGGATTCCTCGGGCGCCAGGATCGGCCGACGCGCCGTCTACAGCGAGGCCAAGGATGCCATGGCGCCTGCTGACATCTATGATTTCACCCGGCTGGTGCCGGGCAATTTGGTCGCGGGGCCGGCGGTGATCCACACGCCGATCACCACGATCGTGGTGCCCGACGCGCAGACCGCGCGCATGGACGCGCTGCGCAACATCGTGATCGAGCTGGGTTGAACGTGAAGATGAGTGGCCTTCGCCTGACCCCCCCCCACCCCAACCCTCCCCCTCAAGGGGGGAGGGAGCTATGGGGGCGCTCAATAGCTGGGTCCGCAAAAAACACGCACTGCCGACAGAGGTGATGGGAGTGGCTTGGTGACTAGATTCGCGAAAAATCAGCGCCGCGCCAACACGTGAGCGGATGGCTCGATGCTCCCATTCTTCCCCTCCCCCTAGAGGGGGGAGGGTAGGGTGGGGGTGGAGTTGCAATACTCTCGCTCGAATTGGAACGCATGATCATGGACCCCATCACCTTTTCGATCATCCGCCACCGGCTCTTCCGCGTCGTCGAGGAGGCGGTGATCACCTTGAAGCACGTTTCCGGCAGCGCGATCACCAATGAGGGCCACGACCTCATGGTCTCGCTCTATCGGGCGGACGGCTCTCTGCTGATGGGTGGCGTCGGATTCCTGCACCACCTCACAAGCGCCGCCGAGGCCTGCAAGGCGGTGATCCGCAGGTTCTCGGGGCGCATCGAGGAGGGTGACGTCTATCTGCTCAACGACCCCTACACCGCAGCGCTGCACACATCCGACATCTACCTGATCGCGCCGATCCATCATGAGGGGCGGCTGGTCGCGTGGAGCGCGTGTTTCGTCCACGTCTACGACATCGGCGCGATGAACCCCGGCGGCTTCAGCCCGGAATCACCCGACATCTACACCGAGGGCTTCTCCTCGCCCGGCATCCGGCTGGTCGAGCGCGGCGTGCTCAGGCAAGACGTGTTCGACACGCTGCTCAACATGGTGCGCTCGCCCGAGATGGTGGCGCTCGATCTGCGCTCCATGATCGCGTGCAACAATGTCGCCAAGGACCGCATGCTGGCCTTGATCCACAAATACGGCGTGGCCACGGTCGATGAAGCGTGCGCCGAGCTGATCGGCCAGTCCGAGCGCCTGTTGCGCAAGCGGCTTGGCGAGCTGCCCGACGGCACCTGGCGCTCGCGCCAGTTCATGGACGTGAAGGGCGAGGTGCATCGGGTCGAGCTCGCGATGACCAAGGCGGGCGATTCCCTGGTGTTCGATTTCACCGGCTCGAGCCCGCAATCGCGTCACGCGATCAACTGTACCCAATGGGCCTCGCTCGGCGGGCTGTTCGCGCCACTCTTTCCGCTGCTCTGCTACGACATCACCTGGAACGAGGGTGTGATCAAGCCGATCACGATGATCGCGCCCGAGGGCACGGTCGTGAACTGCCGGCGCCCGGCGCCGGTGTCGGTGGCGACCGTCGGTGCCATCCAGTCGGTCAACAACGCAGCCTGCGCGACCATCGGCAAGATGCTTTCCGCGAGCGAGCTCTATGCCGATGAGGCGACCGCGGTGTGGCATGCCAATCACTTCGCGATCTTCATGTTCGGGCGCAATCAGCGCGGCGGCCAGTCGATCGGCATTCTGACCGAGACCTTCGCCGGCGCCGGTGGTGCCCGCAGCTTCGCCGACGGCATCGATGTCGGCGGCGAGATCCCGAACCCGATCTCAAGAATGGCAAATGTCGAGACCATGGAGGCGGCGTTCCCGATCCGCTATCTGTTCCGCCGTCGGATGATCGATTCTGGCGGGCCCGGTCGGCATCGCGGCGGCGCCGGCTGTGAGCTTGCGATCACGCCGCACGATGCGCCGGATGGCGGGCTGCACTATGTGGTGTCGGGCAAGGGCGCCGAGTTTCCCATGTCGGATGGCCTGAACGGCGGCTATCCCGGCGCGCCGAACTCATACATTTGGGTGCATCAGGACGAGGCCGGCGGCGACAATCGCGACGCGCGCTTCGCCAAGGCTCTGGACGAGCTGCCGGGCCGCAAGGAGCCGGTCACCTGGGGCGTGTTCCCTCTCATGGGCAAGGACGCGCTCTATGTGCGCTGGAACGGCGGCGGCGGCTATGGCGATCCTTTGGAGCGCGAGCCCGCGCGGGTCGCGGCCGATGTGCACGCCAATCTAGTTTCGGCTGAAGCGGCCCAGGCGGTCTATGGCGTCGTGCTTCAGGCTGATGGCCGGGTGGACGAAGGCGCGACCGCCGAGCGGCGCAAGACCCTTCGCCGTGGGCGCCTGCTGACCGAGGCGGCGGAATGAGCCGCCGCCTCTCCGAAGGGCTCGTGCAGGAGGATGGCCGGGTGCGCTGCCGCGCCTGCGGGCACGATCTGGCGCAAGCCGGCACGCCGTGGAAAGCGGCGGCCAGGCTCGTCGAGCGGCCGATGAAGGGCGCGGGCGGCAAGGCCTATAGCGCGGGCGCGGCGGTTAGGCTCCGCCAGTTCTGCTGCCCAAACTGCGGCGCCCTCTTGGACACTGAAACCGCGCTCGCCGGCGACCCCTTCCTCGATGACGTGGTCGGGGCCTGATGGTCTCGCTAGTATCGAACGCCGGAATCGCCACGCTCACCCCGACCCTCCCCCGTCGAGCGCCACGCGCTCGCGGAGCGCGACGAGGGGGGAGGGGGTGTTAAGGTGCGCGCTGTGGTTCGACCTTGCCTTTTTCCACTCCCCCCTTGCGGGGGAGGGATAGGGTGGGGGTGACGCGCGGCCAATAGACCGGAGACGACAGGTGCATCGGGTCGGGATCAGGCAGGAAATCATCGAACGGGTGACGCGCCGGCGCGGGCGCGTGCATCTGTTCGATTGGCTCGATGCGAGCGAGACCGCGTTTCTGGTCATCGACATGCAGAACACCTTCGTGCAGCCGGGCTCGCCGGCCGAGGTGCCGATGGCGCGCGAGATCGTGCCGGCGATCAACCGCCTTGCCGCGGGCTTGCGTGAGGCCGGCGGACTCGTCATCTGGGTCACGCACGCCAACACCCATGATCGCCACGGCAGCGATTGGGACGGCTTCTTCGAGGTGTTCGTCGCGGCCGAAGTGCGCAAGCGCACGATCGAGAGCCTGGCGCCGGGAGGGGAGGGCCAGAAGCTCTGGCCCGCGCTAGAGCCGAACGCCGATGATCTCTTTGTCTTCAAGAACCGCTATAGCGCGCTGATCCCGGGCTCCTCGCAGCTTGAGCGCATTTTGCGCAGCCATGGCGTGCGCAATCTCCTGATCGGCGGCACCAAGACGAACGTGTGCTGCGAATCCACCGCGCGCGACGCCATGATGCTCGACTTCAACGTGGTCATGGTGTCGGACGCGTGCGCCGCGCTCTCGGACGACGAGCATCGCGCCACGCTTGAAACCATGATCCAACAATTCGGTGACGTGTTGACCGTCGGTGAGGTGCTCAGTCTGTTGAGCCCGCGCGCGGCGGCCCGCGGCCAAGCCATCACAGGGAGGTAAGGATGAAAAAACTAATGGGACTTATTTTCGCGATCGCGCTGATGGTGCCGATCGCGAGCTTTGCGGCCGACAAGCCACTGAAGGTCGCGCTCGTGCTGCCCGGCCCGATCACCGACGGCACGTTCAACTCGGCGGCCAACAAGGGCATCGAGGCGGCCAAGTCGAAGTACAAGATCGAGGTCTCGATCCGCGAGAACACGGCCTTCGCCGAGGTCGAGGAAGCGCTCTTGGCCTATGCGCGCGACGGCTATGACGTCGTCATCGGCCACGGCTTCCAGTTCGCCGAGCCCGCGATGAAGATCCACAAGGATTTCCCGAAGACCTGGTTCATCGTGAATACGGCGAAGGTCGCCGGCGCACCAAACCTTGCAAGCTTCGACAATCGCTGGGGCGATGCCGGCTATATCGCGGGTGCGGTCGCGGCGCTCGTGAGCCAGTCGGGCAAGATGGGCCATGTCGGCGGCATCCCGGTGCCGGTGATCGAGGAGTATAACGAGGGCTTCGCCAATGGCGCGAAGCGCATGAACCCGAAGGCCGAGGTGCTCTCGGCCTATGTCGGCTCGTTCTCCGATGTCGCCAAGGGCAAGGAGATCACGCTCTCGCTGATCGAGAAGGGCGCCGACGTCGTCACTTCGACCGGCAATGAGAACGTGCTCGGCACCATCGACGCCGCGAAGGAGAAGGGCGTGATGGCGATCGGCACCGCATTCGATGCCGCCGGGCTCGCGCCGGATACGATCGTCACCACCGCGCTGATCAACATGGACGTCAATATCGACATGGCGATCGCCAAGATCCTTGACGGCTCGATCGAGCCGAAGAACTACCTGCTCGGCCTGAACGAGGGCGGCATCGGGCTCGCGCCCTATGGCAAGTTCGAGGAGAAGCTCTCGGCCGATGCCAAGGTCAAGATCAGCCAGCTGATCGAGGACATCAAGGCCGGCAAGGTCGAGGATCTGCCGAAGATTCGGTAGCATCAGCCAGCGCTCATTGCTCTCACCCCCCACCCTGACCCTCCCCCACAAGGGGGGAGGGGCAGGAAGGTTCGGGTCCATCGTCACGAGAGCAGCTCGCTCGTTTGATCTTGCCGGGGCCGAAATCGGAGCCGACGTGACGCGATCGGGGCAATCCCGTCCGAATCCCTCCCCCTCGATGGGGGAGGGTTGGGGTGGGGGTGGGGCGGCCACACTGGGCGTCTCGATCGCCTCGCCCTTCGAGACGCCGGCTCCTCAGGGTGAGGCGGCAATTTGCACCGCATCCTTTGCCCTCATCCTGAGGAGCGCCCACCGGGCGCGTCTCGAAGGATGAGGTTAGATTCAGTGCCTGCCATGACGGCGCCCATCCTCTCCCTCACGGGCATCACCAAGCGCTATCCGGGCGTCGTGGCCAATGACGGGGTGTCGCTCTCGCTTCAGGCCGGCGAGGTGCTGGGGCTTCTGGGCGAGAATGGCGCCGGCAAGTCGACCCTGATGAACATTCTCTCCGGCCTCGCGACGCCGGATGAAGGCGAGATCGTGCTCGGTGGCGCAACCATGCGCTTCCACGCGCCGAAGGATGCTCTCGAGGCGGGCATCGGCATGGTGCACCAGCATTTCCGCCTGGTGCCCACCTTGAGCGCGCTCGAGAACATCGCGCTCGGCGATCCGCGCCACACGCGCGGCCGTCTCAGGCTCCGGCCTTTGAAAGCGCGGCTCGAGGCGCTGGCGAGCGAGCTCAATCTGAGTGTGCCGCTCGATACGCCGGTCGGCGCGCTCGATATTGGCAGCCAGCAGCGAATCGAGATCTTGAAGGCGCTGGCACGCGAGCCGCGCATCTTGATTCTCGACGAGCCGACCGCGGTGCTGGCGGAAGACGAGCGAGATGGCCTGTTCCGCGTGGTCAAGCGCTTGGCCGCGCGCCGCGTCGCCGTGATCCTGATCTCCCATCGTCTGGACGATGTGTTCGGCGCGTGTGATCGCGCGGTCGTGCTGCGCCAAGGCCGCGTCGCGGGCGAGGGGCGAGTCGCGGATCTATCGCGGGAAGCGCTTGTGCGGCTCATGGTCGGCGGAGATGTGGCGGCCCCAAGCCGCTCGGCCGAGCACGCGATCGGCGCGCCCCTGATCGAGGTCGAGAATCTTACCGTGCGCTTCGGCCGCGGTGACCGACGGCTCGAGGATGTTGGCTTCACGCTCCGTGCGGGCGAAATCCTCGGCCTCGCCGGGGTCGAGGGCAATGGCCAGCACGAGCTGATCGACGCCATCACGGGTCTCGCAGAACCTGCAAGTGGTCGCGTGAAGCACCTCTACGCGCGGCCAGGTGACGCGCGCCTGAGTGCGCTCCGTGCGGCAGGCCTCGCCTTCGTGCCGGAGGATCGTCACGCCCGCGCGATGGTGCCGGCGCTCAGCCTCAGCGACAATGTGCTGCTCACGCGCCTCCGTGAGCCTGCGTTCCGGCGCCATGGTCTCGTCGATCGCCGCGCCGCGCTCGCGCTGACAACCAGCCTTATCGAGCGCTTCAACATCATGGCGCCGGGGGCCGGCGCGCCGATCGGCACGCTCTCCGGCGGTAATCAACAGAAGCTCGTCCTGGCGCGCGAGCTGTCGACCGAGCCGCGCGTGCTGATCGCGGCGCAGCCGACCCGCGGGCTCGATGTGCGCACCGTCGCCTTCGTGCAGGAGCGCCTGCTCGAGCGCCGCGATGCGGGCGTCGGCATTCTGCTCGTGTCCTCCGATCTTGCCGAGCTCTGGGCGCTTGCCGACCGAATCATGGTCGTCGCGAACGGGCGCCTCAAGGGGCCGATCGCCGTGGCTGAGTCCAGCTTCGCCGAGATCGGCCACTGGATGAGCGGCTCATGACCCACACGCTCGACGCGCGGCGTGCGCTTGTCGGTGGAGGCGGGGCGCTCGTTGTGGTCATTGCCGCGTTCGGCGTCGCCGCGCTCTTCATCGTGCTCGCCAGCAAGAATCCGTTCGACACCTTCGCGGTGCTGTTCGGCTACACGCTCGGCAATGCGATCGGATTCTCCGAGGTCGTGGTGCGCGCGATCCCCCTGACGCTCGCGGGCCTCGGGCTCTGCGTCGCGTTCCGCGCCAACGCGTTCAACATCGGTGCTGACGGCCAGATCATGGTGGGCGCGATCGTCTCGGTCGCGCTCGGCCTCGCGCTGCCGGGCTGGCCATCCTACTTCGCGGTGCCGCTCTCGCTTCTGGCCGGCGCGCTCGCGGGCGGGCTCTATGGCGCGCTCGCCGGGCATTTGCGCGCGCGCTACAACGCGAGCGAGATCATCGTCACGATCATGCTCAACTATGTCGCGCTGCAATTGCTGGCCTGGATGATCCGCGGCCCGCTGCAGGAGACCATGGCGATCTTTCCACGCTCGGATGCGCTGCCGCCGAGCGCGAGCCTCGACGTCATCATCGCCGGCACGCGCATCCATGAGGGCTTCTACATTGCGGCGGCGGCGGTCGCGCTTGTCTATCTGCTGCTCAACCGCTCAGCGCTTGGCTTCGCATTCAAGGTCGTGGGCCTGAGTGCGCCGGCCGCACGCTATGGCGGCCTCAAGGATCGCGCGCTCATCGTGCTCGCCATGGGCCTGAGCGGCGGCCTCGCCGGGCTCGCCGGCAGCATCGAGATCGCGGGCGTGCACCGCCGCCTGCAGGATGACTTCGCACCGTCCTACGGCATCACCGCGATCGCGGTCGCGCTGTTGGCCAGGCTCGACGCACGCTTCGTGCCGCTGACCGCGCTCCTCTTCGGCGTGCTGCATGTCGGTTCCGGCGCCATGCAGCGCCAGATCGGCATTCCATTCCCCTTGGTCTGGATCATCCAGGGCATCGTGATTCTGGCCTTCCTCTATCTCTCCTACATGCGCGGGCGCGCCCGCGCCATCACGCCCGAGGCGGTGTGAGGCATCGTGCAAGTCAAGAGGACCCCCCACCCAAACCCTCCCCCTCAAGGGGGGAGGGGACATTATAAATCTGCGGCATTTCCCTCATGCCCCCTCCCCCTTGACGGGGGAGGGAGGGGTGGGGGTGGAGCCGTGGCCTCCATTGGGCGATCGGCGGCTCGAGGCTGATGGATTGGATCTTCCTCATTGGCCTCCTGGCGAGCGCGGTGCGTTTCACGACGCCCGTGCTCTACGCCGCGCTCGGCGAAACCGTGACGCAGCGCGCGGGCGTGCTCAATGTCGGCATCGAGGGGATCATGCTGGTCGGCGCGTTCCTGGCCGTGCTCGGCGCGGTCGCGACCGGCTCGCCCTGGGGTGGCCTTTTCATCGCGATCGGCGCCGGCGCCATTCTCGGCGCGCTCCACGCCTTCTTCTGCGTGATCCTGAAGGTGGATCAGATCGTCTCCGGCATCGGGCTCATCGTGCTCGGGCTCGGGCTTTCGGGCTTCGGCTATCGGGTGACGATTGGTTCGTCGTCCCAGCTCACCGCGGTGCCCACCTTCGAGCGCGTCGATTTCGGACCGTTGACCGGGGTGCCGGGCCTCGGGCCGATCGTGTTCGATCACCATCTGCTGGTCTACATGGCGCTCGGGCTCGCGCTTGCGCTCGGCTGGGCGCTGAAGCGCAGCGGCCTCGGGCTGTCGATCCGCGCGGCGGGCGAGGCGCCGGAAGCGGCGGACGCCGCAGGCGTCGAGGTCAATCGGCTGCGCTTCCTCTGCACGATGTTCGGCGGCGCGCTCGCCGCGATGGGTGGCGCCTATCTCTCGATCGCGGCGCTCTCGGGCTTCGTCGAGAACATGGTCGCGGGCCGCGGCTTCATCGCCATTGCCTGCGTGGTGTTCGGCCGCTGGAACCCCTTGGGCGTGATGGCCGCGGTCTTCTTCTTCGGGCTTGCCGAGGCGCTGCAGATCAGGCTGCAGACGGCGGCACCTGACATCCCCTACCAGTTCTTCGTGATGATTCCCTATGCGCTCGCGATTCTGGCGCTCGTGCTGGTCGCGGGCCGAGCAAAGGCGCCGTCAGCCTTGCGTATTCCCTTCATCACCGGTCGCCACGCACGATCGCGAGCCCATCGCCATAAGGAGGACACGCTATGAAGATTACGCCGATCCATCCGCAGCAGCCGCTGCCCGAGCACAACATGCCGTTTGTGCCGGCCTTCGCCGTCGAGGGCGGCCGCACGATCCACATGGCAGGCTGCGGCCCGATCCCGCTCTATCACAAACACCCGCACGTGCCCGAGGAGGAGGCCGCATGGATGGCGGGCGGCTTCGCGCGCCAGATCGAGCGCACCATGGCGAATCTCAAGATGGTGCTCGAGGCCGCGGGCGGCGGGTGGAAGAATGTCGTGAAGATGACCGTCTACCTCACCGACATGTCTTACCAGAACGAGCTCAACAAGGTGATCCATGCGACCTTCGGCAAGGACAATCCGCCGCCGCGCACGCTGATCGGCGTCGCTTGTCTGTCACACCAGGACATGCTGATCGAGATCGATGTGACGGCGGTGGTGTGAGGTTGGTGGCCGTCGCGCGACCAGTGCACTTGTTCGTCATCGCCCGGCTCGACCGGGCGATCCAGAGCCGCAGGCGTGAACCGTGCCGCTGCTCTGGATGGCCCGA
>VGET01000033.1 GCA_016869195.1 Alphaproteobacteria bacterium | reverse complement strand
GCGCTCAACCCGGTCGACGTCATCTTCCTCAAGAAGGCGATCGAGGATGTGATGAAGCGTTGAGGCATCAATTTCGCCCGACATTGCGGCCCAAAAGGATAGTCACCCATGCCGAAGCTGCGCCCCGACCTCACCTTCACCTTGCCCTGGGCCATGATCTTCCATCTGCCATTCGCCGAGCAGGTGAAGACGGCGCAGGCGGTCGGCTTTCAGGAACTCTCGCTGCAACCGCATTTCATGGCGGATTGCACGCGCGCGGGGCTGAAGCTCAAAGACATGAAGAAAATGGCCGAGGATGCGGGCGTGCGCATCGGCCGGATCGACCCGCTCTGCACCTGGGTGCCCGATTGGCGCGATCATAATTTCGGTGATGAGTACAATCTGCTGACGACGTTGGACCCGACCCTCTTTCTCGATCTGAGCGCAACGCTCGGCTGCAAATATCTCAGCGTCAACGCGATGTGGCGGCCGGGGCACTACAACCTCGACCAGATCGCCGCCTTCTATCGCGCGATCTGTGACAAGGCGGCGCCCTACGGCATTTCGTGCGACATCGAGCCGATCCCCATGTGGGGTATCCGCACGCTCGAAGACACGCTCGAGATCATCCGCCGCTCGGGCGCGAAGAATGGTGGCATCGTGTTTGACGTGACGCACTTCGTGCGCGGCAGCACGCCGATGAGTGTGCTCGAGAACACGCCCGGCCATCTGATTCACTGCGTGCAGCTCTGCGATGGGCTGATGCCGGCCAAATACAGCCTGGAGGAGGAGTGTTTCAGTCGCCTCTGGCCGGGCGAGGGCGCGTTCCCGATTCCTGAGATCGTGCGCGTGCTCGACCGCATCGGCGGGCTCCACGGCGTTGGCCCTGAGGTGTTCTCGCCCGTCTTCGTCAGGGAGAAGACGCCGGGTTCCGTCATCGCCCAGAAGGTCGATGAGTCGATCGCGCGCTACCCGGAGCTGCTGGCGGGGGCGGGGAGGTAAGAGGAGATTGCGGCCGAGCGGCGTGGAATGGTGGGCGCTAGTGTGATTGAACCACTCACCTCTCCGGCGTGAACGGAACGCTCTCCCGCTCAGCTAAGCGCCCATGCCTGCTGTGCGGACTGCTCGGGTAAAGGGAATCGCCCCGCCGCGGTCAAGGTGCGGACATGAACGACCGGCCGATGACCGGAAGGTGCTGAGAACCCCGGCATCTTCGCCACCGTTCGCGGATCAATTCCGAACCGACGCGCCGCCTCCCGACGACTGATCCTCTTGATCAGGACCGCTTGGCGGACCTTCCCATACAGCTCCGCGCCTTCATCCCTTGCCCTCTGCGCAAGACGCAAACGGATACCTGCTGCGGGATTCTTACTTCGGCGCAACCGGGCATCCCGGCCACTTCACTGAGGGATTTTCTCTCCGGCGCGTACACGCTAAGGTGGGCTGTGGCCGAGCAAGCCCGAGGAAAGCCGATGACCATCGTTTCCAAGCATTTTGATCCCAGGACCATCGAGTGGCGGCGTGTGGTCGACCACGCCCAGACGCCGCGTGTCGATTTCGAGTACAGCCTGCTGGGCTACGACCTGCCCAGCCAGCGCCTGGACATGCTCATCAGGTTTGCGCCGGATGGCCATTGCCGGCGGCACCGCCACATTGCCTCGACGATGACCGTCGTGCTCGAAGGCGAGCAGCATCTCTTGGAGTTCCAGCCTGACGGCTCGACCAAATCGATCGTGCGCAAGAAGGGTGAGTATGCGCTCGCTCCGATCGATGCACTGATGCATGACGAATGGGGCGGACCCGAGGGCGCGCTCCTCATCTACTCCATGCACGCGCCCAAGGGCATCATCTTCGAGTATTACGACGAGAACCTGAAGAACCCGTGGGGCTACTCGATCGAGGACTTCGTCAAGGATTGGAACAGAGGCGCAATCTACGGCTGGAAGTCGGAAACACCCAGAGCGGCCACGGGTTGATCGACCGGAAGCGCCGCCCGCGATTGTCGAGCCATCCTCGTGTACGGCCGGGGCGCCCAGGCTCTAGATCAGCGAAGCCAAGAAGCCGATCCAACTTGCGGCGAACGTCTCGGTGGGGATGGTTGCAAACTGAAGCCGCTTGATGCCCGCGTGTTACCCCAAAAGGCTCGCGGAACGAATCAATTGGTTGATATCAAACGAAATGGTGGTGGGCGCTAGTGGGATTGAACCACTGACCTCTCCGGTGTGAACGGAACGCTCTCCCGCTGAGCTAAGCGCCCTGCCTGCCTTGCGGACCGCTCGGGTATAGGGAATCGCCTCGCGCCGGTCAAGGCGCGGACATGAACGACCGGCCGGTCAAGGCGCGGACATCAACGACGGGCCGGTCAAGGCCGGCGAATGGATGGTCGATGTCCGCCAGCCGTCATTCCCCGGCGGCGCTGCGCCGACCGGGGAATCCATCAATCAACGAGTGCAGCCCCATCCATGGATGGCCCGGTCCTTGCCGGGCTCGGCCGGGCCATGACGAAAAAAGGAGAGGGTGGCGCGAAAGGATGGCCGGTCCGCGCTCACCTTCCAAACAGCCGTCGCAGCGCCTTTGGCAGTTCGCTGAAATGCTCGATCACCACGTCGCCGCCGAGCTCGTGCGCCGGCACGGGGCTGTAGCCATAGGACACGACGACCACCGGTACGCCGGCCGCACGCGCGGCGGCCACATCGGTCGCAGAATCGCCAACCATGACGGCGCGGTCGACTGAGCGACCGAGCCGTTCCAGCGCCTCGTGCAGATGAAGCGGGTCCGGCTTCTTGGCGGTCACCGTGTCGCCGCCGAGCACCGCGCCGAACAGCGCCGCGAGCCCGAAATGGCCGATCAGGGTGTCGGTCGGGGCCTGCGGCTTGTTGGTGCAGATGGCGAGGCTTGCGCCGCCCTGGTGGAGCGAGGTCAAGGTCTCGACCACGCCCGGAAAAGGCCGGGTCGCGACCGTCATGCCCTCATAATAGTACTGGATCAGGCGCTTGACCTCTGGCATCAGCTTGGGCTCCGGCGGCACCGGCACGCCGACATGGTCGAGGGCGCGCATCAGGAGCCGCTTGGCGCCGTCGCCCGCGAGGTTGCGGAAGGCGGACTGGGCTACGGCCGGGTGGCCGCGCTCGGCCAGAAGCCGGTTGAGCGCCGCGATGAAGTCGGGCGCGGTGTCGACCAGCGTACCGTCGAAATCGAGCAGGATGGCGTCAGGGAGCATGGAAGCCTCGAATCGGCAAAGTTTCGGCGTACCATAACCGGCCGAAGGACTGGTAAAAGCCTCTGAACACAATCGCCATGCCTGTTCCGACCACGTCTGCCCCCCTGAAACGCCTCGCCGCGGTCATCCTGGCCGCGGGCCAGGGCACGCGCATGAAGTCGTCTCTGCCAAAAGTGCTCCACCCGATCGCTGGTCGGCCGATGGTGTGTCACGCGCTCGTCGTGGCCAAGGCGCTCGGCGCCAGCCCACGGGTTGTGGTGGTCGGGCCGGGGGATGCGCCGACGCGGTCCGCGGTCCAGGCCTTCGACCCCGAGGCGATCATGGTCGAGCAGGCGGAGCGCCTCGGCACGGGCCACGCGCTCCGGTGCGCCGAGGCGGCGCTGAAGGATTTCACCGGCGATGTTCTGATGCTGTGCGCCGACGTGCCGCTGGTGACCGCCGCGACGCTCGCGCGCCTGGTCGAGGCCCGTCGCTCGCGGCCGAAGCTTGCGGTCGCCTTTCTCGGCATGCGGCCGCCCGAGCCCGGCGCCTATGGCCGCCTGATCGTCGATGCCACGGGGAGCCTGGCGCGCATCGTCGAAGCCAAGGACGCAACGCAGGATGAGCTCGCGATCGATTTCTGCAATGCCGGCCTCCTGTCGGCCGAGAGCACCGTCTTGTGGCGCCTGCTCGCGGCGCTCAAAGCCGACAACGCCAAGCGCGAATACTACGTCACGGACATCGTCGCGCTGGCACGGAGAGAGGGCCTGGGCGCGATCGCCGTCGAGGCCGCGACGGACGAGGTCGTCGGCGTCAATGACAAGGCCGAGCTTGCGCGCGCCGAGGCGCTCTATCAGGCGCGGCGACGGGCGGAGATGTTGGGGGCGGGTGTGACGCTGAGCGACCCCGCAACCGTCTGGCTCGCGGCGGACACGGCCATCGGGCGCGACGTTACGGTCGGACAAAATGTCGTATTCGGTCCGGGCGTCGTCATCGGCGACGGCGTCGAGATCAAGCCGTTCTGCCATCTCGAGGGCGTGCGCATCGAGGCCGGTGCGACCATCGGCCCCTATGCGCGGCTGCGCCTCGGCAGCGTGGTCGGACCCAAGGCCTATGTCGGCAATTTCGTCGAGCTCAAGGCCGCGACGCTGGAAGAAGGCGCCAAGGCCAATCACCTGAGTTATGTCGGCGATGCACGGGTGGGGGCGGGCGCCAATATCGGCGCCGGCACGATCACGTGCAACTACGACGGTTTCACCAAATCGAAGACCGACATCGGCGCCGGCGCGTTCATCGGCTCGAACACGGCGCTGGTGGCGCCGGTGAAGATCGGCGACGGCGCGGTTGTCGGCGCTGGTTCGACCATCATTCGCGATGTTCCCGCCGACGCGATCGCGGTCGCGCGCGGCGAGCAGATCGTCAAGCCCGGCGCCGCCGCCCAGCGCCGGCAACGTCGTGTCAAAAAGGAGGGCTGAGCATGTGTGGCATCGTAGGCGTGATCGGCGATCGCGAGGCTGCCCCCATTCTGCTCGATGGCCTGAGGCGGCTCGAATATCGCGGCTACGATTCGGCCGGTGTCGCGCTGCTCTCGAACGGCGGCTTCGCGCTGCGTCGCGCCGAGGGCAAGCTCGAGCGACTGGAAGCATTGGTGAAGTCGAACCCGCCCAAGGGCACGGTCGGCATCGGCCATACCCGTTGGGCGACCCATGGTCGCCCGTCCGAGACCAACGCGCACCCGCATGCGACGACGCGCGTCGCGGTCGTGCACAACGGCATCATCGAGAATTATCAGCACCTGAAGGCTGAGCTCAGCGCCGCGGGCCACAATTTCGAGACTGAAACGGACACCGAGGTGGTGCCGCATCTAGTGCATCACTATCTCGAACAGGGCCTCGATCCCGAGGCCGCGGTCGAGAAGACCTTGAAGCGCCTCGAAGGCGCGTTCGCGCTCGGCATCCTGTTCGCCGGCCGGCATGACCTGGTGATCGGTGCACGTCGCGGCTCGCCGCTGGCGATCGGCTTCAATCAGGGCGAGACCATGCTGGCCTCGGACGCGCTGGCGCTTGCGCCGTTTACGCGCAAGGTCGCCTACCTCGAAGAGGGCGACTGGGCGGTGTTGAGGCGCGATTGCGCAACCTTCCGTGATGAGCACGGCCACGAGGTCGAGCGCGCGATCCGCGAGACCGCGCATGACGGCCTGGTCGTTGCCAAGGGCAATTACCGCCACTTCATGCAGAAGGAGATCCACGAGCAGCCGGCGGTCATCGGCGAGACGCTGAACGGCTATTACGATCCCGCGGCCGGCGCCATTCGCCTGCCCGAGATGCCGTTTGCGCTCGAAAAGGTCGAGCGGCTCACCATCGTGGCCTGCGGCACGTCGTACTTTGCCGGGCTGATCGCGCGCTATTGGATCGAGACCTTGGCGCGCGTGCCGGTCGAGGTCGATATCGCCTCCGAGTTCCGCTATCGCCAGCCGCCGCTGCAAAAGGGTGGCGCGGCGCTCTTCATCTCGCAGTCGGGCGAGACGGCCGACACGCTGGCCGCGCTGCGCTTCGCGAAATCGTCCGGCCAGCACGTGATCTCGCTGGTCAATGTGAGCGAGTCGACCATCGCGCGCGGCTCGGATGTCGTGTTGCGCACGCTCGCTGGCGCCGAGATCGGCGTCGCCTCGACCAAGGCGTTCACCTGCCAGCTGACGGCGCTCGCCTGCTTCGCGATCGCGCTCGCCCGCGCCAAGGGTGCCATCAGTGCGCGGGAGGAGAACCGGCTCACCCAGGCGCTCGCCGAGGTGCCCGCGCGCGCGACCGAAGTGCTGCGTCATGATCAGGCGCTGGAGGCGCTGGCCGAATCGCTGCGTCATGCGAGCGATGTCATCTACATCGGCCGGGGCACGGGCTATCCGGTCGCGCTCGAAGGCGCGCTCAAGCTGAAGGAAATCTCCTACATCCACGCCGAGGGCTTCGCCGCCGGCGAGCTGAAGCACGGCCCGATCGCGCTGATCGACGGCAAGGTGCCGGTCATCGTCGTCGCGCCGCCCGACGCGCTGTTCGACAAGACGGTGTCGAACATGCAGGAGGTGATCGCGCGCGGCGCCCGTGTCGTGTTCCTGAGTGATGCGGAGGGTATCAAGCGGCTTGGGCGCGATGCCCAGGCCTCGATCGAGATGCCGAAGGTCGATCCTTTCGTTGCGCCGATCCTCTATACCATTCCCGTGCAGCTGATCGCCTATCACGTCGCCGTGCTCAAGGGCACGGATGTGGATCAGCCGCGCAACCTCGCCAAATCCGTGACCGTGGAGTGAACGAGCTGCCGTGAGCGCCTTGATCGATCTCGACAACAACCATGACGACCTGCGCGCCGCGGTGCGTGCCCTCTGTTCGAAGTATCCGGGCGAGTATTGGCGCGCCAAGGATCGCGCGCGCGCCTATCCCGGCGAGTTCGTCGATGAGCTGACCAGAGCGGGCTTTCTCGCCTGCTTGATCCCGGAGGAGTTTGGCGGCTCGGGTCTTGGCATCGGCTCGGCGGCCGCGATCCTCGAAGAGATCCACGCCACAGGATGCAATGGCGGCGCCTGCCATGCCCAGATGTACACCATGGGCACGGTGCTGCGGCACGGCTCGCCCGAGCAGAAGAAGACCTACCTGCCGCGCATCGCCTCGGGCGAGCTTCGACTGCAGGCTTTCGGCGTGACCGAACCGACAACGGGCTCCGACACCACGCAGCTCCGCACCACGGCGGAGAAGCGCAGCAATCACTATGTGGTGAACGGACAGAAGGTGTGGATCAGCCGCGCCGAGCACTCCGACCTTTTACTGCTGCTCGCGCGCACCACGCCGAAGGAGCAGGTGAAGAAGCGGACGGACGGCCTCTCGGTATTCTTGATCGAGTTGAAGCACGCGGTCGGGAACGGGCTCACCATCCGCCCAATCCGCACCATGATCAATCATGCGACGACCGAGCTCTTCTTCGACAATCTCGAGATTCCGCTGTCGACCTTGGTGGGCGAAGAGGGCAGCGGCTTTCACTACATTCTCGATGGCATGAACGCCGAGCGAATCCTCATCGCCGCCGAATGCATCGGCGATGCTCGCTTCTTCATCGAGAAGGCCACGAACTACGCGAAGGAACGCGTCGTGTTCGGCAAGCCGATTGGCGCCAATCAGGGCGTGCAGTTCCCGATCGCGCGTGCCTATGCCGAGATGCAGGCCGCGGCCCTGATGGTGAGGAAGGCGGCCGCATTGTTCGAGGCGGGGCGACCCTGTGGGCCCGAAGCCAATATGGCGAAGATGCTGGCGGCCGAGGCCTCCTGGCACGCGGCCGATATGTGCCTGCAAACCCATGGCGGCTTCGGCTTCGCCGAGGAGTACGACGTCGAGCGCAAGTTCCGCGAGACGCGCCTCTATCAGGTCGCGCCGATCTCGACCAATCTGATTCTCGGCTATCTCGGGCAGCACGTGCTCGGGTTGCCGCGCTCCTATTGACGCGCGACGATGGCGCTTCCCCTCGACGGCGTTCTGGTCGTCTCGATCGAGCAGGCGGTGGCCGCGCCCTATGCCTCGATGCGGCTCGCCGATGCCGGCGCCCGTGTGATCAAGGTCGAGCGGCCAGAGGGCGATTTCGGCCGCTACTACGACAAGGTGGTCAACGGCTCGTGCAGCTATTTCGTGTCGCTCAACCGCGGCAAAGAATCGATCACGCTCGACTTCAAGAATCCGAGCGATGCGACGCTGCTCGCCACCATGGTCGCGCGCGCCGATGTGTTCATCCAGAACCTCGCGCCCGGCGCCGCCGAGCGCGTAGGATTCGGCTCGGCGGCGCTGCGGGCGAAACATCCGCGCCTCATCACCTGCGACATCTCGGGCTATGGCGAGACCGGGCCTTATGCCGAGATGAAGGCCTATGACTTTCTCGTGCAATGCGAGACCGGCCTGGTCTCGGTGACCGGCACAGCGGAGGAGCGCGCGCGCGTCGGCATCTCGATCGGCGATCTCGGGGCCGGCCTCAATGCCTATGCGGGCGTGCTCGAAGCGCTCGCGCTTCGGGAGCGGACGGGCCGGGGCTCGGGCGTGGCCGTGTCGCTGTTCGATGCGCTGGCGGACCTCCTCAACCATCCCTTCCTGCACCAGACCTATGCTGGCAGGCCGCCGGTACGGGCAGGCCTCAGCCACCCGACAATCGCCCCCTATGGCGCCTACCGGGTGGGCGATGGCAGGGAGATCGTGATCGCGATTCAGAACGAGCGGGAGTTCGCGCGCTTCTGCGCCGAGCTGCTGGGCAATGAGGCGCTGGCGCGCGATGCGCGATTCTCGAACCACACGGCGAGGGTCGCCAATCGGCCGGCGCTCGACGCGCTTATCGTCGCGGCCTTCTCGAAGTTCGACATCGAGGGGCTCTCGATCAGGCTCAACGAGGCCGGCATCGCCTTCGGCCGGCTCAACGGCATTGACGGGCTTGCCGCCCATCCCCAGCTGCGGCGGATGACGATCACGGACGAGCGCGGTCCGGTCGAGCTGATCGCCCCGCCCGTTCGTTTCAGCGAGCCAAGGCCGGCGCCATCACCCGTGCCGGGGCTCGGTCAGCACGCGGCGGCGATACGCGCCGAGTTCTCGAAGGCGGAGTGACCATGACGGATACGAAACCAGCGCTCGGCTCGTGGGTCGGGCGCGAGCGGGTGACCACCGACATCATCGCGGCCGACCGGCTGGCCCGGCTCGCCGCGACGCTCGATCGCGGTGACCCCGATCCCAAGCCGGGCGATCCGCTGCCGCCCTGCTGGCACTGGATGTTCTTCTACGAATCGACACCGCTCGCCGGCGTCGGCCCCGACGGGCACCCAGCACGCGGTGGGTTCTTGCCGCCGATCGACAAGCCCCGCCGCATGTGGGCTGGCAGCCGCATCCGCTTTATCGACCCGCCTCGGGTGGGCGAGGCGGTCCAGCGTCTGAGCCGCATCGCCTCGGTCACCGAGAAGGAAGGCAAGTCCGGCCAACTCGTGTTCGTGACCGTGGTGCACGAGATCTCTACCTCACGTGGCCTCGCGATCTCGGAGGAGCAGGACCTTGTCTATCGCGACCTGCCGGCCAAGGGCGCTCCGACCCCGCCGGCGCTCAGCGCACCGTCAAACGCGATATGGCGGCGCACGATCAACCCGAGCCCGGTCCTCCTGTTTCGCTACTCAGCGCTCACCTACAACAGCCACCGCATCCACTACGACCTGAAATACTGCCAGGATATCGAGGGTTATCCGGGGCTGATTGTCCACGGGCCGCTGACCGCCACCCTGCTCATCGATCTGGTCCGTCGCGAGCGGCCGGACGCCCGAGTCGAGTCTCTCGATTTCAAAGGGGTATCGCCGCTTTTTGACACGGCACCGTTCATCGTGGCGGGGCGCCAGCACGAGGACGGCAAAGGCGCTAGCCTCTGGGCCGAGGGGGCGAACGGCGCGCTTGCGATGACGGGCGACGTTGGATTCAGCTAATCAATTAGCTGAAAAAACCAATCTATATCCCTGAATTTTCTGAGTTTCTCAGGATATCAAGCTTCGCGCAAGATCAAGCGGACGCGGGAGCCGAAATGGCCGCGAAAGACCTCAACAGCACTTAAGATTTGATCCCGAACTCTTTGAAACGCTTGTTAAAGCGCGAGAGCTGACCTCCCGAATCGACCAGCCGGCGCTGGCCACCGGTCCACACCGGGTGGGACAGCGTGTCGATGTCGAGCGTCAGCGTGTCGCCCGCCTTGCCATAGGTCGAGCGCGTCTTGTAGCGCGAGCCGTCGGTCCGCACGACCGTGATCTCGTGGTAGTCGGGGTGAATGCCCTTTTTCATGACCGGCTCCTCCGCGGGAGGGCGCTTTATATAGCGGCCGCGCCTTCCTTTCAAGCGGCTGCGGGAACATAGCCGGCACGCCTCTCGGGCCCGGTCGCGCCTTGTTGGGCCATGGCCGGGCTGATATACGGGCGCGCGGGTTGCGCGAGGGGCAGCCCGAGCGGGGGCGGATGAGCATTTTCGGGCCGAGGCAGGGGCGCGGACGGCGCGGGACGGACGACGGCGACCGACCGCGCAGCCGAAATATCGGGGCATTGCGCCACCTCGGCGCGTTCCTGAGGCCCTACCGACTGACCATGATCGGCGCGCTGATCGCGTTGACGGTCGCGGCCGCCTCGGTGCTGGCGCTCGGCGTTGGGCTCAGGCTCTTGATCGATCGGGGCCTGTCCACGAGCGACCTGGGCTCTCTCCACTACGCGCTCCTCTACATGCTCGGCATGGTCGTGGTGCTCGCGGTCGCGACCTTTTCGCGCTTCTACCTGGTCTCCTGGCTCGGCGAGCGCGTGGTCGCGGATATCCGCAAGGCGGTCTACGAGCGCGTGCTGAGGCTCTCACCGGCCTTCTTCGAGGTCACCAAGACCGGTGAGATCCTCTCCCGCCTGACCACCGACACGACCCTGCTTCAGACCATGATCGGCAGCCAGGCATCGTCGGCGTTGCGCAATCTGCTGCTTCTGCTCGGCGGCATCGTGATGCTGCTGGTGACCAGCCCCCAGCTAACGGCGCTGGTGGCGGTTCTGGTGCCGATCGTCGTGCTCCCGATCCTCGTCTTTGGCCGCCAGGTGCGCCGGCTCTCACGCGCGAGCCAGGATCAGATTGCCGCCGTGGCCGGGCGTGCCGAGGAGTCGCTGAACGCCATCAACACGGTGCAATCGTTCGGCCATGAACGCCTGGAGACCGAGCGTTTCGGTGCGCAGGTGGAGCAGACGTTCAGGACCTCGGTGCGCCGCGTGCGTGCGCGCGCTTTCCTCACGGCCTTTGTCATCCTGCTCGTCTTTGGCGGCATCGGCCTCGTGCTCTGGATCGGCAGCTACAGCGTCGTCACGTTCAACATGACGGGCGGCGATCTTCTGGCCTTCATGTTCTATGCGATCGTCGTTGCGGGCTCGGTCGGCTCGCTCTCCGAGATCTATGGCGACCTGCAACATGCCGCCGGCGCGGCCGAACGACTGGCCGAGCTGCTCCGCCAGGAATCGGAAATCAAGCCGCCGGCGCATCCCGTTGCCCTGCCGTCCCCAGCCAAGGGGTCACTCGAATTTCGACACGTCACCTTCAGCTACCCTTCGCGGCCGGGATCGCCGGCGCTGACCGGCATCGATCTGAGCATCCAGCCGGGCGAGCGTGTCGCGCTGGTCGGCCCGTCCGGCGCCGGCAAGTCGACCGTGTTCAACCTTCTGCTGCGCTTTTATGACCCGCAATCCGGCTCGATCAATCTGGATGGCGTCGATATCGCGCTGGCACTGCCCGCCGAGTTGCGCGCGCGCTTCGGCGTCGTACCCCAGGATCCGGTGATTTTCGCTGCGAGTGCCTTGGACAATATCCGCTATGGCCGTCCGGAGGCGAGCGATGCCGAGGTGCGCGCCGCGGCGGAAGCGGCCGATGCCGCCACGTTCCTCGACGCGTTGCCGGATGGTTTCGGCACCTTCCTCGGCGAAAAGGGCATGCGGCTTTCGGGCGGGCAGAAGCAGCGCATCGCGGTCGCCCGCGCCATCTTGCGCAATCCGCCGATCCTGCTGCTTGACGAAGCGACCAGCGCACTCGATGCCGAGAGCGAGCGGGCGGTGCAGCGCGCGCTCGAGAAGCTGATGGAAGGGCGCACGACCCTCGTCATCGCCCATCGTTTGGCCACGGTTCAGAAGGCAGATCGGATCGTGGTCATGGAGGAGGGGCGCATCGTCGCGATCGGGCGCCACGCCGAGCTGATGGCGGCCGGCGGACTCTATGCTCGGCTCGCCGCCCTACAATTCAACATTGGCGCGGAGGACATCGCGCCAAGGGCCGTGGCTGCAAGCTAACGCTGGGTCAGCCTGAGCTCGATCCGCCGATTGCGCCGAAGCGAATCATCATCGCTACCATCGGCAACCGGCTGGAACTCACCATAGCCGGTGGCCGCGAGGCGATTGGCCGGCAGGCCCTGCTCGATCAGATAGTTCACGACCGAGATCGCGCGTGCGGCGGAGAGTTCCCAGTTTGACGGGAAGCGCGGGCTGTTGGTGATCGGGCGCCGATCCGTATGCCCGTCCACCTGCAGGAGCCATGGGATCTCGGGCGGAATCTTGTCGGCCACTTCCTTCAGCGCGCGGGCGAACAGCACAAGGCGCGTCTTGCCAATATCACCAAGATCGGCTGAGCCGGACTCAAACAGCACCTCGGACTGGAACACGAAACGATCGCCCACGATCGTGAAATCCTTGCGCTCGCCGAGCACCTCGCGGAGCCGACCGAAAAATTCCGAGCGGTAGCGCGACAACTCCTCGACCTTGCTGGCGAGGGCCAGATTGAGCCGCCGGCCGAGATCGGCGATGACCACTTCCTGCTCTTTCGACTTGGCTTCGGACTCGCCGAGCGCCGCCTCGAGTTTTCCAAGCTGATCGCGCAAGGCAGCGATCTGCTGATTGAGGAGGGCGAGCTGCTCGCGCTGGCGTTGATTGGCGTTGCGCTCGGTGGCCAACTCGGTTTCGGATGAACGATAGAGATCCAAAAGCTCCGATAGCCTAAGTTCGCGTTCCTCGAGATCCTTTTGGGCGAGGGCGGTGCGCTCCTGCTCGCTCATCAGGCGGGCCTCGAGCTCCTTGGCCTTGTCGCGCGCGACCGTGAATTCCTCGTTCAGTTGGGTGATCTCGCCTTCCTTGCCCTCAAGCGTCGCCGCCATCTGGCTCACCTGGGCCTCAAGCTCGGTCTTTACGATGCGCAGCGCCTCGATGTCACGTTTCAGCCGCTCGATGTCGGCCAGTACCAGGCGCACCTTGTCCTCGCCGGCCTCGGCACGCAGCAGCGCTTCCGTGAGCTTGTCTTCGTTGTCCTCGGCGGCGCCAAGCTTGGCCTCACTCTCGTCCTTGAGGTCCTGAAGCTGAATCGAGAGCGTGTCACGCTCGCTGCGCGCCGCCTTTAACTCGCTGCTCAGTCGGTCGCGCTCGCCGAGCGAGGCTTCGAGCTGGGCCGAGACATCGGCGATGTTGGCGCGCAGGTCTGTATTCGCCTTGCGCTCCAGCGACAAGAGGTCGGCCAGCTCGCTGACCTGGCGATTGAGCTCGGCGATCATCGCCGTTTGGCCCGAGAGCTGACGCTGCAGGAAGTGCTGCGCCAGCATGTAGACCACCAACGTGAAGATCATCACGAGCAGGAGGTTCGACAGGATATCGACGAAGCCCGGCCAGATATCGACCTGGCGCCGGTTCCTCCCGAAGCGGGAATTGGCGGGCATGGCTAGCGCCGCTCATCTTCGGCAATGGCGGCGATGGTGCGCGCGAGCAGCCTGATCTCATTCCTGATCTCTTGCACCGATTGCGCGCGGCCCTGGCTCACCTCTTCGAGCAGGCGCGCGCCATAGACGTCGAGATTGCGCAAATGCGCGCGCGACACCTCGTCGAGCCCGCTTTGGGATGACAGCGAGGCGAGGCGCTCGAGCACCGGCCTCATCTGCATTTGGCCTTCGACGAGCTTGACCATCAGGTCCTGCTGGGTGCGCATCTGGTCGGTCAAGGTGGCGAGGCGCTCGGACAGCGCCATGAAGCCATGGCCCTGGCCCTGCCGCGCCTCTTCGCCGCGCATCAGTGTGCGCTGCAGATCGTCCAGGCTGTCCGCGGTGCGTTCGAGGAGCGCGCTGACATAGGCTGGCACCGACTGCTCGCCTTCGCCCGTGCTCAGGCTGCCGCCGATGCGCGTGTAGGAGGAAAGCCAGTCCTCGAGCTCATTATAGAAGCGGTTCTGGGCCTGCGAGGCTTGAAGCTCGAGGAATCCCAGGATCAGCGAGCCCGCGAGGCCGAACAGCGACGACGAAAACGCCGTGCCCATGCCGGAAAGCGGTTTTTCGAGGCCGCCCTTCAGCTCGCTGAACATAGCGTTGACGTCGGTACTCGTCGAGGACAGACCCTGGATCACGTCACCGACCGAGTTGACCGTGATGAGCAGACCCCAGAACGTGCCGAGCAAGCCGAGAAAGATCATCAGGCCGATCATGTAGCGCGCGATTTCGCGCGATTCGTCGAGACGGGACCCAATGCCGTCTAGCACGCTGCGCAGCGACACTGCGGTGAAGGAGAGCCGACCCCGTCGGTCGGCCATCATCGCAGCGAGGGGTGCGAGGAAGTTCGGCGTATTCTTGACGCGGCCTTCGATCGGCTCGAGGTCGCCCGGGCCGTTCCGGTGCGCGTCGAGCCAGGCAAGATCCGGCGAGATCACCAGAACCTGCCGGAAGATGTAGCCGATGCCGATGATCACGGCGCCGAGAATGACGCCGTTCATCGCCGGGTTGGCCATGAACATCCGCGCGATGGTCGAACCGAGAATCGCGCAAACCGCGACCACGATCGCCACAAAAATGGCCATGCGCAGGATGAATACACGTTGCTTATGCATGCGGGCGGCTCTCCTGCACGTGGCGTCGTGCGTTGCCTAAAGCGCCATTGCGTTCCAATTGTGACGCCCGCGTGCCATCGGTCAACGGCGTCCGACGATCACCATGGGTTAGCCCCCGCCACGGCGTACGACCAGGATGTCGACCCGATCGAGCGGGGCCTCGTTGGTGTTGGAGCCGAGGGCGCGGACGTCCATGCGCGTGGAGCGCACGCCCGAATCGATGAGCACGGCGCGCACGGCAAGCGCGCGCGACAAAGAGAGACGCCGCGCCTGACTGGCGTTCTTCTCGGTGCCGGCGGCGAAGGCGAAGAGCTGGACTCGCAAATTGGGCTCGCGCGACAGGCGGGCGGCAAGCTCCTGCAAGGGTTGCAGCGCCGACTCGGGCAGGTCGGCCCCCTCGACGCCGAAGGGAATGCGCAACGCGTCGCTCGCGACACTCACCGGTTCCTCCGGCAGTGACGCGACGGTTGTTTCTTCCGTGGCCTCGGCGGCGGTCTTCGGCAGGTCGGGTGTTTCCGGCGGCGGCTCGACCGGCACGGCTTCGAGCGGTGTGGCCTCGATCGTCGGCGTCTCGCCCGTCCGCGGGCGCTCCGGGCCCGGCTTGGGCAGAGACTGCCCGGCCTCGGTCGCCGGCGGCTCCTCGGTGGCGGCAACCGCCTCGGTATTCGGGGCCACCTCGGGCGACGCCACATCGCGCGGCTTGGGTGGCGCGGGGGGCGGGGGCTTCTCTGACGAATCCGTCGCAGCGGTTGGCTCCGGCGCCGGCACCTCCCCGACGATCGTTGCGTCGGGTGCGGCCTCGGCGCTGGCAGCCGGCTCGATTTCGACCGTGTCGATGGCGGTATCAACCGCCGCGACTTCGACGAGATCGCTCGGTCGTGGCGGCGGATGGGGGATGTGACCGGAGCGAACCGTGATGCCGCCGAGATTCTTCGGCTTCCTGATCGGCTTCGGCACCTTCGCGGCGCGACTCGATGCGTCGTTATTGAATTCCGGTGCGCCGACGCTGAGCGTCACGTCGCTTGATTCCTGCGCGTTCGCATGACCGGCCAAAGCGACCCAAAGGAGCACGCCGAGCGCTGCCAGCGCCAAGGCGCTGGCACAAATCCACCCGCCGCCAGTTCTGCCAACTGTTCGCATTGCCGCGCCCGCTATCACGCGATCCCACGCAACCGCTTCGCCTTTCGGCCCAGAGCAAGAACAATAGTCGGTCGCCTGGGTCGCCACAACGGCGCTAGGTGGCGGAGGGAAGGCTCTCCGTGGGCACTCGGCGCACGCCGTCTTCCAGCGCCGCCTTGAGATCACCATGCAGGTGTGTGTTCGACGCGAGCACGTCACCGTGCGCGAGCCCTTGGGTGCCGCCCTGCGGGTCGGTCACCGCCCCGCCAGCCTCGCGCACGAGCGCAATGCCTGCGCTGATATCCCAGGGCGAAAGGGCGAACTCGAAAAAGCCGTCGAACCGCCCGGCCGCAACGTAGACGAGGTCCAGCGAGGCACAGCCGAAGCGCCTGACGCCCGCGGTTTGGCCCCAAACCGAGTCAAGCATGTAGGGATAGGCCGGGTGCATGACGCGGCCTTTGAACGGCATGCCGGTCGCGACCAGCGCGTCGGCAAACACTTTGCGGGACGAGACGCGCAGCCGCCGGTTGTTGAGGAAGGCGCCGCCGCCGCTCTCGGCCCAGAACATTTCGTCGCGCAACGGGTCGTAGACGACGCCGGCAAATGGCTGCCCGTCGCGCTCGAGCCCAATCGAGATCGCGAAATGCGGCACGCCATGGAGGAAATTCGTGGTGCCGTCGAGCGGGTCGATGACCCAGCGGTTCGACGTATCTGCCCCCGCGATCTCACCGCCTTCTTCGAGCAGGAAGCCATAGCGCGGCCGCGCCTTCGAGAGTTCGGCGACCAGCACCTGCTCGGCGGCGCGGTCGGCGTTGCTGACGAAATCCGCCGGACCCTTGCGCGAAACCTGGAGTTGTTCGACTTCGCCGAAATCGCGTTGCAGCCCGCGCGCCGCCTTCAGCGCCGCATTCGCCATGACGGTGATCAGGGGGGAGCGAACCGCCATGGGCGCTGTTCCTTCGCGCCGCGCTATTCTTTGGAACGCTCCAAATAGCTTCCGTCCACGGTGGCGATCACCACGCGGTCGCCCTCCTTGATGTGGGTCGGCACCATGGTGCGCACGCCATTGTCGAGGATCGCAGGCTTGTACGAGCCGGACGCTGTCTGGCCTTTCACCACCGCCTCGGTCTCCTTGATCGTGAAGGTGGCGGAATCGGGCAGCGCGACGCTCACCGGCTTGCCCTCAACCAGGTCGACTGTCACCTCCATGCCGTCGAGCAGGAAGCGCGCGGGCTCGCCCGCAAGATCACGCGGCACCGTGATCTGTTCGAAATTCTCGGAGTCCATCAGCGTGATGTTGTCGTCGTCACCAAACAAAAAGGTGCAGGTCCGCTCATCGACCGTGAGGCGCTCCACCGTATCCGCCGTGCGGAAGCGCTCGTTGGTCTTGTTGCCCGACTTGATGTCGCGCATCTCGACCTGAACGAACGCGCCGCCCTTGCCGGGCGTGATGATCTGGGACTTGAGTACAGCCCATTGCTTGCCGTTGTGTTCAATAAGATTGCCGGGGCGGATGGTATTGGCGCCGACCTTCATGACGTCACCGTGTCTTTCTCGATGGGGCTGTTTTGTGCGGCGCGGAACCTACCAGCAAGACCTTTAACGAGCAACGTAGGGTTTGGGCGGCGGGTAGGGGTGAATTTCGCCCCGGGGATCCCTGAGTTCCTTGGCGCCGCCGGGTCCAGACGACAGATATTCCGGTCCGACCGGCACCTTGCCATAGCCGTCGGGGATATCGAGCACATAGGTCGGCAATGCGAGGCCCGTAAGCCGCCCCCTCAGTGCCCGCATCAGCGCCTGACCCTCTTCGATCGTGGTGCGGAAGTGGGAGGTTCCGGGCGCGAGGTCTGCCTGATGGAGATAATAGGGCTTGATCCGTGCCGCCAGCATGGCGCGAAACAGGCCATCCAGCGTCTCGGCCTGATCATTGATACCCTTGAGCAGCACGGTCTGGCCGAACAGCGCGATGCCGGCCTTGCCGAGCTTTAGGCATGCGGCCTTGGCCGCCTCACCCAGCTCGCGTGGATGATTGCAGTGGATCGCGAGGTAGAGAGCTTTTTTGGCCGCGAGGGCTTTCACGAGCGCCGGTGAGATGCGCGCAGGATCGGCTACCGGCACTCGGCTGTGTACGCGTATGACTGAAACATGGGGAATGGCCTCGATCGCACGGATCAGACTCGCGAGGCGCCGCGGCGCCAGCATGAGCGGATCGCCCCCGGTCAGGATGACCTCGTAGATCTCAGGATGCGCGCGAACATAATCGAGCGCCGCCTCGATCTCCGCCTCGCTTAAGGATTTGCCATGGCCCACCACCTCGCGCCGAAAGCAGAACCGGCAATAGACCGGACACACCAAAATCGGCTTCAGCAGCACGCGATCGGGATACCGGTGCACCACGCCTTTGACCGGGCTATGCGCGTCATCGCCGATCGGATCCGACCGCTCATCGGGCGTTGTCCGCAGCTCAGCCTCGTCCGGCACATATTGGCGCGCGATCGGATCGGTGGGGTCGCTCGGGTCCATCTGGGCGACGACGTCTGGCGTCAGGGCCACGGTGTAGCGCTTCGCCACCGCGTCGAGCGCGGAACGGCGCGACGCCGGCACAAGGCCTGCCGCGACTAAAGCGTCAACCGACCGCAGGGTCTGCGCTGGACGCTGGCGGGGGCGTTCGCTCATGATCGCCGGCACGTCCTTGCCTGTTCCCTTCGCCATCCGATCAGACACTGTCGAAATGAGTGACGCTCCTTCGGTTCCCTGGTGGCGGCCTGACCGGTTCGCCCGACGCCGGCCTTACCTTGCAATGCGCCAGTCCATCACGCGCGCGGTGCGGGGCTGGTTCGAGGCCGAAGGCTTCACCGAGGTCGAGACCCCGGCGCTGCAGGTGTCGCCCGGCCTCGAAGTTCACTTGAAGGCATTCGAGACCACGCTGGAGCACCCGGAGGGCGGCGCGCGGCGCCTTTATTTGCACACCTCGCCCGAGTTCGCCATGAAGAAGCTGCTGGTCGCTGGCGAGACGCGCATTTTTCAGCTGGCCCGCACCTTCAGGAACGGCGAACGCTCGGCCACGCACCACCCTGAGTTCACCATGCTCGAATGGTATCGGGCGGGCGAGACCATCGACACCCTGTGGCGCGATTGCGAGGACCTGCTCCGGGCGGCGCTCAAGGCTGCCGGTCGTGACCGCTTGCGCTTCGCGGGCGCCGAAGTGGACCCGATGCCAGATTTCGAGCGCCTCACCGTCGCCGAGGCATTTGAGCGCCATGCCGGGATCGACCTGCTGGCAACCGCGCCCAACCCGATGTCACCCGACGCCGCGTTGCTGGCACGCGCGGCGCGTCGCATTGGGGTGGTGGCGCAGCCGAATGATTCCTGGGAGGACATCTTCTTCCGCGTCTTCCTCGCGCGCATCGAGCCGAAGCTCGGCTTCGGCGTGCCAACGATTTTGACCGACTATCCCGCGAGCATGGCCGCATTGGCGCGTCTCAAGCCGGGCGATCCACGCGTTGCCGAGCGCTTCGAGCTCTATGTTTGCGGGCTGGAGCTCGCCAACGGCTTCGGCGAGTTGACCGACGCCACCGAGCAACGTCGGCGCTTCGAGGCCGACATGGCGCGCAAGGAGGCGCTCTACGGCGTGCGCTACCCGATCGATGATGATTTCATTGCGGCGCTCGCGCATGGCATGCCCGAGGCCGCCGGCATCGCGCTCGGCTTCGATCGATTGGTGATGCTGGCCGGCGGCGCTGAGAGTATCGACGACGTGCTCTGGGCGCCGGTCGTATCGTAAAGCTTGGAAAGTCCCGCCGACTGCACATGATTTTTTGCCGAACCCACAATCGCCACGTCTCAAAATTGGTTTGCGCATGCTCGCAGATATAACCATGATGACGAGATCAATAAGCCTGAGGCGGCGATGGCAGAGAAATCTCGAGACGGCGAAGGCAGAGCGGCACCGGAAAACTGAAATAAAATTTATTTGCGATATAATAACTCAGATAATAGAAGGAAATTACAGAGCGAAAAAAATAATTTGAAAGATAGAATTTAAAAAAATTTGAACTGTCTATCAGGTTGGCAGATATTTACCTGTCTTATGGTAAAAAATATATATTTTAACAGAAAGATCGCCCGCTAAAGCTCTGTAATATGCTCTTAACATCATCAAAAATGAAGTCTTTGCTTATTGCGCGGTATAATTATTTTGATTTTCACACGTTTTTTATTTTGTAATT
>VGET01000032.1 GCA_016869195.1 Alphaproteobacteria bacterium | reverse complement strand
AACGGCACGGCATGTTTGGAGAAATCGGTTTTCGGCCAGGCCATCTCCCAGCCGATGCGCGCGACATCGGTGGCGCGGGCCTCGATTGAGGCCGAGAACGCCGTCAGCGCGAAGAGCGCGAAGGCGGCCCCGAGCGTTGCGAGTTTCGTCCCCATAGACACAGAACATAGCGCGCGGCGGGCAAAGAAAAACGGCCCCATCGGTTGAGGGCGGGGCCGTTGATAAAGCGTCGTATCGAGCGCGATCAGCCGGCGGCGGCGACCGCGCGCTTGGTCATCACGCCAATCAGGTGTGCCCGGTAATCGGCCTGGGCGTGGATGTCCGCGTTGAGGCCCTTGGCCGGCACGGCCGGCAGGGCCGTGCTCGCCGAGAAGGTGCCCGAAAGCGCCTTCTCGAGATCGCTCGCGCGGAAGGCAACCGGCCCGGCCCCGGTGACGCCGACCCTCACGCCGCCCTTCGTCTTCGCCGCCATCACGCCGACGATGCAGAAGCGCGACGCCGGCTGCGGGAACTTGGCATAGCCCGCCTTCTCCGGAATCGGGAAGCGCACCTCGGTGATGATCTCGCCGTCCTCAAGCGCGGTCTCGAACAGGCCCTTGAAGAACTGGTCGCCCGCGATCTGGCGCTTGTTGGTGACGATGGTGGCGCCGAGCCCGAGCACGGCGGCGGGATAATCCGACGCCGGGTCGTTGTTGGCGAGTGAGCCGCCGATCGTGCCGCGATTGCGCACCTGCGGGTCGCCGATGCCCTCGGCCAGCACACACAGCGCCGGGATCGCTTTCTTCACATCCGCCGAGGCCGCAACCTCGCCGTGCGTGGTGCCGCCGCCGATGACGACCTCGCCGCCCGCCACCTTGATGCCCTTCATCTCCTTGATGCCGGAGAGATCGATCAGGTCGGATGGCGCGTTGAGCCGCTGTTTCATCGTGGGCAGCAGCGAATGGCCGCCGGCGAGATAACGCGGCTCGCTCTTGCCGCTGAACGTCTTGGCCGCATCCGCGACGGACTTCGGCCGGTGATAGTTGAACTCGCGCATGGATCGCTCTCCCTCGCTCGGTCCGCCGCTGACTACTTCGCGCCCGACAAGGCCCGCCGCGCGATCGCCGCCGCTTCCGCCGCCCCGATTGCGCTGGAGGATAGCGTCAAGCCGGCGGGCGCAAAACCGGAAAAAACGCGCGTCACCCGCCGCCGCGCTGGAAGTGGCGATCGAGGTGGAGCATCGCCTGCTCCGGGTCGTCATAGCCGGTGAAGGCGAACCTCACGCGTGTCACGGGCAGGACAACCAGGGCGATGCGCCGCTCTTTCTCTTCGGACAGCGTGATTTCGAGCCGGCGATCGCTGTCTTCAACCACGATCTGCCGGCCATCGCGGCGGTAGTTCTGCTCGCCGACCACGCGAGACAGGATGCGGACAAAGTCGCGATGGGTGATCCCCATCTCCTTGTCGAAGATCACGCTCTCGGCCACGGCGCTCAACCGCCGGCGATGGGGGGCCAGGCGGCGAGCGTGTCGTTGTTCTGCAGGGCGTATTGCGGCCGTCGGCTCGGCTCCACATACATGCCGTTCACCAGCACCAGGTGGCAGCTTTTCGGCGGCACGTTGAAGCGCGCGAAAACCTCCTGCACGGTCGCGCCTTCGGCAACCTCGATCTCGATCTGGTTGTCCGTCGCGCCCGACGGCAAATACTGGCCGAGAAGGGCGTAGAGCTTGACCGTGACCCTCATGCCTGTCGCTTAGACCTGGCTGCGGGCGACATAGGCTTCCATGACGCGATGGGGGTCGGCCAGCAGCTTGCGCTTCCAATCACCGAGCGCGGTCTTGGTCTGAATGAGGCCGCGTAGCACGCCAACATGCTCGGTCATGCCGATGCCGAGCGCGCCGATCAGATGATCGCCGTCGAACTCGAGGCGCAGATAGCGATAGCGATCATTGTCGACCGCAGCGCTGGACTCGCCGCCTTTCGTGCCTTCCCACTTGCCGAAGGAGCTCGAGATCAGCCCGACGGTGTCGAGCACGTTCATGATCAGGCTGCCTTTGTAGTGCGCCGTCTTGCCGAGCATGTTGAGCGCGGCGATTCGGCCGTGATCCACCGCGGTCGGCTGGATCGCGTGGACCATGTGCCCGCCGGTCGAGAAATCCGGCCCCTCGGCCACGTCGCCGGCGGCATAGATGTTCGCGACGCTGCTCTGCATCTGGTCGTTCACGACGATGCCATGATCGATCTTGACGCCGCTGCCCTTCAGGAACTCGACGTTTGACCGGACACCCACGGCGAGCACGACGAGATGGGCGTTCAGCTTCTCGCCATTGTCGAGCGCGACCGCTTTGTCGCCCGGGCCCTTCGCATCAGCCTCGACGCCGACGACCTTGCGCCCGGTCAGAACGCGGATCTTCTTGTTCTCGCACCAGCGCCTCATCATGGCGCCGCCGGTCGCGTCCATCATGCGCGCCAGCATGCGGTCTTCCATCTCGACGACGGTCAGATTGCCACCGCGCGAGGCCAGCGCCTCCATGATGATGCAGCCGATGAAGCCGGCGCCGACCAGCACGATGTTGGAGCCGCTCTTGCTCAGTTTCGCGATCTCGCGCGCGTCGGCCAGGGTCCAGCAGCCGTGAATGCCGGGCCTGTCGATTCCCGGCACGCGCGGCTGAATCGGCCTCGCGCCGGTCGCCACCAGCAGCCGGTCGAACGGCACCTGATCTCCGCCCTCAAGCTTTAGCTTGCCCTCGGCCGGTGCAACGGACTCGGCTCTGCCATGCACATACTGTATGCCGAGGGCGTCATAGTGCTTCGCGCCCTTGCGCAGGTACGTGCCTTCCTCGGCGATGTTGCCATCGAGCAGGTACGGAATGGCCATCCGCGAATAGGGCGGCTCCGGCTCGCCGCCAATCAGCGTGATCTTCGCCTTGGGGTCGCCCTTGCGCAGGGTTTCGGCGGCAACGACGCCGGCCGGTCCTGCGCCCACAATCACGTGCTGCATGTCGAGTTCCTAGCTGGCGCTTGTTTTGCCTCAAAGCAAGTGTGGCGCGCCTGCCTACCTTGCGACAGCGCGCGCCACCGAATGCCTTGCCGTAAACCCAGGCTGACTAGACTCCCAATCGCTCCAGCGTCTGGTTGGTCGGTACGCCCTCAGAAGTCCACCCGCGCACTTCGTAGTACTTCGGGAGCATGTCCTTGAGGCCGTTGACCATGCCTTTGGCCGGGCCGGTCTTGGCCGCGTCCTTCAGGATGCGCGCCGGCAGGGTGTCGTCCTTCTTGGAGAACCCGGCCGCCAGATTGTATTTCCGCTCGAGGTTCCACACGCGCTCGCCAACCTCGAGCAGCTTTTCGACCGTCCAGCCACCTTCGCACGCGGCATCGATCTGAGGCGCAATGTCCTCGAGCGTCCAGCCGAAGGTGGTGAACACGCACAGGCCCGAGGAATCGACCACGGAGGTCGCATCCTGGAACGCCTTGACCAGCTCGGCCTTGCCCTCGGTCACGTGCGGGTCGGTCTTCACGGGCACGCCCAGGATTTCCGACGACACCGTGTAGCTGCGGAGGTGACAGGCACCGCGATTCGAGGTCGCGTAGGTCAGGCCCATGCCCTGGATGCCGCGCGAGTCATAGGCCGGGAATTCCTGGCCCTTGACCGACATCGAGAGCTCCGGCTTGCCGTATTTCTCGCACAGTCGCTTGGAGCCCAGACCGATCTCGGCGCCGAAGCCTTCGCCCTTGCCGGTCAGCTCGGCGAGGTCGGTCAAGGCCTTGGCCGAGCCGAATTTGAGCTCGATGCCGCCGGTCTCCTTGGTGGTGATGACCCCGGTCTCGAAAAGCTCCATGGCCGCGCCAACCGTCGCGCCGAACGAGATCGGGTCGAAGCCCTGCTCGTTGCAGATGAAGTTGGCGAAGGTGAGGGCGTTGAGATCATCGACGCCGGTGGCCGCGCCCAGCGCCCAGGCCGCCTCATATTCGAGGCCGCCCGACGCGACCTGGTATTGCGGCCGATCGACGACCGTGTAGTGGCTGCGCTCGACCGTGGAGACGCGGCCGCAGCCGATGGTGCAGCCAAAGCACGCGGCGTTCGTGACCAGATTGGGCTTGCCGTCGCCCTTGCGTGGCTCCGCCATCGCTTCGGCGGAGATGTTCTTGGCGCCCTCGAACTGGATGTCGCGATGGTTGCGTGTCGGCAGCGCGCCCACCTCGTTGATGACATTCATCAGCACCTGGGTGCCGAATTTCGGCAGGCCCTGGCCGGTGACGGCGTTGTCCGCCAGCACCTTCTTGGCATCTGCCGTGACCTTCATGAACCGCTTGAAGTCGCGCACCGGCACGCCGAGGGTCCCGCGAATCGCCACCGCCTTGAGATTCTTCGAGCCCATGACGGTGCCGACGCCGGAGCGCCCGGCGGCACGGTCCATATCATTGACCACGGCGGCGTACTTGACACCCTTTTCACCGGCGACGCCGATCGAGGCGACCCGGATCAGCGGATCCTGGTGCTTGGCCTTGATGCCTTCCTCGGTGTCCCACACCGACTTGCCCCAGAACGCGCCCGCGTCGAGCAGCTCCGCCTTCTCATTCTCGATATAGAGGTAGACCGGCGACTTGGCCTTGCCCTCGAAAATGATCATGTCGTAGCCGGCGTTCTTCATCTCGTTGCCGAAGAAGCCGCCGGAGTTGGAGCAGGCGATCGCGCCGGTCAGCGCGCCCTTGGTGACCACGGAATAGCGGCCCGCGGTCGAGGCGCAGGTGCCGGTCAGCGGCCCGGTCGCCATGATCATCTTGTTGTTGGGCGAAAGCGGGTCGACTTTCGGGTCGGTCTCCTCGACCAGGTACTTGGTCGCGAGACCGCGCTGACCGAGATATTTATGAGCCCACTCCATGTTCAGGGGCTCATTCTTGCAGGTGCCCTTGGTCAGGTTCACGCGCAGAACATTCCTTGCCCAGGCCATGACCGTGGTCCTCCCTATGCGCTCGCCCGAGCGCCGCTGTCAGTCTTTGCCGCCCAATCACGCATGCGATCGAGCCCGGTCCAATTGGCGTCGACATAGGTGATCGCCTGGGTCGGACAGGCCTTGGCGCATTCCGGGTCGCCGCCGCACAGGTCGCACTTCATGACCTTGCCGGTCGAGGCGTTGTAGTTGACCGTGCCGAACGGGCAGGCGATCGTGCACACCTTGCAGCCGACACAGAGCGCGTCCGACACCACCTTGGCGCCGGTCGCAGCGTCTGTCGTGATCGCTTCGACGGGGCACGCTTTCATGCACCAGGCTTCATCGCACTGGGTGCAGGTGTAAGGCACCATCCTGCCGATATCGTGGAACCTGAAAACCTTGATGCGTGACTTGGCCGGGTTGAAAACGTTTTCGTTTTCGAAAGAGCAGGCCAACTCACACTGCAGGCAGCCGGTGCACTTGCCCGGATCGATATGGAGTGATTTCTGCACGAGATAGACCTCCCCCTCTGATCTCCCGCCAATATGTCCTACCGCTCATCCTCGCCGCGGATGCCGGGCAACCCTCTCCTCGGTAGGGTTCTGCGCGTTGCCGCGCAGCGCCGGGCGTCTGCGGATCGATTCAAGCGAAGGCGATGCGATGGCGCGACAGAGCCGCGCGCGGTCTCATCCTGCCATGGCCTTGGCGCCGGCCGCAATCGCAACGACGATGTTGTGGTAGCCGGTGCAGCGACAGAAATTGCCCTCAAGATACTTGCGGATTTCCCTCTCGCTCGGGTTCCTGTTCTCCTTGGCGAGCGCAACGCCGGTCATGATCATGCCGGGCGTGCAGAAGCCGCATTGCAGCGCGTGATGCTCCTTAAAGGCCGCCTGCATCGGGTGCAGCTGGCCGTCCTTTGCCAGGCCCTCGATCGTGGTCACCTGGGTCCCGTCGGCCTGTGCCGCCAGGACGGTGCACGCCTTCACGCACTTGCCGTCGACGTGCACATTGCAGGCGCCGCATTGGCTGGTGTCGCAGCCGACATGGGTGCCGGTCAGGCCCAAATGATCGCGCAGGAAGGTGACGAGCAGCGTGCGCGTCGGGACTTCCTTCGTCACCGCCTTGCCGTTCACCGTCATCGAGACGGAGATGGACGACATGGTACCTCCCTTGCCCTTGAAGTGGTGGTCGACCCAAGCCCGCAGGCGTGCCCTGCGTGCGCGGCCGATACCCTGATCTTCTCGTTGCACGGGAGGATAGCGTCAATGGGCGGGCGGCAAAACAGCAAAAAGCGCCGGGTCTCTCGCCACTCCTCGCACGCCAAAGAAAGAGGCCCGGCAGCTTGCGCCACCGGGCCGAAGTTCGTCACCTTGGGGGGAGAACCGAAGGGAGACGATGGTTACATCGGGTCGAAATAAGGCGCTTTCATGGCGGCTTGAAAAAAATCGACGATGCCCTGAAACCGGCTGTGGCCACGGCTTTGCGGGAGGTCACACAAATGCCCGAGGAGGCGCGCCGCGACCACAATCAAGGCACCGCCATCTTCGCGAAGGGGTCTTGATCAGTCCGCCTTCACATCGATCTTTTTCACGCTCGCCACCGCTTTGGCCGACTTCGGGAGCGTCACCTTGAGCACGCCCTTCTTGAAGCTCGCGTCGATCTTCTCTTCTTCGACGTCGGCCGGCAGAGCGATGGCGCGCTCGAAGCGCCCGAAGCTGCGCTCGATGTGGTGATAGTTCTTCTTCCTGTCTTCCTTCTCGCTCTTGCGCTCGCCCCTGATGCGGAGCACGCCCTCGGCAAGCGAGACGTCGACGTCCTTCTCCTCGACGCCCGGCAGATTGGCGGTCACTTCATAGGCGATGTCGGTCTCGGCGATGTCGAGCTTCAGGCCAAGGCCCGCCTCGGAGCCGTTGCCGGGCAGGCCCTTGTCCCAGGTGCTGAGGAAATTGCCGAACATCCGATCCATCTCGCGGTGAAGCGAATCGAACGGGTTGTCGCTCATGCCCCGCTGGGCGTGGCTCGGGCGGGCGAGCCAGGGGGTGAGATCGCGCAGGCTCATGATGGGCGCTCCCTTGCTGGCGTTGATTTGAAGGCCGGGACCAGGCCCGGTGCTCCTGACATCTTGGCGGAGCGCGCCGTGATTCAAGACGCGCGCGGCCGCGCCGCGCTGATTTGATCGAGGTCAAACCGAACGAGAATCAGTGCCGGTAGCCGGTGCCGACGCGCCGCACATAGGCTGTGCTGTCCACCCCGTAGCCGGCGTCGAGCAGCAAAGGCTCGATCCAGCGATTGCGCTCGGACAGGTGGACCTCGACCGACTCGCAGCCATGGGCGTCCGCGACCGCCTGACAAGCGACGATCAGGGCCCGCGCCACTGATTCGCAATCGATCGTGGCGGGCACCGCGAAACAGCCGGCGATCAGGAGATCGCGACCCGACGGGTCAGGAAAGATGCGGTAGCCGCAGAGGCCCCGGAAGTAAACCGAGCCCGGCCCGAGCGCCGCGATGATGCCGCTCTCGCGCCGCAGGCCCCGCCCGCTGGCGAGCAGCCGGCCGGCAAAGCGCTGCCATTCCGGCACGCTCATGGAAGCCACGAGCTCACGCACCAGCGGGTAGGCCTGATCGACCTGGACTTCCGTCAAATGGCGGATCTCATAGTCAAGTTGGTACACGGCGGGCCTGGCGGGCTGACGCGATGCTTGGGCCGCAAAGGCTGTCCGAGCAGCCAGCCCAAGGCATTGACGTGCGTCAAATCGACCGGGGCCGGCGTGCGCGCTTGGAAACATTCGCCCAGCCCCCCTAATATGACCCTGGGGCGAGGTTGGGCTCTGAGAGGGGCCCCGAGGAGGGACGATGAGTGGACCGGGTCAGCCCCTGCCCACGGCGTTGCCTGGGCGCGCCCCGAAGGTCGGGTGCTCAGCGGCCGGTTGCGCCGCCTGCGAGGTACGCCACCTGACGTTCTGTGCCGGTCTGGAGGCGGCCGAGATCAACCATCTCTCGGCGCTGGTCTCGCGCCAGACCCATGGCCCCCATCACGCGCTGTTTTACGAAGGCGATACGGCCGAGCACGTCTATAACGTGACGCGCGGCGCGATTAAGCTCTACAAGCTGCTGCCCGACGGCCGCCGACAGATCACCGGCTTCCTGCTCTCCGGCGATTTTCTCGGCCTTGCCGGCAAGGACGGTTATTCCTATAGCGCCGAGACGGTGACCGCGGTCGACCTCTGCCGCTTCCAGCGCAAGAAGCTCGACCAGCTCTTCGCCCAGTTCCCACAGCTCGAGCGGCGCATGCTGAAGCTCGCGACCGACGAGCTGATCGCCGCGCAGGACCAGATGCTGCTGCTCGGCCGACGCACCGCGGCGGAGCGCGTGGCCTCGTTCCTGGTGCGCCTCTCGGAGCGCGAGACGGTGAGGGGCCTGCCGGGCAATCCGGTCTACATGCCGATGACGCGTGGCGATGTCGCCGACTATCTTGGCCTCACCATCGAAACCGTCAGCCGCACGCTCTCGCAGTTCAAGCACAACCGGCTGATCTCGCTCAAGAGCCTGACCGAGATCGAGCTGGTCGATAAGGCCCGTTTGCTCGAGATGGCGGCGAGCTAGGCTGGATCGCGACGGCATCAGGCGGATCGTGTGACGGCGCTCAGGCTCTGCTTTATCGGCGATTCGATCGTCAACGGCTATGGCGATTCGACCATGCTGGGCTGGCCCGGCCGCGTATGTGCCGCGGCGCGCGCCGCCGGCCACGACGTCACGCACTACAATGGCGGCATCCGGGGTGACACCTCGACCCTGATCCGCGCGCGCTGGCGCGCCGAGATCGAGGCGCGCCTGCCACCGGCGTTTCCGCGCGCGCTAGTCTTCGGCTTCGGCATCAACGACTGCGTCCACCTCAATGGCGCGCGTCGCGTCACGCCTGAAACGAGCCTCGAAAATCTGCGCGCCATGTCGAGCGAGGCGAAGGCGCTGGCGCCGACGCTGTTCATTGGCCCGACGCCGATCGATCGCGCGCGGCCCGCGCCGCAGCTCATGCCGGGCGCTCGCCTCGCGCTCGACGATAGCGATATCGCGGCGCTCGGCCGTGACCTCGTGGAAGCCGCGCGCGCGCTCGGCGTGCCGGCGCTCGACCCGCGCCCGGACCTCGAGGCCGATGAAGCGTGGCGCCGGAGCCTCCGCGAGGGCGACGGAATCCATCCCGGCGCCGAAGGGTACGACGCGCTGGCGCGCCTCATCTCCGCCTGGCCGCCCTGGCGCGCGCTGTTCGGGTCATCCGAATAGAGCGCCGATTGCCGCAGGCACACCGATTCGGCTTGTCGCGGATCGCAGGCGCGGGCTATCGAAGGGTAAAGCCGCGCCGCGGCCATCAACCTCACAAAGGCAACACGCATGAGCGCTGGATTCACACCTGACGGCTCGTCGCCGACGCTGCAGCGCTATCGGCGCCTGCATACCTGGGCGGCCGCGCTGCTGGTGGCGCCCGCCATGGTGATGACGCAGTCGATGTGGTCGGAGGGTCCGCACGAGACACTGGAATGGCTGGGCTATGCCGCGATCATCCTGTGCGTGCTCGGGCGGGCGTGGTGCACCATCTATATCGGCGGGCGCAAGAAGAGCGAGATCGTCGCCCTCGGCCCCTATTCGGTGGTGCGCAATCCACTCTACCTGTTCAGCTTTGTCGGCGTCATCGGCATTGGCCTGCAGTTCGGCGAGGTGACCTGGGCGCTGCTGATGATGGCGGCGTTTGCGCTCTATCACCGGCAGGTCGTGCGGCGAGAGGAAGCGGTGCTGAGCGCCGCCTTCCCGGTCGCCTATCCCGCCTATTGCGCCGAGACGCCGCGCTGGCTGCCCGACCTCCGGCTCTGGCGCAATGCCGATAGCGTCGCTGTGAACCCTGCGCTGCTGACGCGCGCGCTTGTAGATGGCGCGATGTTCTTCGTTGCCTTCCCCGTCATCGAGCTGCTCGACTACATGCACGAAAGCGGGCTAGTGCCGACGCTCTTGTCGCTGCCCTGACGCCCATTTCATTGACGCTTCGCGATCCACAGCCCCCGGGTGCGCTTGCCGGCTGAGGGCGCGGTCGGCTATACCGGCGCGCGGCCGATGTTCGTGGCCGACTCGTCAGGCTGGAGGCTCCGATGGCCGATGTCGCTCCGGGCAAAACGCCGACCGCGCGGCAGGCGCTGCCTCTCTTCTACCGACAGCTCGAGCCGCTGAGCGCCGAGAAGCACGGCAAACTGAGCGTGATCGAGAAGGGCACCTATGCGTTCGCCAAGGGGGCGAACTCGGTGCCGCTCAACGCGATCGAGTTCGCGCTCGCCGCGCGCCACTATCCGATCGTGTTTGCGGCCGAGGGTCTGGCGCCGCCGGCCGCCGTTATGGGCCTCAAGGCGGGCGAGAACCTGGTGGTCGACGAGCTCGGCCGCTGGGAGCGCGGGCCCTATATCCCGGCCTATATTCGCCGCTATCCGTCCATCGCGGTCTCGGTGCCGGGCAGCAAGGAATTCGCGCTCTGCGTCGATACCGGCTCGGATCTTCTGGTCGAGGGCGGCAAGCGCCCCTTGTTCCAGGGCGGCCAACCGAGCGAGCTGACCAAAAAGGCGCTGGAGTTCTGCCAGCTCTATCAGCAGCAGGCGGAACTGACGCGTCAGTTCGTCGAGGCGCTCAACAAGCACGATCTTCTAGTTGGGCGCGGCGCCAAGCTCAAGCTCGCCTCCGGCGCCGAGCGCACGCTCTCGGGCTTCCGCGTGATCGATGAGCAGAAGTTCAACGCGCTGCCCGATGCTGTGTTCCTCGAATGGCGGCACAAGGGGTGGATCGGGCTCGTTTATCTGCACCTCGCCTCGCTCTCGTCCTGGGGCGGGCTGGTGGACCGAGCGAGCCGGCTCGAAGGCGCCACCGCGGCACGCTGACATAGAGCGCGGACTTCTCGCCATGAACCTCGCGATCCTGATCGAGAACACCGCGCGCACTTTTCCGGAGCGGCCGGCGCTCGCCTTCGGCACCGATGTACATTCGGATTACGCCGGCTATCGGCGCACCACGGCGGCGCTGGGGGCGGCCTTCCGCGAGCGCTTCGGATTGGCGCCCGGCGATCGCATCGGCCTCTCGATGGCCAATCGGCCCGAGTTCTATGAAACCGTGTGGGGCGCGTGGCATGGCGGCTTCACCGCGGTGCCGATGAACGCGCGGCTCCATGCGCAGGAATTCGCCTACATCCTCGAGAACAGCGGCGCCAAGGTGTGCATCGTCGGGCCGGATCTGGCCGAGACCTTCGCGACCGTCGCGCGCGAGCTGCCGCGGATCGCCTATGTGATCGTGGGCGATGAGCGCTGGCGTGCGCTCGTGGCGCACGAGCCGCAGCCCATCCAGCACGTGTCGCCCGATTGGCCGGCCTGGATCTTCTACACCAGCGGCACGACCGGGCGGCCCAAGGGCGCGACGCTCACCCACCGCAATCTGATGGCGATGACGCTCGCCTATTTCGCCGACATGGATTGGATCGAGCCGACCGATTCGATCATCCATGCGGCACCGATGTCGCACGGCTCGGGCCTCTACGGCCTGCCGCACGTCGCCAAGGCCGCGGTCAACGTCGTTCCGGCGAGCCAGGGCTTCGAGGCGGGCGAGCTGGTCGACCTGATCCGGCACTATCGCGGCTGCTCGATGTTCGCGGCGCCGACCATGCTGACGCGCACCATGAACAGCCCAGCCATCGCGCGCGCGGACTTCACCAATTTGAAGTCGATCTATTATGGCGGCGGTCCGGCCTATGTGGCGGATATCGAACGTGGGCTCGACGTGTTCGGCCCGCGCCTGTTGCAGATCTATGCCCAGGGCGAATGCCCGATGACGATCACCTATCTGCCGAAGGCGCTGCACGATCAGCGCGCGCACCCGAAGTGGCGCGAGCGCCTGGGCTCGACCGGCTTCGCGCGCACCGGGGTCGAGATCAAGATCGTCGATGAGGACGACAACACGCTCCCCACCGGCGAGGCCGGCGAGGTGTGCGTGCGCAGCGAGATCGTCATGGCCGGCTACTGGCAGAACGCCGAGGCCAACGCCGCGGCCTTCAAGGGTGGCTGGCTCCACACCGGCGATGTCGGCAGTCTTGATGACGATGGCTTCCTGACGCTCAAGGATCGCACCAAGGACATGATCATCTCGGGCGGCGTGAACATCTATCCGCGCGAGATCGAGGAGGTGCTGCTGCGCCACCCGGCGGTGCTGGAATGCGCTGTCGTCGGCAAGCTCCACCCCGAATGGGGCGAGGAGGTGGTGGCCTTTGTCGTGCCGCGCCCGCGCGAAAGCGTCTCGGCGTCCGCGCTCGATGCGCTCTGCCTCGACAACATCGCGCGCTTCAAGCGCCCGAAGCACTATTTCACCGTCGATGCCCTGCCGAAGAACAATTACGGCAAGGTGCTCAAGCGCGAGCTAAGAGAGCAGCTGAAGAAATCGGGCGGCTAATCGATCGCGATGATGCGATCCCCTGTCCCTCGCTGGCGAGGGAGAGGGAAGGGTGGATCAAGTCCGGCCATGACGGAAGAGGACAACCGCCATGCTCGGGCGGCGTCCGCACCGACCCGAGGATGACGGACGGAAAAAAGGGACGCCGGGCGGCCAGCGGGTAGCGAACTGGAAAGGATCGGCGGAATCCGCCGCCGCCCCTGGCACGGCGCTTGCACCTCGTTCGGGTGAGTTCAACCCCCGAGGCGTGCCCGATCGCCATGCTGCTTCGCTTCGCCCAGCTCACCCTTCTCCTCTTCCTCGCGCTTCTGATGGTTGCCGCTTTGTTAACGGCGCGGCCGGTCTCGGCCGAGCCCTACCGCGTGGCGCAGGCGGATGATTCGCGCGTCTGCGCCACGCTCGCGCGCGCAGCCGAAACCGCGCTCGGCATCCCCTCCAAGCTGGTTCTGGCCGTCGGGATCATCGAATCCGGCCGCTATGACAAGTCGATCGGCCGGGCCGAGCCCTGGCCCTGGACCATCAACGCCGAAGGCAAAGGCTATCGCTTCCGCTCCAAGGCCGAGGCGGTCCAGGCGGTCGAGAAGCTGCAGGCGGCGAGGGTGCGCAGCATCGATGTCGGCTGCATGCAGGTCAATCTTTCCTACCATGGCGACGCCTTTGCCGACCTGGAAGAAGCCTTCGACCCGGTCATGAACATCGCCGATGGCGCACATTTTCTGAACACACGGAGGGATGATCGCGGCTCCTGGAGCAAGGCGGTCGCGGCCTATCACTCGTCCAACCCCGAGCGCGGCGTGCCCTATCGGCGCAAGGTGGCCAAGGCCTGGATTGCGCTCCGGGCCGAGATCGTGGAGGCGATTGTCGCGCCTGACGACAGCCGGCGCGCGCGCATCGCCGCCGCGTAAAAGGAGCAGCGTGAGGCCTTCGAGGCGCGGCAGGCCGAGCTGGTGCGCGTGCAGGAAGCCAAGCGCAGCATTCGCCTCTGGCCTGAGGTGGCCCCGCCGGATAGCGGCGTCATCGCCATTCGCGGTCTCAACGAAAGCGAGACGTCGGAAGAGGATGGGCCGGCCGGCCCGGCCCCGCCCCCCGCGGCCGAGACCGGGCCCGAGGCCACTACGCAAGACGAACGCGCCGATGTCGAGCCTGAGACATCGGCGCAAGGTTGTTCAGAGGACAGCGGCGCGGTCGACCCGGAGCTCATCGACGCCATGCGCGAGCTGAGCGGGCTCGATATCGCCGAGGGCGATGCAGACGACGGTGATGCCACCGCGACCAAGCCGGCGACCGAGGCCTGCCCGAAGGTGATCGAGGCGAAGCCGGCGCCGAAGCGTAAGCATCGCCGCAGTCACGGCGTCACCATCATCCGCGGCTGAGGCTCGCTCGCCCGGCGAACGGGCTATTGGCGGTCGAAGTCTTGTGGTCCCTTCTTCTCGTCATCCCCCGACTTGACCGGGGGATCCAGAGCAGCCAACACCCTCATCGCGGCCCTGGATGGCCCGATCACGTCGGGCCATGACAAAAGAAAAAAATGAGTCGTCATGCTCACGCAGCGGCCCTCCCCCTCTCCGTCATTCTCGGGCGGCGCCTCGCCAATTCATCTCAAATCGTCATCCCGGGCGCTAGGGGAGCCCGGGCGCCGGAGGCGCACGGTCGCGAACCTTGCGACCCGGGAACCAGGGCCACATACACCCCTGTCCGTTTCACCATGGTTCCCGGCTCGCTTCGCGGCCGGGACGACAGGCGAGTACGCGGCGAAGAACGGCGTACAAGCGATGGCCGTGATTCTCGGGCGGCGTCCACGCCGACCCGAGAATCCATCGTCCCGCGCGCGCTGAGCCATGGGTCCTCCGGTCCGCGCGAACAGCGCGCGGCAGGAGGACGACGATCGGGGTGGCGACAACAATGGATGACCACGGTCTCTATTAACCGTCATCCCCCGGCTTGACCGGGGGATTCGGAGCGGCAAACACCCTCATCGCGGCCCTGGATGGCCCGATCACGTCGGGCCAAGACGCAAAGATGAACCGCGCGCCATTGATGCGCCCTCCGAATGATGGCACGATCCGCCATTCCGGGAACGTCGTGTTGCCAAACCAAAACACTGGGAGGCGGAGCATGAATCTCTCGCGGCGGACATTCTTCAAGGCGGCCTCGGGCGCGTTCGTACTGGCGAGCTCGCCACTGGTGCTCAAGCGCGCCGGCATTGCCGGCGAGGCGCCGATCAAGGTCGGCAACATCCTCGACAAGACCGGCGGCCTCAATATCTACAGCCTGAAGCAGATGCAGGCCCTCGCCATGACGGTCGAGGACATCAACAAGGCGGGCGGGCTGATTGGCCGCCCCATCGAGCTGCACTTCTACGACTCCCAGTCCGACAACCAGTTCAACTCGAAATACGCCACCGACGCGATGGTGAAGGACAAGGTGAGCGTGATCCATGGCGGCATCACGTCCTCCTCGCGCGAGGTGATGCGCCCGATCGTCGGCAAGTTCAAGGGACTGTTGTTCTACAACTCGCTCTATGAGGGCGGCGTGTGCGATCGGCGCCATGTCTCGACCGGCATGGTGCCCGCGCAACAGCTTGCGCCCCTGATCGAGTACATGGTGAAGGAAAAGGGCGGCAAGAAGGGCTACATCCTGGCCGCCGACTACAATTACGGCCACATCACGTCCAAGTGGATGCAGAAGTTCATCCGCGAGAATGGCGGCGAGGACCTCGCGGTCGAGTTCTTCCCGCTTGACGTCACCAACTTCGCACCCGCGATCTCGCGCATCCAGGCGGCGAAGCCCGATGTCGTGTGGTCCGCGCTTGTCGGCGGCGCGCACATCGCGTTCTACCGCCAGTTCGAGGCGACGGTGGGCAAGAAGAACATGATGCTCGCCTCGACCACCTATGGCGTCGGCCTCGAGCAGCTGCAGCTGAGCCCCGAGGAAGGCGATGGCATCGTGGTCGCGACGTCGTTCATCGACAGCCTGCCGACCGCCAAGGAGTTCGTCGAGAAGTTCAAGGCCTATTCGGGCGATCAGAGCTATGTCGGCGAATATGGCGAATATGGCGCGCGCGGCCTCTCGATCTGGGCCGAGGCGGTTCGCCAGGCTAACAGCGCCGAGCCCGATGCGGTGATCGAGGCGCTCGCCAAGGGCGGCATCAAGGTCAATGGCGCGGGCGGGCTCTACACGGTGGACGGCCAGACCAACCACACGACGATGGATATCCACCTCGTGGTCGGCAACAAGAACCAGAGCTTCGACCTGATCAAGTCGTTCTCGCAGCGGCCGCCAGCGGACACCCAGCTCGTCTGCGACCTCAACAAGAACCCGAACGACGCGCAGCAATACGAGATCAAGCTATAAGGTCTCTCGCACCGCTCTTTCCGTCGAGGATGCCCGGGCCTTCACGTCCAACGCGATTGCCCGGGCATCGCCTTCTGTTCATCTCGTCATGGCCCAGCTTGACCCACGACTGTCCGGGCCATGACGGTTCGGATGGAGCAGGTGCGAGGCGTAGACGAGACCGACAGCGTGCGTAAACCCTTCCCTTCTTCGTCATTCTCGGGTGGCGTTGCATCATCGCTTCCCGAATCGTCATCCCGGGCGCTAGTGGAGCCCGGGCGCCGAAGGGGCGCGGATGCGACACTTGCGACCCGGGATCCAGGGCCGCGAACGCCTCTGCCTGCGTCACCATGGATCCCGGCTCGCTCCGCGGCCGGGATGACAATCAGGGGCGTGGCCGATGACGACGCGAAGCGTCAAGACTCGACGTGTGCGGCCGCCCGATGAGGCCTTACCGTGGATGAAGTAGCCATCTACGCATTTCAGATCGGTTTCGCGTTCGCGATCCTGATCCTGATCTCGCTCGGCCTCGCGGTCATCTTCGGCATGATGCGCGTGATCAACCTGGCGCAGGGCGAGTTCCTGATGCTCGGCGCCTATTTCTGCACCTTGATCACGCAATCGGGCGTCAATCTCTGGCTCGCCTTCCTGCTCTCGGGCCTCGCGGTCGGTGTGTTCGGCATCATCGTCGAGGTGGTCATCATCCGCTGGCTCTATGGCCGCATTCTGGACACGCTGCTCGCGACCTGGGGCTTAAGCCTCTTCCTCGTCGGCGGCGTGACCACGCTGTTCGGGCCGCAGAGCGAGAGCGTGGCGGCGCCCCTGGGCCGCTTCAGCGTCGGCGTCTACGGCATCTCGCAATACAGCCTTGTGGTGATCGCGGTGGCGCTCGCGCTCCTCGCCGGCACCTATGCGCTCTGGCGCTACACCCGCTTCGGCCTCGTGGTGCGCGGCACGATGCAGAACCCGACCATGGCGGCGGGCCTCGGCATCCGCACCTGGCTCGTCTACATGCTGACCTTCGGCTTCGGCTCGGCCTTGACCGGGCTGGCCGGCGCCGTGCTCGCGCCGATCGTCGGTGCCGCACCCCCCATGGGCGTCTTCTTCATCGGCAAGGCGTTCATCACGGTGATCGCGGGCGGCCAGATGCCGCTCTTGGGCACGATCTCCGCCTCGGGCCTCTTCGGCACGATCGACGGCGTCGTCTCCTATATCTCGTCGTCGGTGGTCGGCGAGATGGGCATGCTCTTCGTCGCGATCATCCTGCTCCGCCTCCTGCCGCTCGGCATCACCGGGCGCCTCAAGCGGGGCATCTGACCATGGCGCTGCGCGTGCTCGGCCTGACCGCGCCGTCGAAGAAGCCCCAGCCCTGGTGGTGGGGCGTCGTCGCGTTGCTCGCGCTCTTCGTCTTCACCATTCCGCTCTATCTCGACGTCGCCGAGCTCTACTCGATCTCGAACTTCCTGGTGCTCGCGATCCTCGCGCTCAGCATGAGCTTCCTCTGGGGTTATGGCGGCATGCTGAGCTTCGGCCAGACCGCGTTCTTCGGCCTCGGCGGCTACACCTATGCGGTGCTCGCGCTCAACACGGGTGAAACCACGAGCGCGCTTTTGATCGCGGTGCTGCTGCCGATGATCTTCGCCGCGATCCTCGGCTATTTCATGATCTATGGCCGGATCAGCGACATCTATTTCAGCGTGATCACGCTCGTGGTGACCTTGATCCTCGAAAAGGGCATCCGCGCGACCTCGGGCGATCAATATGTCATCGGCAGCGTGCGGCTGAACGGGCAGAACGGCATCCCAACCACGCCCTCGCTGCAATTGCCGTGGGACGCGAAAGCGCAGCTGGATATCGCCGACGTGTTCTATGTCGCGGCCGGCCTCCTCTTCGTCACCTATATCGGGCTCCGGCTCCTCCTGCTCACACGCTTCGGGCGCATCCTCGTCAGCATCAAGGAGAACGAGCGGCGGAGCGAGCTTCTGGGCTATGACACCAGGCGCTACAAGTGGCTCGCCTTCGTGATCGCGGGCGGCATTGCGGGCCTCGCGGGCGCGATGTGGGGCATCTGGGGCAATTTCGTCGGCCCCAACATGTTCAACCTCAATCAGGCGGCGCAGGTGGTGATCTGGGTCATCGTCGGCGGCAAGTCGACCCTGATCGGCCCGATCGGCGGCACGGTCGCCGTGCAGTATCTGACCGACTGGCTCGGCACCCAGGGGGTCGGCCAGGTCAGCCTGATCCTCGGCATCATCCTCATGGTCATGGTGCTCCTGTTCCAGCAGGGCCTGCTGCCGAGCGCCGGCATCATCGCGGCCTTCGCGAAGGATCGGCTCGGTCTCACACGGCGCGGGCGCGCCTCATGAGCGAGGACGTCGTCCTGGAGACGCGCGACCTCGAGAAACGCTTTGGCGGTGTGCGCGCGATCGCGGGCGTCTCGTTCAAGCTCCGGCGCGGCGAGCTGCGCTGCCTGATCGGGCCGAACGGCGCCGGCAAGAGCACGTTCTTCAAAATGCTGACCGCGCAGCTGCGCCCGACCGCTGGACAGATCCTGTTCGAGGGCGCCGACATCACGAAGCTGCACGCGCATCAGATCGGCCGGCTCGGCATCGGCATCAAGAACCAGGTGCCGGACGTCTATGACGGCCTGACCGTGCACGAGAATCTCTGGCTCGCCGCGAGCGCCGAGGCGAAGCCCACCGCCGCGCGCGCCAAGGTCGATGAGGTGATGGCGCGGCTCGAGCTTGGGCCGCTGGCCGAGCGGCTGGTCGGCGAGCTTGCGCACGGCCAGCGCCAATGGGTCGAATTCGGCATGGTGACCGCGCGCGAACCCAAGATCATTCTCCTGGACGAGCCGACCGCCGGCATGAGCGTCGAGGAAACCAATCGCACGGCGCAGCTCATCCTCGAGGCCAACAAAAGCGCGACCATCGTCGTGGTCGAGCACGACATGCAGTTCATTCGCCAGATCGCGCGTTACGTCACGGTGTTCCACCAGGGCGCGATTTTGGCCGAGGATACGATGGCCAACATCCAGGCCAATCAGACGGTGAAGGACGTCTATCTCGGGAAGTCGGGCAGTGCTTGAGGTCGAGTCCCTTCGCTCGGGCTATGGCCGCATCCAGATTCTGGATGGTGTGTCGTTCTCGCTCAAGCAGGGCGAAGTGGTGGGCGTGCTCGGCCATAACGGCATGGGCAAGACCACATTGCTCCGCACGCTGATCGGCCAGATCCGCGCGACGAGTGGCTCGATCACGTTCGATGGCAAGGCGATCACCGGGCTTTCGATGTATCGCCGCGTACGCGCCGGCCTCGGCTATGTGCCGCAGGGGCGCGAGATTTTTCCGCAGTTGACCGTGCTCGATAACTTAAAGCTCGGCGAAGAGGTGCGGCGGGGAACGAGCGCGATTCCCGAGATGCTCGAATACTTCCCGGTGCTGAAGAAGCTCTTGGATCGTCAGGGCCGCGCGCTCTCAGGCGGCGAGCAGCAGATTCTGGCGCTCGCGCGCTGCCTGGTCGGTCGGCCCAAGCTCATTCTGCTCGACGAGCCGACCGAGGGCATCCAGCCCTCGATCGTCGATCAGATCGCGGAGAAGCTCAGCGAGCTCAGCCGCGCGCTCAATCTCACCGTGCTGCTGGTCGAGCAGGACCTGCACTTCATCGCGCAGTTGTGCGAGCGCGTGCTGATCATCCAGAAGGGCCGCATCGTCGCCGAGCTGCCGGCGGCGAAGCTCAGCGACCCGGCAGTGGTGGAAGAGTATCTCGGGATTTGACTCCAACCCTCTCCCTCGCGGGCGAGGGAGAGGGCTTGGGAGTGGGAGTGAGACCCAAGCCGGCGAAGCCGGCTGAGTGGTTCCATTCATCCAATGGTTGCTCTGGATCCCCCGGTCAAGCCGGGGGATGACGACCAAGAACACGGCAGCACCTTCCTTTTCGCCATTCCACGGCGGCGTCTGCGCCGAACCGACTCAAACCGTCATCCCGGGCGCTAGGTGAGCCCGAACGCGAGAGCGGTCGGGTCGCGAACCTTGCGACCCGGGAACCAGAGCCACATACACCCCTGCCCGTTTCACCATGGTTCCCGGCTCGCTTCGCGGCCGGGATGACAGACAGGAATGCGGCGAGGATAGCGAAACGAGATGACCGTCATTCTCGGGCCGCGCCTGCGCCGACCCGATCAGGTCGGGGCAGGCTCGTGGAATCCATGGTGCCGCGTGCGCTGAACGGTGGATCCTCTGGTCGCGCCCTTGGCGCG
>VGET01000031.1 GCA_016869195.1 Alphaproteobacteria bacterium | reverse complement strand
ACCGAGGCGATCATTGTCGGCTTTGCACTCGGCTCGGTTCTCTTCATCCACCGCATGTCGAAGTCGACATCCGTGGAAACACACAACCCCTTCGTCGGAGAAGACCGCGCCGATGACGCCAATGGCGGCCGCAGGCCCTATGACGAAGCTAGGGACGTCGACCCCAACGTTGTCGTGTACCGCATCTCCGGCGTGTTCTTTTTCGGTGCTGCCGCGTCGATCGGCTCGGTTCTTGATCGAATTGCCGACACCCATCGGGCGCTGGTGATCGACTTCACCGCCGTGCCGCTGCTCGATTCGACGGCCGCCAACACGATTGAAGGCCTCGCGCACAAGGCCCGCCGGCGCAACATCACGGTGGTGCTCACCGGCACGTCCGATAACATACGAGAAGCGCTCGAGGCTCATGATATCGGGCCGCCTTTGGTTTCCTACGAGCCGAACATCGCGGCGGCGCTGCAGGTGCTCCGGCGCCCGGAACCGTCGCCCACGCAATAGGCAGCACAGATCGTTACGAGCGGCGGCGGATGGCCTGAACGATTTGCTCGAGTGACTCGAGGAAGCGTGAGCGATCGCGCGGGCCAATGCCGGCGCCACCGCCCTTGATCTCGCCGATCTCGCGGAGATGGGCGTTCAGCTCTCGCATCGCAACCGCCATGCCGATGTTATCGGCGGTGAACGGTCGCCCGGTCGGGCCGATGGCCTGGGCGCGCTTCTCCAGGCAGCGTGCCGCAAGCCGGATGTCCTGCGTCACGACAATGTCGTCCGTCGTGACGTGCTCGACGATCCAATCATCGGCAGCATCGGGCCCCTCAGGCACCACCACGCGACGGATCGCGGGGTCGCCGTCAGCCCGCACCCAGCGATTGCCGACCAGATGAACCGTCAAGCCATGGCGGCGCGCGACCTTGAGTGCCTCGTCCTTCACCGGGCAGGCGTCGGCGTCGATGAAGAGATCGAGCATGACGTTCAGGCTCCTTCGAGCTCTTCGCGCTTGAGCTCGAGGGCAAGCCATTCATCCTCGGCGGCGGCGAGCGCGGACTCCGCTGTGCTCAGTGCCGTCGCAGTTTTGCTGAAGTTCTGAGGGTCGCGCGCGTAAAGGTTTGGATCGGCCAGCTTTGTCTGCAGCGTCGCAATCTCGCCGCGCAAGGACTCCATGCGGGCCGGCAGGGTCTGCAACGCGTGCTTCTCCTTGTACGACAAACGGGCGCGCTTTGGTGCCGGCTCGGCCGGTGACGCGGGCACGCTTTTGGCCGGCTTGGGCTTAGCGTGCGAGGCGGTCGCGGCAATTTGGGCAACACTCGGGCCGCGTTGGGCCGCCATGTCGCTATAGCCGCCGGCATATTCGATCCAGCGCCCCTGCCCCTCGAACGCGATGACCGAGGTCACCACGCGATCGAGAAAATCGCGATCGTGGCTGACCAGCAGCACGGTGCCGGCATAGTCGGCAAGCAGCTCCTGCAGAAGGTCGAGCGTTTCGAGATCAAGGTCGTTGGTCGGCTCGTCGAGCACGAGGAGGTTGGAGGGCTTGGTGAAGGCCCGAGCCAGCATGAGCCGGCCGCGCTCGCCGCCGGAGAGTACGTTCACCCGCGTCCGCGCCTGCTCGGCGGTGAACAGGAAGTCCTTCATATAGCCGATGACGTGCCGGGTTTGCCCACCCACCGTCACCGTTTCGCCTGCTCCGCCGGTGAGCGCCTCGGCGACCGTCACCGCGGAGCCAAGGCTGTCGCGGCTCTGATCGAGCGCCACCATCTGTAAATTGGTGCCGAGCCGTACTGCGCCGGAATCAGGCGCGAGCGCGCCGGTCAGGAGATTGAGCAGGGTCGTCTTGCCGGCACCGTTGGGACCAACAAAACCGACACGCTCGCCGCGCAGGATTCGGGTGCTGAAATTCCTGACGATGCGCCGATCGCCGAACGACTTGGCGATGGCCTCGACCTCAACCACGAGCTTGCCCGAAGCTCCGCCTTCGCTCGTGGTGAATGAAACCTCACCTTGTGGCGTGCGGCGCGCACGCTTCTCCTCGCGCATGGCAAGGAGCGCGCGCAGGCGCCCCTGGTTTCGCCGGCGCCGCGCCTTGACGCCCTGACGGAGCCACGCGGTCTCGGCCGCGAGCTTGCGCTCGAACTTGTGCCGCTCGGTCTCCTCGCGCTCGAGAATATCGTCACGCCAGGTCTCGAACTCGCCGAAGCCGCGGTCGAGCCGGCGCACCTGTCCATCACTCAGCCACAAGGTGACGCGCGAGAGCGCCTCGAGAAACCGGCGGTCGTGGCTGATCAGGATAAGGGCCGAGCGCGAAGCGAGCAGCGTGCGCTCCAGCCATTCGATCGCGGGCAGATCGAGGTGGTTGGTCGGCTCATCGAGCAGGAGGATGTCGAGCTCGGGCGCGAGGGCGCGCGCCAGGGCGCAACGGCGTATCTCGCCACCCGAAAGATTGCCGGGGTTTTCAGCGCCGGTGAGGCCGAGCGCCTCTAGCAAATGGCGCGCCCGGTGCGGGTCATCACCGGGGCCGAGGCCGGCCTCGACATAGTCGAGTGCGCTCTCAAAGCCTGATAGATCGGGCTCCTGTGGCAGATAGCGCATTGTGGCGCCGGGCTGGACGAAGCGTTCCCCCGAATCCGGCTGAACCAGATCAGCCGCGATCTTCAAAAGCGTCGATTTACCCGACCCGTTGCGCCCGACGAGGCAGAGCCGCTCGCCCGGCGCAACCGCGAGCTCGGCGCCCTCGAGCAGCGGCGTGCCGCCAAAGCTCAGATGTACATCGCGAAGGGCCAGGATCGGGGCAACCATGGCGTCCCTGTACAGGGGCAGGCGGGCGATCGCAACCAATCTGAAAGGGCGATGGCGGACCGGCCGAATTTCCCTTTATTCGGGTCCAGGGACTATGATGGTCGGGCGACCCGAGACCGAACGGAGGCGACCACGGCAACACGGGAATTGCGTACGATCGCCGAGTGGCTCGCCGATGGCGCACGCAATCGGGCCGGGCCCGACCAGGTCTTGGCCGAGTTGTGCGATCGTCTGGTTGCGCAAGGTGTGCCGATCTCGCGCGTCGCCGTGTTCGTCTCGACGCTCCATCCCGATATCATGGGCCGCGCGTTCTTCTGGCGCCCGGGCGAGCCGGTCAAGATCGCTGAAGCGACCTGGGCGTTCTTGGAGCGGCCCGAGTACAAGGACAATCCGGTTCCCTATGTGTCGCGCACGGGGGAGCGACTGCGCCGGCACATCGCCGATCCCGATTGCCCGCTCGACTTTCCCCTGATGAAGGAGCTGCGCGCCGAGAGCGCAACCGACTATTTCGCAGCGCCGCTTGCCTTTACCAACGGCGAGAACCACGTCGTCTCGTTCACCACCCACGCGCCGGGCGGGTTCACCGACGCGCAAATGGCGATCCTGGAGTCGATCGTTGATCCCTTGGCCCGCGTTGCGGAGATTCGGGCGCTTCGTCGCACGGCCGGCAATCTGCTCAACACCTATGTCGGCCGGCAGGCCGGCGAGCGCATCCTTGCGGGGCGCATCCGGCGCGGCCATTCCGAGAGCATCGACGCCGCGATCTGGCTCTCAGACCTGCGCGGCTTCACGGCGCTTGCCGACCGGATTCCGGCGCAGGAGCTGATCGAGGTGCTCAATCACTATTTCGACTGCCAGGTGCCGGCGATCGCGGATCATGGCGGCGAGATCCTGAAATTCATGGGCGACGGCCTGCTCGCGATCTTCCCGATCCGGGAAGATCGACCCGCCGACATCGTCTGCGGCGCGGCGCTCGAGGCCGCGCGCGATGCCATGAACGAGGTGGAGGAGTTGCGAAAACGGGAGGCGGCCCCCGCCTATCGCGACCTGCGCTTCGCCATCTCGCTCCACGTCGGCGAGGTGCTCTACGGCAATATCGGCGGCAAGGACCGGCTCGACTTCACCTGCATCGGCCCAGCCGTGAACCTTACCGCGCGCATAGAGAAAACCGCGCGTGACCTCGGCCGCACGGTCGTGGCCTCGCCCGAGTTCGTGCACCACTGCCCCGCGAAATTCACGCACCTCGGCGACTTCGCGCTGCGCGGCTTCGGCGCCCGCCACGCGGTCTATGGCCTCGCGGACGAGGTGACCGACGCGGTCTCTGCTTAGAGTTTCGGCCTTTTCCCGCGCCAGGGCCGGGCCTGCTCATAGGCCAGCGCCGCGCGGAACACGCGCTGATCGTCATAGGGCCGCGCCACAATCTGCATGCCGGTCGGCACGCCGGACTTCGAGAAGCCGGTCGGCACGCTCATCGACGGGCACTGGCTCACCAGATTGAAGCCGTGCGTCATGATCCAGCCGACATAGGCGTTCACCACCTTGCCGTTGACGGTGAAATCCTTGGCGAACTCGTCATGCCCGACCTTGACCGAGGGAATCGCGAGGGTCGGGCACAGCATCACGTCGTACTTCGAGACGACGGGCTCGAGCTTGCGCCACATCTCGCCGCGCTTGAGGAAGCACTGATAGAGCCGGCTCGCGCTGTGGCCGAGACCCTTCTCGAGCAGGTTCACCACGAACGGGTCCATCTCATAGCGCCAGCGCGGCAGATAGTGCGCCGCGATGCCGGCGAACAGGCCCTCCCACCAGGTGAGCCAGCAATCGAGCACGCCCCAATCCCAGCCGAGGTTCACCTCCTCGACCTTGCAGCCGAGCGAGCGGAAGGCGTCGGCCGACGCACGCAGGTTTCGCTCGACCTCGGGATCGACCGGGACATAGCCGAGATTGGTGGATAGCGCGACCTTGAAGCCCTTGAGGTCGGATGCCTCGGTCGGCAGCGTCATCTTGTCGGGCAGCGAGGTGAGATCATCGGGGTGCTGACCCGACGTCACGTTCTGCATGAGCGCGGCATCCGCCACGCTCCGCGTCATCGGGCCATAATGCAGTATCGATTCGAGCGGATGATCCCGATCGGTCGGGTTGCGGCCATAGGGCGGCTTGTAGCCGACGATGCCGCAGGCGGACGCGGGAATGCGGATCGAGCCGCCGCCATCCGTGCCGTCCGCGAGCGTGCTCATGCCGGAGGCGATGATCGCGCCCGCGCCGCCCGATGAGCCGCCCGCGCCATAGTCGAGGTTCCAGGGGTTGTGAGTCTTGCCCCAGAGCGGGCTACGCGTGTTGCCGGAATAGGCGAATTCGGGTGAGGTCGAGCGGATGTGCATGACTGCGCCCGCCTTCAACATCCGATCGACGGTCGCGGCCGTATAGTCCGGCTTGAAACCCTCGAAGATCTTCGAGCCGAAGGTCGTGATCTCGCCCTTGACCGGATGAAAGTCCTTGATCGCGACCGGCAGACCCTCGAGCGCGCGCGGCCGGCTGCCTTTTTTCTTCATGTACTCCTTTTCGGCCTTCCTCGCCTGGGACAGCGCGCGATCATAGAAATCATAGGTGATCGCGTTGAGCTTGGGGTTGACCGCCTCGCAGCGTGCGATCACCGCCTTCATCAGCTCGACCGGTGAAACCTTGCGTGCCTTGAAGGCCGCGATCGCCTCGGTTCCCGTCATGTAGCAGAGATCGAGATCGGCTGAGGCCATGGTCCCCTCCCCCTGGATGTGCATCTATGTCAGCATCGCTGTGCGATCGGAACCGGCCCAGCCTATCGCTGCCGGCGATCCGGTTCAATCGCGCCGCTGAAGCGTGTGGCCTGACCACAGCCTGCAACGTGGGAGAGACCATGATCAAGGTTCGGAAGATCGCCGTGTTGCGCGAGGTCATCGAAGCGGAGATGGGCGTCATGCTGGAGCGCCCGATCGTGCGGGTGGCGGGCCTTGCCGTGGTCATCAACCCAGTGGCAGGCCGCCATGAGCGCGATTTGAGCGCGATGTTCCCGATTGGCCGCGATGTCGGCGAACGCCTGATGCCCGAGCTGGTTCCCCTGCTGCGCGGGCCGGCGGTGTCTTACGGCAAGGCCGCGCTCGTCGGCGTCGCCGGCGAGATGGAGCATGGCGGCGCCTGCGTGCACCCGATGCTCGGCAAGCCGATGCGCGCGGCAATCGGCGGCGGCAAGGCCGTTATCCCGTCAAACGTGAAGGTTGGGCCAGTCGGTGCCACGCTCGACGTGCCGCTCGGCCACAAGGACGAGCCGTGGTCCTTTGATCACTTCGACACGATGACCGTCATGCTGGCTGATGCGCCGCGGCCCGATGAGATTCTCGTGGTCGTGGCGCTCGCCGATGGCGGGCGGGCGTTGCCACGCTGTGGGCAAGCGCCCGCCTGAATCACGTCAGCCCTTGATGGCGGTCGCCACCATGCTCGGCCGCTGCGAGAAGCTCTCGAACCAGGCGGCCAGCTTGGGACACCGGGCACGCCAATCCCGCGTGTGGCGGAAATCGACATGGGCGAGCGCCGTTGCCGCGGTGATCTGATCAATGCGCAAGCCACCGGCGGCGAGCGCATTGGCCTGCGCCTCGAGGCCATCGATCGCGCGATGGAGACGTGCCGTGTAGCGGTCCATCATCATCTTGGAGCGCTCGCCATCGGGCAGGATCGATTGCTGGCGCAACAGCAGCGACACCTGGGCCAAGCCATCGGCAAGCGCGTTGCGCACCTGCCAGCGCCAACGGTCCTTGTCGGGATAAAGCGTCGGCTTGCGGGCGATGCTGTCGAGATATTGGCAGATCACCGCGCTGTCGTAGATCGCGGTGCCATCATCCAGCTGCAACGTCGGGATCTGGCGCAGCGGGTTGATCTTATCAAGGAAAGTCGCCTCATAGACGTTGACCAACTCGAGCTCGACCGCTAGCTCCTGCTCGCGCGCGACCACGACTGTCTTGCGGCCGAACGGTGACGCCTCCGCCGTGAAAATCTTCATGATCCTGATCGTCCTCCGAGTCCAATCTTCGGGGCGGACGGTGCCAAGCCCCAGCCTTGCTGGCAAGCGCCAAGATGCTGGGGCGGTTGATGCTCAGTGCGCTTCCGTGCGAGAAACCGAGCGGCGAACAATGAGGGGAGCGGAGCCGTGAAGGTGCTGGTGCTCGGGGCGGGCGTGGTTGGCACGGCGGCCGCCTATTATCTCAACCGCGCCGGCCACGAGGTCACGGTGATCGAGCGGCAGAACGCCGCTGGCATGGAGACGAGCTTCGCCAATGGCGGCCACGTCTCGGCCTTTACCGCGCGGCCCTGGGCGAGCCCGACCGTGCCGCGCATGCTGGTGAAATGGTTCGGCCGCGAGGACGCCCCTTATCTGGTTCGGCTTCGGCCTGAGCTTCGCCAATGGCTCTGGGGCCTGCGCTTCATGCGCAATTGCACCACCGCGCGCCACATGAAGATGGCGCGCCACATGGTGCGCCTCTCGATGGATTCCTTCGAAGCGCTGAAGGAGGTGCGCGAGCGTGAGCACCTGGACTACGACCAGCGCGCCAATGGCGTCCTGCATGTCTATCGCAGCCAGAAGGCACTGGATGAAGCGGCCGGTGGTGAGCGCGTGATCGAAGATCCGCGCGCGCGCTCCGAGGTCGTCGACATGAATCGCGCCTTGGCCATCGAGCCCGCGCTCGATCAGGCCCGGCAGCTTTATGTTGGCGGTCTCTACTTCGCGCATGACGAGACCGGCGACGCGCACAAGTTTTCGACCGAGCTGGCCGCTGCCGCCGCGCGCCACGGCGTCGTATTCAACTATGGCACCACGGTGCGCGCGCTCGTGCGCGAGGGTGATCGGATCGTTGCGGTTGAAACTGATCGCGGGCGCCTCAGCGCCGACGCCGTGGTGCTCAGCCTGGGCGCGGAGGGCCCGTTGTTCCTCCGCCCGGTCGGCATCGACGTGCCGATCTATCCGGTGAAGGGCTATTCGGTGACCCTGCCGACCGAGGGCTATAACGGCACACCGAGCGTTGGCATTCATGATCAGGAGATCAGGGTGGTGACCTCGACTTATGGCGGCCGGCTGCGCGCGGCGGGCACGGCCGAGCTCGTCGGCTATGACCGCACCATCACGCCAAGCCGGGCAGATGCCGTGCTGCGCGGCGTCATGCAGATGTTTCCGAGCGGGGGCGATGCCAGTCGCGCCGAGCGTTGGACCGGCCTTCGACCCATGACACCGGACTGCGCACCGCTGATCGGCCGCACGAAGCTCAGCAACCTCTATCTTGACACCGGCCATGGCAGTCTCGGTTGGACCTTGGCCTGCGGCTCGGGCCGCGCCATTGCCGACCTCGTCTCGGGCAAGAAATCCGAGATCGACCTCACCGGCTTCGAGGTCGACCGGTTCTAGCGCCGCCATGCCATTTCACGACCCGGCCTATTTCTTCGCCGCGCTCGCGGGGGCCGCGCTCTGGTTCGGTTTGATCGTGGCACCCTTCAGGCCCTGGAGCACGCGAGAACGACTCGAGCCGAGCGGTGCAACGCCGGATGCCGATCTCGGCTCGATCGTCGTGCTGATGCCGGCGCGCAACGAGGCGTCGGTGATCGGCCGCTCGATGGCCGCGCTCGGGCGACAGGGACGCGGTCTTTCGGCAATTCTGATCGACGATCAGTCGATCGATGGCACGGCCGAAGTCGCACGCACCGCTGCACCACCCGATTTGGCGCTCGAAGTCATCACCGGCGCCGCGCTGGAGCCCGGCTGGGCCGGCAAGATGTGGGCGCTCGAGCAAGGGCGTCGACACGCGACGCGTCCGCTTATCCTCCTGCTTGATGCCGACATCGAATTGAAACCAGGGACGATCGCCGCTTTGCTCCGAAAACGCGAGGAAACCGGGGCCGCCCTGGTCTCTCTCATGGCCGAGCTCAGCATGGTGAAGCCGGTCGAGCGGCTGTTGATCCCGGCATTCGTTTATTTCTTCAAGCTGGTCTATCCCTTCGCGCTGTCGAACTCGCGCGCTCGGCTGGTCGCCGCCGCCGCGGGCGGCTGCGTCCTGATCGAGCGTGCGGTGCTCGAAGAGATCGGCGGCTTTGGCGTACTGCGCAATGCGATCATCGATGATTGCGCGCTCTCACGGGCGATCAAGGCTTCGGGCCGACGCACCTGGGTCGGGCTCACGCGCGACGTGATCAGCCTGCGCGGCTACGCGACCATCGACCCTTTATGGCGCATGGTGTCGCGCAGCGCCTACACCCAGCTCGGCTATTCGCCGCTGCTGCTCGGATTCGCAACGCTTCTGATGGCGCTCGCCTTTTGGATGCCGATCATCGCGCTCGTGGCTTTCCCCGCCATCGACGCCAAGCTCGTCGCCGCGGCAGGGCTGATCGCGATGATGGCGAGCTACGTGCCGACGCTCCGCTACTACGATCGATCACCGCTTTGGGCGGCAGCGTTGCCGCTGATCGGAACGCTTTACCTCGCCATGACCTGGCATTCCGCAATCGACTACTACCGGGGCCGCCGAACCACCTGGAAGGGCCGCGTGTACGACCGGAACATGACGTCTTCAGGCGATTGAGGCGACGCGCTGTTGCCGCGGCCGACACATCGGCTTAGAACGAGGACGCGGAGATCGTCGAGGCATGACCGAGAGCCAGTTCCATCGCGTTGCGGAGCGTGAGCGCCCGTCGCTCACCTTGTACCTCGACGGTCAAGCGATCGAGGCCCGGCGCGGCGACACAGTGCTGACCGCGCTTCTGCTGGCGCGCCATGTCATTCGTGAGTCCGAGTTTGGCGACGGGCCGCGTGCCGGCTTCTGTCTGATGGGCGCGTGCCAGGATTGCTGGGTTTTCCTCGATGCTGGTGGGCGCATTCGGGCCTGCACAACGATGGCCGAGGAAGGCCTACGGCTGGTCAGCAAGGTCAGCGTCCCGTGACGGAAGGTGGTTCCTTACGCGTCCTGATCGTGGGCGCCGGACCCGCCGGCGTACGCGCCGCCGAGACATTGCTGAAACACGGTGTGAAACCGACCGTGGTGGACGAGGCGCCGCGCCATGGCGGGCAGATCTATCGCCAGCAGCCCGACGGCTTCAAACGACCACCGCGCACACTCTATGGCTTCGAGGCGCACAAGGCGACGCGGCTGCATCAGGCCTTCGATTCGCTGAAGGAGCGCATCGATTACCGCCCTAACACGCTCGTCTGGAATCTCTGGCGCAATGTCGCGCACGTGGCGGGGCCGAAGGGAACCGATGAGATCCCCTTCGATGCGCTCGTGCTCGCCACCGGCGCGATGGACCGCATCATCCCGCTTCCGGGCTGGACTCTGCCCGGCGTCTATTCGTTGGCGGGCTCGCAGGTGGCGCTCAAATACCAAGGCTGCGCCATCGGCCAAAAGGTCGTGTTCTGTGGCACCGGCCCACTGCTCTATCTCGTCGCCTATCAATACAAGCACGCTGGTGCCGAGGTCGTCGCAGTGTGCGATACGGCGAGACTATCCCACGCCGCCTACCTGATGCCCGGATTGCTCGCCGGCGGATCGACGATCTTCAAGGGCATGTGGTACGCCGCCTGGCTGAAGCTCCACGGCGTGAAGGTGCTGAACGGCGTGACGCCGCTCCGCTTCGAAGGCACGGATCGAGTCAATGCGCTTCGCCTCATCACCGGTCGTGGCGGCGAGAAGACGCTTGCGTGCGACGCGGTCGGCCATGGCTACACGCTCAAGCCTGAGACCCAATTGGCCGATCTCGCCGGCGTCAATTTCGGCTTCGATACGATGACGCGCCTCTGGTTGCCCGCGATCGATGAGTACGGCCGATCGACTGTTGAAGGGGTGTATCTCGCGGGCGATGGCGCCTCGATTGCTGGCGCGGACGCGGCCGAGCTCAGGGGTGAGCTTGCCGCGCTTGCGCTGCTCAAGGACCATGGCATGGCGGTGCCGAATGCGCGGATGGTGGCGCTGATGAGAAAGCTCGGGCGACTGAGCCGCTTCCGGGAAGCGCTCGACCGGCTATTTCCCGTGCCCGCCACCGACGTGCACGCGATCAATGACGAGGTCGTGGTCTGCCGCTGCGAGGCGATCACGGCCGGCGAGATTCGCCACGCCGCCCATGAGCTCGATGCCGGCGAGGTCAACCGGGTGAAGGCGCTCACCCGCGCCGGCATGGGCCGCTGTCAGGCGCGTCTCTGCGGCGCCAACATCGCCGAGCTCGTGGCTCACGCACGGGCGGTGCCGCTCGAGGCGGTCGGGCGTTTGCGCGGCCAGGCGCCGATCAAGCCATTGCCGATTGCGCTGACCCGGAAGGCCGACGCGCTCTGGGCACTCAATCGACCGGATGAGCCATGGAGCGGCTAGAGACCGAGGTCATCATCGTCGGCGGCGGGATCGTCGGCTGTTCGACTGCGCTCCATCTGCGTCAGCGCGGCGTGCCCGTGATCCTGCTCGAACAGGGTCAGACCGGTGCTGCCGCGAGCGGCGTCAATTTCGGTGGCGTCCGGCGCAATGGTCGCGCGCTCGAAGAGCTGGCGATCGCCGCGCGCAGCCTCGAGGTGTGGCGCTCGATGCCGCATTTGCTCGGCTCCGATTGCGAATACATGGTCACGGGCCATCTCAAGCTCGCGCGCAGCGAGGCCGACATGGTGGCGCTCGCGCGCCATGCCGAGGCCCAGGCACCCTTTGGCTTCAAGGTCGAGATGCTGAGCCGAAACGCCCTGCTCGCCCGCTTCCCCTATTTCGGCCCCAAAGTGCTCGGAGCCGCCTGGTGCGAGAGCGACGGCCAAGCCAATCCGCGCTTGGTCGGGCCGGCCTTCGCGCGCGCGGCCAGAGCAGCAGGCGCCATCATTCGCGAGCATAGCCGGGTAAGCACAGTCGCGCGTGACGGTGAGCGCTTCCTTGTCGTGTGTGGCGATGATCGGGAGCACCACGTCGAGGTGCGGGGCCGCACGCTGATCAACGCCGCTGGCGCGTGGGCCAACCAGATCGCCGCAAGCTTCGGCGAGCAGGCGGTGATGGAGGCCTGGAGCCCGCAAATGGTGGTCACCGAGCCATTCCCCTATTTCCTGAAGCCAGCGCTCGGCGTGGTCGGTGGCGATGTTTACCTACGTCAGATTCCGCGCGGCAATTTCATCTTCGGCGGCGGCTATGGCGATGCGACGCTCGCCTCCGGCCGCGCAACCGTGATGCCGAAGGAAACACTCGGCAGCTGCGAACTTGCGGTGCAACTCATTCCGCGGGTCGCGGAGGCCACCGTGATTCGCGTCTGGAGCGGCTTCGAGGGCATTACGCAGGACCACCTGCCGGTGTTCGGCCCTAGCCTGACCACGCCAGGCCTGACCCACGCCTTCGGCTTTTCGGGGCACGGCTTTGCGCTGTCGCCTGGTGTCGGGTCCATCGTGGCCGAGCTCGCAACCACGGGCGCGACCGATGTGCCGCTCGGCCCGCTCAGCATCGGGCGCTTCGCCAAAGAGAGTGCGGAGACCCCCGGCCGTTAGGCGATGTCGAGCACAACCTTGCCCATCTGCTGCGCGCTATCCAGATAGTTGAGCGCCGCGGCGCCATCGGCCAGCCTGAAGGACCGGTCGATCACCGGCTTGATCTTGTAGGCCTCGGCAAACGCCAGCATGTCGCGATATTCATCGCGGCTGCCCATGGTGGTGCCGATGATCGATTTCCAGCGCAGATAGATCGGCGAAAGCTCGAACTCCGCGGGGCCCGGGCTCGTCGAGCCGAAGGTGACGAGGCGCCCGCCATTCGCCAGAGAGTCGAGCGCTTTTTGGAACACCGCCTTGCCGATCGAATCGACCACAAGGTTGGCGCCGCGCCCGCCGGTGAACAGCTTCACCTCCTTGGCCCAATCAGCGTCGGAGCCGAGGGCGAGGTCGGCGCCGAGCTTCCGTGCGCGCTCAAGCTTGGTGTAGTCGCGCGAAGTGACCACAACGCGCGCACCCGCCGCCTTGGCAAATAGCAGCGCCTGTGTCGCCGCACCCCCGCCGATACCGGTGACCACGACCGTCTGGCCGGCCTTAAGCCTGCCCTCGGTGAACAGCGCGCGAAAAGTGGTGAGACCGACGAGAGAAATCGCGGCCGCCTCGACAAAGCTCAAATAGGCGGGCTTGGGCTCGATCTGATCGGCCGAGATCACCAGCTGCTCGGCAAAGGTGCCGTGATCGGGATGACCCAGAATCTTGTAGCCGACGCCATAGTCGCCTTCAGGCACATGGCTCGAGCTGAGCCATTCCTGGCTTGAGTTGATCACGACCTCGTCGCCGACCTTAAGGTGTCCGACCCCGGCGCCCACCGCGTCGATCACGCCGGCGCCGTCCGAACCGAGCACGACCGCGGGCAAGTCGGGTGTGCGCCGCAGGCAGGTCCAGATATCGCGGTGATTGAGCGCCGCTGCCCTGAGCCGCACGCGCACATCCCGTGGTCCGAGCGGCGGCACCGGCATGTCGACCAACTTGGCGCCACCGAGACCGGCACCCTGATGAACAATCGCCTTCATCGATCACTTCCCTTCCAATGGTTCGGGCAAAGGCGGCATTGGCCGGCCGAGGCCTCGCCCGCTATAGTGGAGTCGGCGCGCACCTTGGAGAACCGGAGGATATCCCGTCAATGGCCCGTAGGCTGTACGACCTTTCCGCCCGTGACGACCGCCGTTTCAGCTCCTATTGCTGGCGGGCGCGCTTCGCTCTGGCGCACAAGGGTCTCGATGCGGAAATCGTGCCGGTAAGCTTCGGCGAGAAGGACAAGATCGCCTTCAGCGGTCAACCTCTGGTGCCGGTGCTGGTTGAGGACGGGCAGACGATCCCGGATTCCTGGAAGATCGCCTGTCATCTCGAGGAGAAACACCCGAGCCGCCCGAGCCTCTTCGGCGGCGCAGTGGGCCAGGCGGAGGCGTTGTTCATCAATCACTGGTGCGACAAGATCGTCCAGCCGGCGCTGGCGCCAGGCCTGATGTTCAGCATCTTTCAGAAGGTGCGCCCCGAGGATCAGGCCTATTTCCGGGAGTCGCGGGAGAAGCGCTTCGGGCACTCGCTCGAAACCTTGCATGCCGAGCGCGAGACGCATGTCGCGAATTTCCGCAAGGTGATCGAGCCGGCGCGCGCGGTACTGGCGACACAACCCTTCCTCGCCGGCGACGCGCCGCGCTACGCCGACTATATCCTTGCCGGCACGCTTCAGTTCGCGCGCCTGGCCTACAAGGACGACGTGCTCGCGGCGGACGATCCGGTGCGTGCCTGGCGCGATCGGGTGTTCGACCTGTTCGGCCGCATGGCTGCCTCTGTGCCCGCCGCCGCCGCTTGATCGAGGGTCCACGGCCTCGCCCATGACCGCATCGGACGTCCGCTTCACCATCAGGTTTTGGGGCGTGCGTGGCGGCCTGCCGACACCAAATGCCGCGACGCGCCGCTATGGCGGCAACACCTCGTGCGTCGAGGTTCGGAGCGGCGACCATCTCATCATCTTCGATGCCGGCACCGGCATCCGCCCGCTCGGCGTCGCGCTGGCCAAGGCAGGGAGCACATTCGACGCCGACATCCTGTTCTCCGAGACGCGCTTCGATCACATCTGCGGCCTGCCGTTTTTTGGCCCGGGCTACAACCCGAACAACAAATTTATCGTGTGGGCCGGCCATCGCGATTCGACGGGCAGCATGCAGCGCGAGCTGACCAACATGATGACCTCGCCGCTGTTTCCGATTCCGCTAAGCTTTATCGGCGGCTTGAAGGCCTATCGCGATTTCGTCTCGGGCGAGGGCTTCGAGCTCAGACCCGGCATCCAGATGCGCACCGTCGCGCTCGATCACCCGTACAACGCGACCGGCTATCGGCTTGAGCGGGATGGTCGTGCGTTCTGCTACATCTCAGGCACGCAGCACAGACCGGGCGAGCTGAATCCTGCCGTCCTCTCGCTCATCGCCGGCGCGGACGTCGTGATCTATGATTCCTACTATCTCGACGCCGAGTACGAGCTGGTCACCGAGGGCGGTCACTCGACCTGGGAAGAAGGTGTTCGCCTGTGTCGCGCCGCCGGTGCCCGCCGGCTCGTCGCGTTCGAGCATCACCCGGTTCACGACGATGCGCTGCTCGATGAGGTTCAGCGGTCCCTGGAAAAGATGCTGCCGGGCTCTCTGGTCGCGGTCGAGGGCATGACGATCAGCGTCTAGACGCGCTGCTCGAGCGTTTCGAACACATCACCGGCCGGCATGCGCCCCAACATGTGACGGCGGTGCCAAAGCGTGAAAAACAGCAGCCGCCAGACCGCCTGCGCCGAGCGGCCCTTGGCGTCCTTGCAAGCTTGAGTGACCGCGCCGGGGCGACATAGCTCTTCGATGACGGGCTGTCGCTCAAGCAACGGCCCGAGGCGCGATGCCTCGGCAGCAATCCACTCGCCAACCGGAACGGTGAATCCCCGCTTTCGCGCGAAGGGTTCGAGAGCATGGCTCTTGTCCGCGAGCCAGCGACGCAGCAGCCACTTCCCAAGGCCGCGGCGCACCTTGAGCGAGGGCGGCAGGCGAAAGGCAAACTGCGCGACCGCCGGATCCAGGAACGGCGTGCGGCCCTCGACACCGTGCGCCATCAGGCAACGATCGAGCTTGGGCAGCAAGTCGTGCGGCAGCCAATCGGCGCAGTCGAGCGCCTGGGCCCGTTGCAGACGATCCCATTCGGGCCTTTCGCTCGCCCGCTCCGCCTCGACGAGTCCGGCACGCCAGTCACGCGGCAGCTCGCGCAGGATGCCGAGGCCCTCGAACGGGTGCGACGCCCGCATCGGCTTGGCGCCACCGAGCCACCAGGGCCTCAGCAGGGAACGATAGCGGCCATAGCCGGCGAACAGCTCATCGCCGCCCTCACCAGAGAGCACAACCTTGACGTCCTGTCGCGCAACCTCAGCCAGCCTGTAGGTCGGGACCGTTGCATAGTCGGCGACCGGGTCATCGAGCGCCACCGCGACCGTTGGAAGCAGGCGCCAGAAATCATCGGGAGCGAACGGCACTTCATTGTGTTCGGCACGCACCGCGTGGGCCAGGCGTTTGGCCTCCTGCCGCTCATCGTGAACGCCAGTGCCGGGAAACCCGATCGTATAGGCACGCACCGGCCGCTCGTTCAGGCGCGCCATCATGGTCAGCACGGTCGCGCTGTCGATGCCGCCCGACAAGAACAACCCGAAGGGCACGTCCGCGCGCTGATGCACCGAGACGCTGTCCTTCAGGACCTCATCCAGGCGCGCCAAAGCCTCGCGTTCGGACCATGGCTCCGGCGCTTCGGTCGGCAGGACGCTGCGACGACGGCGCTCGACAATCCGGCCGTCCTCGATGACCAGGAGTTCGCCGGGCAACACCCGCTCGATGCCTTCGAAGATAGTTGCGCGGGCGGTCGTGAATTGCAGCGCCAACAACTCATCGCGCGCCTTTGGCGATAGGCGCGGCGCAATCAGCCCAGCCGCGATCAAAGCCTGTGCTTCGGACGCAAAGGCCACGCCCTGCGACAAAGTCGCGACGTAGAGCGGCTTGATCCCAAACGGGTCGCGCGCGAGCACGAGGCGGCGGCGCGCCACGTCGCAAAGCGCAAGGGCGTACATGCCGCGCAACCGATCGACGAAGTCGAGGCCAGCGGCGGCGTAAAGCCGGAGCGGCACCTCGCAATCCGAGCCGGTGCGAAAATGATGCTCGCCGAGCTCACGGCGCAATTCGATGTAGTTGTAGATCTCGGCATTGGCGACCAGGACGTGCCCCGCGCCATCATCAAGCGGTTGGGCGCCGGTGGCGAGATCGATGATCGATAGCCGATTGTGAATCAGCCCGACCGATCCATTGACGAAGCGGCCGCGCCCGTCGGGGCCGCGATGGGCCAGCGCATCCGCCATCCGGTCGAGAGCGCGCTCATCGGGCGGCGCGCCCTGCGCCATCATCAGCCCGGCGATGCCGCACATGGCCCTTGCGCCACGACCTTCTCGAAAAACGCGCGATACTGCGCGATCACCGCGGCTTCAGTGAAACGCGCCTCATAGGCCGATTGCCCCGCCGCGCGCAGGCGCGCCGCAAGCTCGGGGTGGTCGAGCAAGGTGGCGAGCGAGCCCGCTAGCGCTTCGGCATCATCGACCGGCACCAGGAGGCCGGTCTCACCCGAGGCGATCAAGGCCGCAGGCCCGACGCTCGCGGCCGCCACCACGGGCACGCCTTGGGCCCAGGCTTCGATCACCACATTGCCGAGCGGCTCGCGGCGCGACGGGCACGTGAAAGCGTCAGCCGCCGCCATTAGCGCCCCGACATCGTTGCGCCAGCCGAGCCATCGCACGCGATCCACCACGCCGAGCTCGCGCGCCAGTGTCTCGAGCGCGCCCCGCTCGGTGCCTTCGCCGCCGAGCCAGAGAATGACGCCGGGCAGGCGTTCCAGCGCGCGGATCAGCACATCGAAGCCCTTGTTGCGATGGAGCCGCCCGAGCGCGAGCACGACCCGCGCATTCATTGGCGTCGACAGCGCTTCGCGCGAGACCGGCGGCAGCGGTGACGCATCGACGAAGTTCGGCAGATAGTGAGTGCGCTCGGCGGGCCAGCCATTAGTTCGCATGTAGCGCACGAGATCCATCGTGTTGCCGATGAGATGGTCGCAGCGCCGATAGTATTTGAGATCGTAATAGCCGCCGAGCCTTGCGACGTGGATGTACCGGCGACGTTCGGATGGTCGCGGGCAAAATCCGGTCGCGCGACTCATCCAGGTCAGGACGACGTTCGGCGCGAAGCCGTCGATCTGGCGGCCCAGCCGACGGCGCGTGGTGACGTCGAAGACGCCACCGAAGGGCAGCTCAACGACCGGAACGCCCGATGCAACAATGTCCTTCGCCCAAGGTCGACCGCGGCGCACGAGGGCGCGCTGCTCGATTCCGGCGCGTGCGAGCGCGCCACACAGTCGGACGAAAAAGGCCTCCGCCCCACCCTGTTTTCCACCGGCAATGGCCTGCAGCAGTCGAAGGGTCTTCGGCGCCGCGTCGGCGCTAGGCATGGGGCGGCCCCGCCGATTCATCCCGGTCCAGCTCGGCCATCAGGCGCGAGAGCAGCGGGTAAAGACCCGCCATCAGCGCGATCATGAAGCCCATGCGGCCTTCGCGATAACCCCTGCGCGAAAAATAGCATTTCAGGAACCGCGAGATCGAGCGGCGGAGCGTGCAGAGCAGCGAGGGCAGCGGCCTCCCCTCCGCTCTCAGATCGGCCGCGCGCGCCAGGCTGTAGCGCTTCAGCCGCTCGACCATCTCGCCGAGATTCCGATCCACATAATGGATCACGGGTGTCGACAGCCGGCCGCTTTCACCGCTCAGCGTGACCGCGGGATGGATGCGCTGGCCGGCCCAGTGCTTGACTCCGGGCGCGAACAGCCGGGCCGCTGCGCTCACGCCGAACGATCCGCCCCAGCCATAGCGCACCAACCGGGTGCCGATGTAATTGTCGAAGGGAATCAGAAAATAGCCGCGCCGCGCCGTAGCGATCGCCGCGCGCACTTCACTTGCCAGTGCTTGGGGCACGCGCTCATCGGCATCGATCTCGAGAATCCAATCGCCGCTGCACGCGGCGACGCCCGCCTGCCGCCGCTCGCCCTCGATCGGCCATGCGCCCTCGACCACCTTTGCGCCATGAGCCAGTGCGATGTCCTTCGAGCGGTCGGTTGAACGATCAAGCAGGACAACAAGCTCGTCGGCGAATTTCAACGTCGCGAGACAGTCCGCAAGCTGTGCCTCCTCATTGCGCGCCACCACGAGCGCGGAGAGGCGCGGCCCGCTCATGCCACCGCCTTTTGCACCTTGGTCCATAAAGCGGCGGCAGCCGCCTCGACGGTCTCGACCGCGAGATTGGTCATCAGCGAGCCCGTGGTGCGATGATCATAGCCGGGCCGTCCAATGAGCTCATCGTAGCTTTCGGGCGTGCGAACGACGGCGCATTTCATACCGCAGGGCGCGTAATGCCTGTCTTTGCTTGGGCCGAACAGGCCAAGTGTCGGGCAACCGGAGGCCGCTGCGATGTGCATGAGCCCCGAGTCATTGCCGACGAACAGGGCGGCGCGCTTCAGACAGGAAAATGCGGTCAAGAGGTCGATGCGTCCGACCAGATCGATCCGTCGCTCGGCCGAGAGCGCGGCCAACAGCGGCGCCGCGGCCCTTTCTTCGCCGGGTCCACCGAACACCACGATGCGAGCGCCGCTTAGAATGCCAGAGGGAGACGTCAGGCGCTCGACCAGCGCAATGAAGCGCTCGATCGGCCATTCCTTGCCGCGCCAATTGGCGGTCGGCCCGAGCGCCAGGAATTGCCCGGCCGCACCGACCAGGCGCTCGGCCTCCTGCTCGTGGCGCGAGGTCCACCAAAGCCTGGGCGATGGCGGTGGTGAAACTCGTGCGGCTTCGGCGAGCTGTGCAACCCGATGGATTGACTCTGCGCTCCCGCGAAACACGATGCGCCGCCGCGTCGCGAGGAGCCATGAGAGCGCGGAACCACGCAGGTCGACCACCATGTCCCAGCGCGAGAGCACAACCTTGCGCCACAGCGCGAGCCAGTGACCACCGAACCTCGACTTCGTGATGCGGAGGATTCGATCGAGACCCGGCACCGCTTCGAAGAGGGGCGCCGCTGCCGGTCCGCACGCAACCGTGACGCGGATGCCGGGGTTGGATTCGATCAGGTGGGAGAGAAGGCCGGTGGAGAGTACCGCATCGCCGATGCGCGTCGAGGTGAGGTAAAGCAACCTCATCGAAACACGGACTCGAACTCGCCCGCGACCGAATCCCATGAGCGGCGCCTGCCATGCGCGCGCGCCGCGCCACTCACCGTGTCGAACGCCGAATCTTCGGTGAGCAGACGCACCGCATGATCGACAAACGCCTCGTCGGTCGCCGCCAAATAGCCGGTCTGCCCGTCGACGATGCGCTCGCCCACGGCGCCGAGCGGGCGACACACGGCCGGCACACCGACCGCCTGGGATTCGAGCAGGGTCGATGCCATCAAATCCTGCTCAACGCTCGGATAGAGATGAACCCGCGCATAGCGATAGTTCGAGGCCATGTCGACATCGCCGCGCGGTGCCTTGATCACGACACCGGACGATGCCGCCTTCGTCACGAGAGCCAGGATCTCCTTCAGCTCATCCGGCACCTTCGCCGGATCTTCCTGCGCCTTGTGCAACGAAGTTGAATAGACCTGCAGCTCACCATCCGGCAGACGCGGCCGGATCTTCTCGACCCACAGCGTCACGGCCCAGTCGAGCCCGTGCTTCGGGTGCGCGGTGACAACGGCGGTCGGCTTCTTGCACTTGGCATCCATCGGGCCCGCGTT
>VGET01000030.1 GCA_016869195.1 Alphaproteobacteria bacterium | reverse complement strand
CTGATCCAGCGTCGAGATAACGGTGCCGACGGCCTGCACCAGGCGCGCCTCGGTGGTTTCTCGGTTGCGCGACATGAACAGGCCCCCGCAGACCCTCATTTATTGCAATTCTCTTAGATGAGACTTCTTAAGTCTCGGTTTATAGACTTATATCTCAGTCGTGAGAATTTCCAAATGGCCGGGCGCGCGCCCTATTTCACGTGAAACAACACGTAAATACAGAGATTAACAGTTGGTTAACGCCCCAAAACCGCCAAGCGGCACGCTCCCGGGGCCGGCGAGCGCGCACGTTCAGGCTGGCAGAACTGGGTTGGCCGAGGGCGAGCTAGAGGTGGGCCTGCCACGCAAGCGGTGTCGTCGAGGCCGTCAGCCATTCGGAGATACGCTGCCGAATAATCGTATTCGGCAACGAATGCGATTATTCGGGGCGCCAGGGCTCGTAGTCGCCGGTCGCCTTGGCCCGTTTGCCTCCGCTGAGATCGTGGCCGGGAGGCCGATAAGCCGCCGCCGTTCCGGTCATGTTCGGGCGATGAGGCTTCTCCCAGCGCTGGACCACAAGCGGCTGGCTCGAGGGCGGCTCGTCCCGGTTGTAGTGCAGCCAGGCATGCCAGCCGGGCGGCACGAGCGAGGCGTCATCGGCCTTGCCGTACAGCACCCAACGGCGGGCGCGTCCGTGCGAGGTGCGTTGGCGGGTCTCGTAATAGCGGTTGCCGAGCTCGTCGGTCCCCACGAAGCGGCCGAAAAAGGCGGTGTAGAGCCGCGTGCCGATCGATGCCATGTGCCTGTCTCGCGCCCGAATCAGAGCCCTTGGTGGCGCGGACTATGGCGCCCGGCGAAGCGCCCGTAAAGCGCGATCGGCCGCCTTTTTCCCGTTGGAGGCTCGATTTCCCGCCACCGAATCGTGTCCTTTTCGTCACAGGTAACGCGATATATTGCGCCGGATAGCGTTCACTAACCTAAATCTGGTTGCGCCGCCAACATCTGGTAGGAGATGCTCCCCTTCCGTCAAGAGTCACCCTCCAAACGGCGCCGAGTCATCGATCAAGAGCGCAGAGGTTGGCTATCTGGTCGATGTGCCCGGACGGGAGCACATGGTTGACCGAAGGGGGCAGGATGCGCGCCGGGCGCTTCTTTACACGAGAGGCTGAATCTCCCTATAGCGGCGTCGAGTTTCGCCGTACCTCGAGCGAGATCCGCAACCCGGATGGGTCCGTGGTGTTCTCGCAGCGCGATATCGAAGTGCCCGCGAGTTGGTCTCAAGTGGCGGCGGATATCCTGGCGCAGAAGTACTTTCGCCGGCGCGGCGTGCCGACCGCGCTGAAGGCCGTGCCTGAGCCCGACATGCCGGAATGGCTGTGGCGGCGTGTCCCTGACGACGAGGCCCTTTCAGCCAAGCCAACCTCGGAGCGGATGACCGGTGAGAACTCGGCCAAGCAGGTGTTCGATCGCCTGGCCGGAACCTGGGCCTATTGGGGCTGGAAGGCCGGCTATTTCGACGCCGAGGCGGACGCGCGCGCGTTCTATGACGAGCTGCGCGCCATGCTGTGCCGCCAGATGGCGGCACCGAACTCGCCGCAATGGTTCAACACGGGCCTGCATTGGGCCTATGGCATCGACGGCCCGGCACAGGGTCATTACTACGTCGACTTTGAGAGTGGCGCGCTGACCGCGTCGGGCTCGGCCTATGAGCATCCGCAGCCGCACGCCTGCTTCATCCAGAGCATCAACGATGATCTCGTCAATGAGGGCGGGATCATGGACCTCTGGGTGCGCGAGGCGCGGCTGTTCAAATACGGCTCGGGCACCGGCACGAACTTCTCATCTTTACGCGGCGAGAACGAGCCGCTTTCGGGCGGCGGCAAGTCATCCGGCCTGATGAGCTTCCTCAAGATCGGCGATCGTGCGGCCGGCGCCATCAAGTCGGGCGGCACGACCCGCCGCGCCGCCAAAATGGTGATCGTCGATGCCGATCACCCGGACATCGAGCAGTACGTCAATTGGAAGGTGATCGAGGAGCAGAAGGTCGCAGCGCTGGTCGCCGGCTCGAAGCTCGCGCATCAGGCCCTCAATGCGATCATGGCGCGCTGCCAGGACGGCGAGCGCGAGGCACGCTTCGATCCCAAGCAGAATCTGGGCCTTTCACGCGCGATTCGCGAGGCGCGCAATGCGCAGGTGCCGGAAAACTACATCCAGCGCGCGATCCAGCTCGCACGCCAGGGCGAGACGGCGATCGACTTCCGTACCTATGACACCGACTGGCAGTCCGAAGCCTATCTCACGGTCTCCGGCCAGAACTCGAACAACACGGTGCGAGTGACCAATGACTTCCTCGAGCGCGTCGAGCGCGACGAGGATTGGCCGCTCCTCCGCCGCACCGACAGGAAGGCGTCGCGCACCTTGAAGGCGCGCGCGCTGTGGGATCAGATCGCGCAGGCCGCATGGCACTCGGCCGACCCGGGCCTGCAGTTCGATACGACCATCAACGAGTGGCACACCTGCCCGGTCGATGGCCGCATCAACGCGTCGAATCCGTGCTCCGAGTACATGTTCCTCGATGATACGGCGTGCAATCTGGCCTCGCTCAATTTGCTCGCCTTCCGCCAGGCCGATGGCACGTTCGATATCGCGGGCTATGAGCACGCGGTCAGGCTCTGGACCATCGTGCTCGAGATCTCGGTGCTGATGGCGCAATACCCCTCGCGCGAGATCGCCAAGCGCTCATTCGAGTACCGCACGCTCGGGCTCGGCTTCGCCAATATCGGCGGGCTCCTGATGTGCGACGGCATTCCCTATGACAGCGAGGCCGGGCGTGCGATCTGTGCGGCCTTGAGCGCGATCATGACCGGCGTGTCCTACGCGACCTCGGCCGAGATGGCGCGCGAGCTCGGCGCCTTCCCGCGCTATGAGGCGAATCGCGAGGCGATGCTCCGCGTGATCCGCAACCACCGGCGCGCGGCCTATGGTCATGACAGCGGTTATGAGGGACTCGCCACCAAGCCAGTGCCGCTCGATGCCAAGTCCTGCCCCGGCGCCGCGCTCGGCGAGGCCGCCCGTCACGCCTGGGATCGCGCGCTCGAGCTCGGCGAGGCCCACGGCTATCGCAATGCCCAGGTCACCGTGATCGCGCCGACTGGCACGATCGGCCTGATCATGGACTGCGATACCACGGGCATCGAGCCCGACTTCGCGTTGGTCAAGTTCAAGAAGCTCGCGGGCGGCGGCTATTTCAAGATCATCAATCACTCGGTTCCGGACGCGCTCGCGACCCTCGGCTATAGCGAGGGCGAGATCCGCGCGATCGTGAATTACGCGGTCGGCCATGGCACGCTCGATGGCGCGCCGGCGATCAACCACGATGCGCTGATTGCGCGCGGCTTTCCGCGCTCGGTGATTGACAGCATCGAGAGCGCGCTCGGCTCGGCGTTCGAGCTCCGCTTCGCCTTCAACAAGTGGACCCTGGGTGAGGATTTCTGCACCCGCGGCCTCGGTTTCAGCCGCGAGCAATTGGCCGATCCGTCCTTCGATATCCTGACCGCACTCGGCTTCAGCGCGAAGGAGATCGAGGCCGCGACGATCTATTGCTGCGGCGCGATGACGGTCGAGGGTGCACCGGGGCTGAAGGCTCAGCACCTGCCGGTGTTCGACTGCGCCAACCCGTGCGGCCGGCTCGGCAAGCGCTTCCTCTCGGTCGAGAGCCATATTCGTATGATGGCGGCGAGCCAGCCCTTCGTCACCGGCGCGATCTCGAAGACGATCAACATGCCGGCGAGCGCGACGATCGAGGACTGCAAGTCGGCCTATGCGCTGTCCTGGAAACTCGGGATCAAGGCCAATGCGCTTTACCGCGATGGCTCGAAGCTGTCGCAGCCCTTGAACGCCCTCGTGCTCGGCGACGACCTGGCCGAGGTCGTCGAGGATGCGTCGCAGGCTGAGCGCACGGTGCACGTGGCCGAGCGCATCGTCGAGCGCATCATCACGAAACCGACCGAGCGGCGGCGCCTGCCGCAGCGCCGGCGCGGCTACACCCAAAAGGCAATCGTCGGCGGACACAAGGTCTACTTACGCACGGGCGAGTTCCAAGACGGCGCGCTCGGCGAGATCTTCATCGACATGCACAAGGAAGGCGCCGCCTTCCGCAGCCTGATGAACAATTTCGCGATCGCGATTTCCATTGGCCTGCAATATGGCGTGCCGCTCGATGAGTTCGTCGATGCCTTCACCTTCACGCGTTTCGAGCCGGCCGGCATGGTCGAGGGCAATGACGCGATCAAGATGTCGACCTCGGTGCTCGACTACATCTTCCGCGAGCTCGCCATCTCCTATCTCGGCAGGAGCGACCTCGCCCATGTCGAGGCGACAGACCTGCGGCAAGATGAGGTCGGGCGCGGTGTGCGCGAGGAGCAGCGCGGCCTGCCCGAAGTGGACAAGCCGGCGAACGGTGGCGGCCTGCACGACCTGCTCAAGACGGGTGTTGCCAGTGGCGTCGTCAGCGCCGGGTTCGTGCGCAGCCTGCTTGTGCTGAACGGGGGCGCGGGGCGCGGCAATGGCAGCCAGCCCAATGCAAGCCTGACGCCCTACGACGTCGAGGGCATCACCTCGCTCGACGTGATCGACAATGATGCGATGACCGCAGTTCGCGGCCTGGCCAACGGCCATGCCCATGCCGGTCACGCCGACCACGCCGTCACCTCGCTCGGCGGCGAAGCCTATTCCGACGGTTCTGCGGCCGTCTCTCTCTCAGTGACCACCGAGACCCATACCGCGGTCGTCGCCTCGAGCGCGCTCGAGCGCGTGCGCAAGGCGCGGCTTCGGGGCTATGTCGGTGAGTCCTGCGGGGAGTGCGGCAACTTCACGCTCGTGCGTAACGGCACCTGCCTGAAGTGCGACACGTGTGGCGCTACCAGTGGCTGTTCCTAACGACCGTTTATCTCCCGCGGTCTAGCTACTGGTAACTTGTGGGGGTGCGTGCAATGCGCACCCCCTCTTTTTCGGAACAGCCACGGGTAACGTGGCCGGCAGTATGGCCGACCCGGTTAACGCCGCCAACTGGTCTTTGTTCAAATCTGTAAGTTGTTGAAATTACTAAAATAAATTTGCTCCAGGGACGATGGTCGCACCCTCGTGGTAAGGCCAGCGGCGTGGTCCGGAGCGATCGAGCGGCCAACCCGCACGGCGGGTCTCAGGCGAGGTCGACAAAGTGCCAGTCGGCCCGTTCGACGAGCAAGTCGATGAAGGCACGCACCTTGGAGGAAAGCAGCCGCGACGACGGATAGACCGCGCTGATGGGTGCGGGCGGAGGCTCGAATTCGCTCAGGAGAACGCGCAATTGACCCGCACGAATCAGGGCCGCCGCCTGATAGGCCAGGAGGCGTGTGATGCCGCCTCCGCTGACCGCCGCATCGAGCGCGGTCTCGGCACTATTGGTGAGAAGCCGAGGCGTGAGCAACAGATCCGCCTCATCACGCTCCGCATTGGCAAACGTCCAATGAGGGGCCGTGTCGAGGGGCATGAAGGCCACGACGTCGTGGCCCGCAAGATCCCTTGGCCGCACCGGGATGCTTCTGCGTCGAAGGTAACCGGGACTCGCAACCACGACACGACGCGTCGACCCGAGGCGCCGCGCAACCAGATTGGAGCCTTCAAGCTCTCCGATCCGGATTGCAACGTCGACCCCCTCTTCGACCAGATTGACGTTCCTGTCGTTCAATTGCAGTTCAACGCTGATCCCGTGGAACCTTTGCATGAACATGTTCAAGTGCGGTGCGACATGTAGCCGTCCAAACATGCGTGGCGCGGCGACGACAAGCCGTCCGCGCGGAATGGTCTGGTCCGCCTGGAGTCCGGCCTCCGCCTCCTCGACTTCCGCCAGGATCTGCTTTGCGCGTTCGAGATAGCGCTGGCCGATATCCGTGAGGCTAAGAGTCCGCGTGGTCCGTTGCAGCAGGCGAGCCCCAAGGTGCTCCTCGAGTCCGCCGATCAGACGCGAGATTGCAGAGGGCGAGAGGCCCAGCCGCCGGCCACCGGCCGTGAAGCCCTTGGCATCACACACCGCGACGAAAGCGGTCATAGCTTCGAGCCGGCCCATCAATTATGCCTATTTTCGCAACAGTATTTTGAATAAATGCCATATTATCTCGAAATACGAAACTGCCTAGCTTGCCCGTGACGGGATGGCCCTGGGACACCCCGAACGCCGCTGGAAGAGGAGGCAACGATGGCAGAGCCGGTCTTGACCACTCACACCCCGACAACGGATGTCGCGTTCACGCCATCAGTGAAGGTGATTCAGGCGCGGCGCGGGTCGCGTCAGGCCTATGAGCGCGTCGAGGCCCGCGGCGGCTGGTCCAGCATCGTGACCCCCGAGCTGTCCAAATTCATCGCCGAGCGCGACAGCTTCTATCTGGCGACCGCAAGCGCAATCGGGCAGCCCTACATCCAGCATCGCGGTGGACCGAAAGGATTCCTGCGCGTCGTCGATGAGCGGACGCTCGGTTTTGCTGATTTTCGCGGCAACCGCCAGTACATCACGCTGGGCAATCTGGCCGAGAACGATCGCGCGTTCATCTTCCTGATGGACTACGCGCACCAGGCGCGCGTCAAGATCTGGGGACGCGCCCTTGTGGTCGAGAATGATCCGGCGCTGGTCGAGCGGCTGATGCCGGCGAACTACGACGCCAAGCCGGAGCAGGCCGTTCTCTTCACCATCGACGCTTGGGACGGCAATTGCCGGCAGCACATCCCGCAACTTCTGGCCGCGCCTGATGTCGCGGCAGCCATTGACGCGTTTGAGCGTAAGATTGCCGCGCTTGAAGCGGAGAACCGCGCGTTGCGGGCGCGCTTAGGTGAGGAACGCGCGCAGGCATGAGGGAAGGTCGCGCGCCGGGGTGCCTCGGTCCAGCACTGCGTCAGGTCTTCTTCACCTGCGGCGGCTGCACGACCTGGATGTGCAGCTCTTTGAGCTGCTTCGGCGTCGCCGGCGCCGGCGCGCCCATGAGCAGGTCCTGCGCCTGCTGATTGACCGGGAACAGGATCACCTCGCGGATGTTGGGCTCATCCGCGAGCAGCATGACGATGCGATCGATGCCGGGCGCGATGCCGCCATGGGGCGGCGCGCCGAACTTGAACGCCTGGAACAGCGCGCCGAAGCGCGTCTCGACGTCGTTGCGCGTATAGCCGGCGAGCTCGAACGCCTTCACCATCACATCGGGCAGATGATTGCGGATCGCGCCCGAGGACAGCTCGACGCCATTGCACACGATGTCGTACTGGTGCGCCAGAATGTCGAGCGGCGGCTTGTTGTTGAGCGAGTCGAGCCCGCCCTGCGGCATCGAGAACGGGTTGTGGCTGAACGCGATCTGCCCGCTCTCCTCGTCGAGCTCGTACATCGGGAAATCGACGATCCAGCAGAATTTGTAACAGTCAGGCTCGATCAGGCCGAGCTGATTGCCAAGCTCGGTGCGCACCGCGCCGGCATATTTGGCGGCCGCAAGCGGCTTATCGCAGGACAGGAACACGGCATCGCCATCGCCCACCTTGGCAAGCCTCCTGATCTCGGCCTGCACCGCGGCGGGGATGAACTTCGCGATCGGCCCCTTGCCCTCCCCGCCCTCGAACACGATGTAGGCCAGCCCCGCAGCGCCGAGCGCCTTCACATAGTCGATCATCTTGTCGAAGAAGCTGCGCGGCTTGTCGGCAACCTTCGGCGCAGGGATCGCGCGCACCACGGCGCCCTTCTCGATCGCGCCTTTGAAGGCCTTGAACTCGACATCGGGGCGCGCAAACAGCGCGGTAACGTCGGCGATCTCGAGCGGATTGCGCAGATCCGGCTTGTCAGTGCCGTAGCGCAGCATCGCATCGCGATAGGCGATGCGCGGGAATGGCCGCGCAGTGATCTTGCGGTTCGAGAATTCCTCGAACACGCCGTGAACCACCGGCTCGACCGCCTGGAACACGTCCTCCTGCTCGACGAACGCCATTTCAAGGTCGAGCTGATAGAACTCACCGGGCGAGCGGTCAGCCCGCGCGTCCTCGTCGCGGAAGCAGGGCGCGATCTGGAAATAGCGGTCGAAGCCCGAGCACATGATGAGCTGTTTGAACTGCTGCGGCGCCTGCGGCAACGCATAGAACTGGCCAGGATGCAGCCGGCTCGGCACCAGAAAGTCGCGCGCGCCCTCGGGGCTCGAAGCGGTCAGGATCGGCGTCTGAAACTCGAGGAAACCCTGCTCAATCATGCGCCGGCGGATGCTCGCGATGATCTGGCTGCGCAGCACGATATTGCGGTGCATGCGCTCGCGCCGAAGATCGAGAAAGCGATAGCGGAGCCTCACGTCCTCGCCATAGTCGTGATCGCCGTGCACGGGCATGGGCAGCGGCTCGGCCTGCGACTGGATCGCGAGGGAGCGGGCACGCAGCTCGATCTCGCCGGTCGGAAGCTTCGGGTTCACCGTGTCTGCCGAGCGTGCCGCGACCTCGCCGGTGATGGTCACAACCGTCTCGGCCTTCAGCGCGCTCAGCTGGTCGAACATCGCCTCGCCGCTCTCGGCGACGCATTGAGTCACGCCGTAATGATCACGCAAATCGACGAACACCAGGTGGCCGTGGTCGCGCACCCGGTGCACCCAGCCCGAGAGGCGCGCGGTCTTGTCCACGTCGGACTTGCGGAGCGCGGCGCAATGGTGGCTGCGATAGGGGTGCATGGCGGACCTCAGAAATCGATTCGGGGGCTGACTGGCGGCGCGAGCAGCGCACCTTGGGGCCGGGCTTGTCAAGGCCCGCGGCGGCGCGGCATCCCCTCGGCCGGGCTGGTCGCGACGCGCCAAATCGCGTAAATCAGCGCTCGAATGTGCCCGCCCCTCATTAAGCTTCTCCTACTGCTGGTTCTGATGCTGCCGCTGCCGGCGGCCGGCACGGCTGTGGCCGATTCCGGCATGAAGGATCCGCCCCTGGTCCTGGCGACCAAGGGTGGCGACAAGGGCCAGGTGCGGGCCTTGCTCAAGGCCGGGGAGCCGGTCGACGAGGTCGATTGGGCAGGCTGGACGTCTCTTTCCTGGGCGGCCCTGCTGCTCCAAGTCGAAATTGCGGCTGACCTGCTCGACCACGGCGCCGATGTCGAGCATTTGGCGCCAGGCGGGCGCAGCTCGGGCCGGCCGCTCCAACTCGCCGCCAAGAAATATGGCGGCGGGCCTATGGTCCAGCTTCTGCTCAAGCGCGGCGCCAAGGTTGACAGCACCGACATGCTGGGCCGCACCGCTCTCATGCGCGCCGCCGAGCATGGCTGGTTCGAAGCCGTCGAGGCCCTGTTGGCAGCCGGCGCTGACCCCAACCTCAAGACGCCGGGGCCGAAGCCGCTCACGGCGCTGGCGCTGGCGCGCATCGGGCGCCATGCGCTGGTTGCCGAGCGCCTGATCGCGGCGGGAGCAACGATGTGAGCATCGGGCCAACCATCATCACGACGACCGCCGAGCTGGCGCAGCGTTGCGCGGCGTGGCGCCAGACTCGCTTCGTGGCGATCGACACGGAATTCATGCGCGAGCGCACCTACTGGCCACAGCTTTGCCTGATCCAGGTCGGCGCGCCGGAAGAGGCCGTGGCGATCGACCCGTTGGCACCCGGCATCGATCTCGGCCCGTTCTTCGAGCTCTTGGCCGATCAAGCGGTGCTCAAGGTCTTTCATGCGGCGCGCCAGGATCTTGAGGTGTTCTATCACCGGACCAAGCTGCTCCCCTCGCCGATTTTCGACACGCAAATCGCTGCGATGGTGTGCGGCTTTGGGGAGTCCGTCAGCTATGAGAAGCTGGTCAACAAGCTCGCGGGGGCTCAGGTCGACAAGACGTTGCGCTTCACCGATTGGTCGCGCCGGCCGTTGACCGACCGGCAGATCCTTTATGCGCTGGCCGATGTCAGCCATCTCCGCCCGATCTACGAGCATCTCGAGCGCGAGCTGGAACGAAGCGGCCGGCGCTCCTGGCTCGATGAGGAACTGGCCGCGCTCAACGACCCGAAGATCCTGGTGGTCGAGCCGCGCGAGGCCTGGCGGCGGCTCAAGCCGCGCTCCGGCAACCGGCGCTTCCTCGCCATTCTGCGAGAGCTCGCCGAGTGGCGCGAGATCGAGGCCCAGCGGCGTGACCTGCCGCGCAACCGCGTCATCCGCGACGAGGCGCTCACCGAAATCGCGGCGCACGCGCCCGAGCGGGCGGAGGAGCTGGCACGTTCACGCACGATTTCGCCCAAGGTCGCCGAAGGGCCGTTCGGCGATGCGATGTTGGCCGCGGTCAGGCGCGCTCGCGCCCTGCCCGACGCCGAATGCCCGGAGCCGCCTTCATTGGATCAGAAGGCCATGGGTGGCACACCGCTCGCCGATCTCCTGCGTGTGCTGCTCAAGATGAAATCAGAGGAATCGGGCGTCGCGCCACGCCTCATCGCCAGCAGCGATGATCTTGATCGGATCGCGGCGCCGGGCGACGCCAACGAGGTGCCGGCGCTTCATGGTTGGCGCTTGGAGGTGTTCGGCTCGGATGCCTTGGCCTTGAAGGAGGGCCGCCTGGCGCTCAGCGCGGAGCGTGGACGAATCCTGCTCGTTCCCCGTGAGCCGAGCGGCGCGCTCGGCGAGCCGATCAAGCGGAGCGGTCGACGGGGCCGCCGACGCGCACCTCGGAATGCTTGATCGATAGGTCGCTCGCGAGCTCCTCGACCAAGCGCTCCAGGCGGCGCACGAAATTCGCCTCCACCACGTCGCGAAGCGTCAGGCGCAGCTTGTCGTCCCCGTTCCGCGATAGCCGGGCTGTCTGCAACAGGTCCGGCTCGCCATGTGACAGCAGCGCGCCGATCCTGAGCGCCGTACCAAGACCACTGGCGACCCTGGCGCGTGATGGTGAAAGGAGCGCCTCGATGATCGGCTCGGCACCCGGAGACGCCCCGCGATAGCGCGAGGAAACGGCGACCGCCAGAAACGCCCGCTCGGGGTGGCTGAGGCCGACGAAAGGCGCACGCAGAACCTGGTGAAAGGCATGCTTCGCGCGATAGTCAGGATGATCGCGCCAGCTCACATCGGCGAGCAGGCAGGCAACACGACGCAATAGGCCGTCTCGGGCTTCATGGGCCGGAAAGGCCTCCGAGAGCCAGAGATCGAGCGCATCGCCATATTCAACCCCGCGCCCAAGCCGGTTCGACATCTCCATGCCGCCGGCGAGCAGTGGATCGGCGGCGCGCTCGGCGGCCGACAATCGCTCATAGAGCAGACCCTCGCGCAGGCCATAGGCCGAAAACACGACCTCACTTGGTTGCGCGCGCGCGATCAGGCGGCCGAGCACGAAGGCGCCGAATGGCAAGGTTTCCTGACGTCGCCGGGGTACGCTCGCGACCTTCCGCATGGTCTTGGTGCTGAGGCCGGCCACCAAGCGGCACAGGGACTCGGCGTCGGTTCGCGCGAGGCGGTGACCATGAATGATCGGCAGCGGATAGTCCTTGAGCGCCATGTGGAGGCGCGCGAGCGCCCGCCAGGTGCCGCCGACGAGGTGCAGCGAACGGCCGCGCATTCCCCCGAGCCAGGTCGCGGGCGCAAAGCCGCGCTCGATCGCCTCGACCGCCCGCGCGCTTTTCAAGTCGGCATCCTTGAAGCGCAGCGGCCCGACCGCGAGCGTGCTCGATTGCCCCGGCACGCCGTCGACCACCTCGACCAATTCGAGGCTTGCGCCACCGAGATCGCCGACCAAGCCAACCAGGCCGGGTGCGGCAGACGCGGCCCCGAGGGCTGACAATCGCGCCTCCTCGATCCCGCTGATAACGCGGATATCGAGGCCGGTCCGTCGCTTGGCGAGGCGCACGAAATCGGCCCCGTCTTCGGCTTCGCGAATAGCCGCCGTGCCGACCACGTCCAGAAGCCCGGCACCCAGCGCGTTAGCGGTGTGCGCGAAGCGCTCCAGGCAACCGAGCGCGGGTTCGATGGCGTCGGGATCGAGCCGGCGTGTCGAATCGATGCCGGCACCAAGCCCGCACTGCACCCGCTCATTGAACAGCGCCATTGGCGCGCGTGTCAGCGCCTCATAGACGACGAGGCGGATCGAGTTCGAGCCGATGTCGAGAACGCCATAGGCGGCTCGCGCACCTGAAGACGCGAGCCTGGCGCGACGCTTGACGACCACGCTCACGGGAAAGGACCGCCCAAGAGTCCTGCCGGCCCTGAGGCGCTAGGGTTCAACGCCGACAAGCTTGGTCCGCCGGGCTCTGCCGCGCCCGGACAGGCTCGGGTTGGTCATGAAGAAATTGTGGCAGTTGAACGCGCCGGGCTCGCTCGCGGCGGCCGGTCGCACATAGGTGCCATCGGCCTGCAAGTGCCAGCTCTGCGCGACATCTTTCAGGTTGGCCCCCATCACCTGCCCCATCACCTGCTCATGCACCGTCGGATTCTCGACCGGAACCATCACCTCGACACGCCAATCGAAGTTCCGGCCCATCCAATCGGCGGACGAAACGTAGACCTTGGCATGAGGCGAGGGCAAGCCATGCCCGGCACCAAAGCAAACGATCCGTGCATGCTCGAGGAAGCGCCCGACGATGCTCTTGACCCGGATGTTCTCGGAAAGGCCGGGCACGCCAGGTCTCAGACAACAGATACCACGCACGATGAGGTCGATCTGCACGCCCGCCTGACTCGCGGTGTAGAGCGCGTCGATGATGTCTGGATCAACCAGTGAGTTGAGCTTGACCCAGATCGACGCCGGCCGCCCGGCGCGCGCATGACCAATCTCATCGTCGATCAGCTCGCGCAGGCGCGTGCGCAGGCCGGCCGGGGCGACGGCAATACGCTCAAAGCGCTCAGGGTAGGCAGCGCCGGTCAGGAGATTGAACAGATAGGCAGCATCGCGGCAAAGCGAGGGATCGCAGGTGAAGAACGACAGGTCGGTATAGATCTTGGCGGTGATCGGATGGTAGTTGCCGGTGCCGAAATGCACGTAGCTCCTGATGCCATCGGCCTCGCGTCGCACCACGAGCGATGCCTTGGCGTGGGTCTTCAAATTCACGAAGCCATAGACGACCTGCGCGCCGGCCCGCTCCAGATCGCGCGCCCAACGGATATTGGCCTCCTCATCGAAGCGCGCCTTGAGCTCGACCAGCGCAGTCACTGACTTGCCGGCCTCGGCGGCCTCGATCAGCGCCTTCACGATCGGTGAATCGTTGCTCGTGCGATAGAGCGTCTGCTTGATCGCGATCACCGCCGGATCGTGCGCAGCCTGATTGAGGAACTGCACCACCACGTCGAAGCTCTCATAGGGGTGGTGGACCACAATGTCTTTCTGGCGGATCGCGGCGAAGCAATCGCCGCCCATGTCGCGGATGCGCTGGGGAAAGCGCGGCCGATAGGGCGAGAACAGAAGGTCAGGTCGTCCGCACTTGACCAGGTCGGCCGTGGCCGCGAGCCCGAGCAAGCCGTCGACCATCACGACATCCTGCGGCGCGACCTTGAGCTGCTCGAGCACGAGATCCAGAAGGCCGCTCGGCATGTCGCTGCGCACCTTGAGCCGAATCACATCGCCGCGACGCCGACGCTTGAGCGCTGATTCGAACAGGCGGACGAGATCCTCGGCCTCTTCCTCCACCTCAATGTCGCTGTCGCGGATGATGCGGAACTGGCCGACGCCGACCACGCTGTAGCCGGGGAACAGCTTGTCGAGAAAGCGGTGCACCAAATCCTCAAGCGCGATGAAGCGGATATCGCCACCCTGCCCCGCTGGCAGCCGAACGAAGCGGTCCACCTGGCTTGGCAGCGGCACAAGCGCAGGGACACGCGCACGATCGCGCTTGCGGATCAGGTCGAGCGCCAGCACGAAGCCCAGATTCGGGATGAACGGAAACGGATGCGCGGGATCGATCGCGAGTGGTGTCAGCACCGGAAACAGCCGGTCCATGAAGTAGCTCTCAAGCCAGACGAGGTTGGCCGCATCGAGCTCGGCCGCATCGACCACTGCAATGCCAGCGCCTCTCAGTTCGGCGCGCAGCGCAATCCAGCCGCGTTGTTGCTCGGCCATCAATTGATTCGCGCGCTCATTTACCGCGCGCAGCTGCTCAGCGGGAGTCAGCCCGTCTGGGCTGATCTCGTGCACGCCAGCCGCAATCTGCCCGTGCAGGCCTGCGACCCGCACCATGTAGAACTCGTCCATGTTCGAGGCCGAGATCGACAGAAACCGCAAGCGCTCCAGCAATGGGTGCGCTCGGTTTTGCGACTCCTCGATGACGCGCTGGTTGAAGGCGAGCCAGGAGAGCTCGCGATTGATGAAGCGGTCGGGACGCAGGCGCGGCGCCGCCCCGCTCGGCGTGTGAGTCTCGCGCTCTACCTCGGCGTGTCGCGCGGCGGCAGCGGATTCGGTCTCGGTCATGGCAAATCGACCCGGTCGGTGTGTGCCCGAATCATAGCACCGGCGCCTTAAGGCGAGCAAAATGCCCCCGCTTCGGCTCCGGAGATTTCACCGTTTGTTAATATGGGGCTATTCGCCCTCCAGAACAGCCCGGGCGAGCGCCAACCCGACCGATCGGCCGGATTTCAGTGCCGCGCGATCGAGCCGTTCAACGATCGCTTGAATTCCCGCATGGCTGCGCTCGATGCGCGCCCCAAGGTAGCGGATCACCTCGGGCGACATGCTGACCTGGCGATCCGAGAACAATTTCACCAGCAGTGCGCTGACCAGCGCATCGTCGGGCGCGGTGATTTCAGCCGTGAACACTTGGCGCAACCGTGAAGCCAGGTCGGGAAGCTTGATCGGCCAACGCGAAGGCGGTTCCCGCGCTGTCAGCAGCAGATGGCCGCCGACTTCGGCCAGCGCGTTGATGCAATGGAGCACGGCGCGTTCGTCGGCAATTGCCTCAGCATTCTCGATCACGAGCGCGCCGCGATCGAAGACACCGGTCGTCAGTCCCGCAAGGCTCACGGCTGGCACAATCTCTGCTCCACTGCGTGCACTGAAGATTTGTGCGAGGTGACTCTTCCCGCTCGACGGCGGGCCGACGATCACGGCGCTCCCGCCAAAGGTCCAATCGGGCCAAGTGTCGATCAGGCGAACCGCCGCCTCGTTGGACGGCGCGACCACGAAGTCCGCCCGGGAAAAGGCCGGCGCGTGCGCAATCGGCAGGACCAGTTGATCCGGTGCCAGAAACCGCGCCGGACTTGTCATCGACGGGCGCGCTTGCCCGTCATGCGGTTCCGCCGGGTGGCGGCTCGTCTCGGTCGTCGGACGGACGCGGCCCGTGATAGAGCGGGCTCGCCAGATAGTGCGAGATGCCGAAGCGCACCAGGACGCCGATCATGGCCGCCGCCGGGAGCGAAATGAACATGCCAACGAAACCGAACAGGGAGCCGCCCGCGAGCACCGCGAAGATAACCCAGACGGGGTGAAGCTTGACGCGATCACCCACGAATCTTGGCGTCAGGATGAATCCTTCGAGCACCTGACCCAGGCCGAAAATGCCCGCGATGATGGCCACCCGCCAGGCCTCGTCGAATTGGAGCAACGCCAAGCCAACCGAGACCGCGAGGCCACCGATCGAGCCGACATAGGGGACGAACGAGATCAGGCCCGCCGCGATGCCGATGACGAGGCCGAAGTCGAGCCCGGCGAGGGACAGCGCCGCACCGTAATAGGCCGAGAGCACCAGACAGACCATGCCTGTACCGCGCACGAAGCCGGCGAGCGTCCGGTCCATCTCGCGCGCCTGCTCGCGGATCGTGCCGGCATAAGAGACCGGCAGCCACCGATCGACACGCTTGAGCAGCATGTCCCAATCGCGCAGCAGATAGAACGTCACCACCGGCGTGATGAAGAGGAAGCCGAAGAAGCCGACGAGGGCCATGCCACCGGCCCAGATATTGCCGATGAGGTTGAGCACATACTGCACCGCGCGGCCGGAGAACTGGCCGACCGCACTCTCGAGGCGCTCGACGTCCTTCGGGTCGAGCTCGCTCATCCAGCGCTCGATGATCGGCTTGGCCCAATCACGGATGGTGCCAAAGTAGCTCGGCAGATTGGCCAGTAGATTGACGATCTGTTGCTGCAAGAGCGGCAGGAGGAAGGCAATGGCGAGGAAGATGACGATAAGGAACGCCACCGTGAGGATGGTGGTTGCGAGTGTGCGCGACATGCCCCACCGCCGGAGCTTGTCCGCGACCGGGTCGAGCAGATAGGCGACCGCCATGCCAATGACAAACGGCAGCAGGATGTCGCGTAGAACGACCAGCAATACGATCAGCGCGGCAAAGATGCCGAGCCAGATCAGGACATAATTGCGACCACTCATCCCTGGCCGGACCGGGCCAGTGATCCAACCACCGAACTGCCAGATTGCCGCGGCGCCAGGACGAAACCGCCATCGGTTCCGTTTGGCCGCAGCACCAGATTGTGTTCGGCCAGGGCCGAATCGAGCTGCGCCGCATCACCGAAATAGCGGATCATGATGTCGGCGCCAGACCGTGACAGCGCGATAACCTCGATCGATTCCACAGCCGGCAGGCCGGCCACCGTCGCGCGCAAGCTGATCCACTCCGCCAGGCTTTGCACCGGCGCAACCGCCCGGACTGTATTAACGGTGCCTGAGCGAAGCACCGCGGTCGACTTCACGTCAGCATCGAGGCGCTCGACCACGCGGTCGGTCCCGGCAGAAAACACCGCATCGGACCCCTGTCCGTCTATGCCGAGAACTTCATCGGCGAACGCGGTCACGCTGCCGCCCACAATGTGCCGCCCGGAGATCTGCAAGGCGTTGCCGAGACGGCGCGCCTCGAGCACGAGCGCCTCCTCCGCGCCGTAGCGCTTGGCGAAGCGAAGGAGAGGCTGGAGGTCCGTGCCGCTCGCGGCACGGGCGTCGAGCTCGGCGATGTCCGAGGTGTCGCCCAGCGGCACGATGATCGGGGTCAGGCCGGGCGGCTTGTCACGCAGGCTCCAGGCGCGAAGCCACAGATTGTCATCCTGCCAAAGGCGAGGGCCATCCTCGGTCATCAGGATTGGAATGACGACGACGGGCCGACCCGCACCCTCGACGAAACGAACGCCGTTCTCGCGCAGCATCGCGCGCACAAGCGTTTCCTTGAACGCAACGGTGAGGTTGGCGCGGTAGCGCGTCGGCGCCACGCGCTCATGGGCAATCTCGAAGCCTTCGATCAGCGCATTGATCGCCGTGTCATCCAGTGGCGGCAGCCGCGCCGCCTCATCACCAAGCACAACGCGGCTCAGCATCAATTGATAGGCCTCGCGCTGGCCATTGGCGATTGCGCGATTGCGGGCCGCGTTGGCTGATTTTGCCTGAGCATCGATCGGCAGGTCGCGCACGGTATAGGCCTCGGTGGCCGCGTGCGCGTCCGTCACCACGGTGACAGGAAGCAGCATCAACAGGGCTGCCGCGGCGAGGGTGACGCGGCGTAACCAATCGCGGCCGATTTGGGGGAGCATTGCAAACCGTCGTGTTTTGGGTATCGTCGCCGCGATTGTCCCGAATGCTGGGCCCCTAGGCAAGAGCGAGCCTCCCATCTCCAGTCAGACCTACAAGGATGCAGGCGTCGATATCGGTGCGGGCAATGCGCTCGTCGAGCTGATCAAACCGCTCGCCCGCTCGACCCGGCGGGCCGGCGCCGATGCGGAGCTGGGCGGATTTGGTGGCGTCTTCGACCTCAAGGCGGCCGGGTTCCGCGACCCGGTCCTGGTGGCGGGCACGGATGGTGTCGGCACCAAGCTTCTTGTCGCGCAGGCCGTCGGCCTGCACGAGACGATCGGCGTCGACCTGGTCGCCATGTCGGTCAACGACGTGGTCGTGCAAGGGGCAACCCCCCTTCTGTTTCTCGATTACTACGCGACCGGGCGGCTCGACAACGCGGTGGCGCGCGCGGTGATCGCCGGCATCGCGGCCGGCTGCCGCGATGCTGAGTGCGCGCTCATCGGCGGCGAGACCGCCGAGATGCCCGGCATGTACGGCCCCGGCCACTACGATCTTGCAGGTTTCTGCCTCGGCGCCGCCGAGCGCGGCAGCCTCCTGCCGCGCAAGGACGTGGCGGCAGGCGATGTGGTCCTAGGCCTGGCCTCGAGCGGACTGCACTCCAACGGCTACTCCCTGGTGCGTCGCATCGTCGAGCGCTTGAGCCTCGACTACAAGACACCGGCCCTGTTCGCACCCGGCAAGTCTCTTGGCGAGGCGTTGCTCGCGCCGACTCGTATCTATGTGCGGAGCTGCCTCGCGGCCTTGAAGTCGGGCGACGGGCTCAAAGCACTTGCGCACATCACGGGCGGCGGCCTGCTCGAAAACATCCCGCGGGTTCTCCCGGATGGACTCGGGGTGAGGCTCGATGCGCAGTCTTGGCCGCTGCCGCCCCTCTTCCGTTGGCTCGCTGAGGCCGGGCCGGTGGCGCCGGCCGAGCTCGCGCGCACCTTCAATTGCGGCATCGGCATGGTTGCCGTGGTCTCGCCTTCGGCCACGGATCGAATCAGCTCGACCCTCGCCAATCATGGTGAGCGCGTGTTTCGAATCGGCCAAGTCGTCCAGGTGAGCGGCACATCGCCTCGCGTCACCATCGATGATTGGGATCAGGCATGGCGGGCCTGAGGCTCGCGGTCCTGATCTCGGGCCAAGGCAGCAATCTTCAGGCGCTGATCGACGCGACCCAGCGCGCCGGCTTTGGCGCCGAGATCGTGATCGTGATCTCGAACCAGCCCAATGCCTACGGTCTCGGGCGGGCGCGTAAGGCCGGCCTATCGACCAAGTTGATAGAGCATCGCGCCTTTGCCTCCCGTGACGCGTTCGACGATGCGATCGACGGCGCGCTACGTGATGCCCGGGTGGACCTCGTCTGCCTCGCCGGGTTCATGCGCGTGCTCGGCGATGCGTTCGTCGAGCGCTGGCGCGATCGACTGATCAACATCCACCCGAGCCTTTTGCCGGCGTTCAAGGGCCTCGACGTCCATGCCCGCGTGCTCGCCGCAGGCGCCCGCATCAGCGGCTGCACGGTGCACTATGTGCGGCCGGAGGTGGATGCCGGCCCGATCATCGTGCAGGCCGCGGTTCCCGTGTTGCCCGACGACACCGTGGATGCGCTTCAAGCGCGGGTCCATCGGGTCGAACACGTCATCTATCCCCTCGCCGTCGAGTTGATCGCCAAGGGACGGGTGCGGATCGAGGGTGATCTCGTTCGGCTGAGTGGGGTCACGACCGAAGATGCCCGCCTCATCAGCCCGGCTCGGCCGTCCTAACGGCGCTCGTTAAACCGGCGCGAAAACGCCCGAGGCGGTGACCCGCCCCGGGCGCATCAATTCGAGCAATCTGGGGACGCTGGACGTCCGCAAATTGAATCAGGCGGCGAGCGGCCGGCCGAGCTTCTGGACCACCTCGTCGACCCGCTTCTGCAGCGGCGCGAACGCATCGGTCGCGGTCTTCACGCTGAGCTCGGAGAGCTTGTTGGTCTCGCTGACATAGCGGTCGAACGCGGTGCGCGCGAAACTGGTCTGCGCCTCGATCGCGTCCTTGACGTTCTTGCTGGCGGCGATCGTGCGGGTGGCCTCGACGCCCTGCTCAAGCGAGCTCTTGGCGAACTCCATCCACTGCTTGCCGATCACGCCATAGCCCTGGGCGAAGATGGTCGATGCCTTGAGCACGGCCTCGAAGTTCTCACGGCCGAAGCCGGCGAACTCGGCGAAGGTCGCCTGCGCGTCCCAAGCGTGCGCGCCATTGTGATGCTTGCTGGTGCTCTCGAAACCGGTGGTCGAGCTGCTCTTGCTCATCGGAGTCCTTTCGATACCTCGGGTTGGGCGGAGGTCGGGCCCGGACCGCAGAGCGGCTGCTGGGCATCGCGACGGCCGATTGCTGCAATGCAGCAAACTACTGCAGCGCAACATAAGCACGCGGCGAGGATTGTCAAGAGACGGATTTGTGCGGCGCACAAATCGGCCAATATATTTAGTTACTATATGTTACGTTATTGAAATTGAACGATTTAGGTCAGCCAGGCTCGACCGGCTTGGGCGGCGGGGCCGGCTGAGCCGGGGCATAGAACATCTGCTCAGGCACTTCCTCGCCCGTCTCGCCTTCAAATGGCCGGCGAACCTTGACGGTCCCCGTGTTTCCTGGCTCCTCGGCCCGCCGGCGTGCCTCTTCGAG
>VGET01000029.1 GCA_016869195.1 Alphaproteobacteria bacterium | reverse complement strand
CTATCACGCCGACGTGGATTGGCTGGACGAGCGCGATTGTCTGATCCATCTCGCCGCGCAATCGCTCGCCTCGGGCCTGTTCGCGCTGTCCTTCATTCCGCGCGGTGCCAATCAGGTGTTGCCGACGAGTGGCGGCTTCGACATCGACGAGCTGGCCGACCTGATCGACCGCTACGACCGAGTCACGTTCTTCGTGCCGCCGACCTTGCTGCGCCGCCTGTCCGCGGCCGAGCGCATGGCGCGGCTCAAGCTCGACCATCTGAAGACCATCCTCTGCGGCGCGGCGCCGATCTATGCGCAGGACCTGAAGGACGCGCTCGCGCGCTTCGGCCCGCGCATCTGGAACGGCTATGGCCAGGGCGAGAGCCCGTGCACGATCACGGCCATGCCGAAGGCGATGGTGGCCGCGGCCGCCTCTGTGGGCGACGACGAGCGCCTCGTCTCGGTCGGCGTTGCGCGCACCGGCGTCGAGGTGAACGTCTGCGACGGCGAGGGCAGGGTGCTGCCGCGCGGCGAGGTCGGCGAGGTCGTGGTGCGTGGTGATGTCGTGATGCGGGGGTATTTGAATGACCCCAACGCCACCGACGCCGCCTTCGGTCCTTCTGGCCTCCGGACCGGCGATCTCGGCGTGATGGACGAAGCAGGCTTTCTCAGCCTCAAGGATCGCGCGAAAGACATGGTGATCTCGGGCGGGATCAACATCTATCCGCGCGAGGTCGAGACCGTGCTTCTGGATCATCCGGACGTCGCCGATGTCGCGGTCATCGGGACGCCGGACGCCGAATGGGGCGAGCGGCTGGTGGCGTTTGTCGTGGCCCGCCCGGGCGCCGCGCTCGAGCCCGCGGCGCTCGATGCACTCTGCCTCGAGCGGATTGCCCGGTTCAAGCGCCCGAAGGTCTATTGCGTGGTCGAGGCGCTCCCGCGAAATTCCTATGGAAAAGTCCTAAAAAATGAGCTTAGAAAGGGTTTTAAATCATATATCTGATATTTCACTTTCAATGTGAATTGCTCAGGATTGTCCGACAATTTTGTGCTAAGGTCCGATTGACAGGGGGTGCTCCCGACCGCAATTTTCGGCCGGGGACGCGTTGGTCCTAGGGCCGGCGACGGTGCATGGCTGCGGGGGGAGAGAGCATGGCCAAGCTCTACATCGATAGCGACAAATATGGCGAGCGGGCGAAGTTCCCGACCGTCGAGGCCTATCACTCGGCGGTGAAGGACCTGGTGCGCAAGCGCCTCGATCAGGCGGGCGGCGATTGGGCGAGCTTTGTCTTTGACAAGAGCCTGACCTTGATCACCGCCGACGATCTGAAGGCGATCGAGGCCAGGCTCCTGAAGGCCGGCCATCGCTTCGATTATTCGGCGATCATCTCGGTGCAGGAGCGGCCCGAGGCCTATAAGCCGGTGCCCGGGCTTGGAGATGCCGCCAAGGACTATTCCTTCGAGCATCCCGATGCGCCGACGGCGCCCGCCGACGCACAGGGTCGCGCGCTCTCAGGCGTCGGCGACAATGTGGTGAAGCATCCGGCGAACACCACCGGCATTGCGCGCTATGTGCGCACCAGCGCCATGGTGATGGACTACCTGACCAAGGGCGTGCCGCCCGACACCATCGCGATCATCGACGACTCAGGCGGCACCTTGACCGCGCCGATCATCGAGCGCTTCAAGGGCATCATCTGCATGGGTGGCTCGACCCGCTCGCATCTCGGCATTCTGGCTCGGGAATACGGCATACCCTGCCTGATGAACTCCAAGATCAAGGGCATCAAGGAGGGCGACACGGTCGAGCTCGAATCGTCCGCCGCGGCCAAGACCGCCGAGGCCTATCAGACCGGCAAGGAGATGACGGCGAATATCTGGAAGCACGGGTGCTGAGGACGAGACGATGAGCCACCGCCCCATTACCTACGCCCAGCTGCTCGAGACCAACAATCTCCTCCAGGTCTTCACCGACGAGAGCTATTGGCTCTGCGTCACGCGCACGGTGCAGGAGTCCAAGCTCTTTCCCGTGCCGGCCTACATGATGCTCTCCTATCTCAACGCGTTCTATCGCTACCCCTCGCTGCTCCGGAAGGTCGAATCGCGCATGAAGGCCGAGGAAATCGGCGATCGCGCGCGCAATATGGGCATCAAGATCAACAACCCGCCGATGAGCTGGGGCCTGTTGGGCTTTTATTTTCTCGGTCGCGAGTGGCTGATCAATATGGGCCTGCTGCGCCCGCAGGACGCGGTCGAGGACATCGTCTATGTCATGGATTTCTGGAAGCGCTTCCAGCTGTCCTGGCATCGCAATGACGGCCACATCACTAACAAGGAGTTCGGTCACCGCGCGCAGGTGCTGCCGGAGCGCCGGCTCCAGGTGTTCCATGCCGACATGTATCGCTGCGAGGCGGGCGATGAGTTGCACACGGCGGCAGCCAATTTCATGGCCACCGTCTCGCAATATGGCTTCCTGATCAGTTGCGAGAGCCGCATCAGCCTGTGCAACACGGGGCCCTACAAGATCGATGACAAGCGCGAGATGATCGTGCGCGACTTCATGGATCTCGCCGAGAACGACCTGCCGTGGCTCGACGGCGTCGCCGCCGACATGCCCTACAACAACCTCACCGTGCCCATGATGGTGAAGGACTGCCACTTCTACCTGATGGACGATTGGGGCAGCTTCGAATCAAAGCCGGATTTCCGCGCCGAGCACATCGCCGGTGTCGGCCTCTATACCTCCGATCCCTTGACCGAGGGATTCGTGCCCGTCGGCATGGGCTCGAAGGCCGAGCTGATCCGCACCTACAACGATCTCGCCGGCAAGGCCAAGGAGGCGACCAATCGGCTCTGGAAGCGCATCGCCGGCTGGACGCGCGATCAGATGATCGATGCCGGCGCGCTGATGTATTTCGGCATCTTCAAGGATATCGCCCACGTCGCGGGTACGTACGAGTACGAAGACTGGATGTTGATCGATGAGCGCGCGCAGCGCTTCCGGCCGCTGCTGAACGACGAGTTCTCGCGCGATGTGCTGGCCGAGCTGGTCGGCTATGTCTCGCAGCCGAGCCAGACCGTGCATGACTATACGATGATGCAGCACAATAATGGGCCGCGGCGGATGTTCACGCCGATCCCGTTCTCGATCCTGATGGGCGACGATTACACGCTGACCAGCGGCCCGGTCTATCCAGGCTCGACCTGCCTGCCGAAGAAGGAGGATCGCTATCGCACCAGCCGCGGGCAGATGACGCTCGCCGAGTACAACAACGCGGTGCGGTCGTTCACGCCGGTTGCCTGTCGCAATGAGAACCGCTTCCTCGACGAGACCTGGCTCAAATACAACGCGAAGAGCGAGGCGGCGCGGGCGCTCTATGAGAACGAGCAGGCGCTCTCGCGCAAGCTCAAGGGCAAGGGCGCGGGGCTCAGTCGCGCCGACGTCGAAGCGCTGGCGGACAAGTCCTGATGCAGATCGGCGAGATCATCCGCCGCGCCGGTGTCATGTTTGGCGACGCGCCGGCCTTCGTCGAGGGCGCGCGCGTGGTCAGCTTCCGCGACTTCGATGAGGCGACCGACCGGCTCGGCAACGCGCTGCTCGCCGAAGGCCTGAAACCGGGCGAGCGGGTCGGCGTGCTGATGCCGAACAGCGTCGGGTGCCTGGTCGCCTACTATGCCCTGGCAAAGTCCGGTCTGGTGCGCGTGCCGTTGAACCTGCGCGAGACTGCGTCCGACCACGCCTACAAGATCGCCGACAGCGGCGCGCGCGCGGTGATTCATAGCGCGGAGGGTAAGGCAGAGGCCGAAATGGTGATCGGGCCCGAGCAATTCGCGGCGCTGATCCAGAAGGCATCGCCCGCGCCTTGCAAGATCGATCGTGCGCTCGATGCGCCCTATCGCCTCGGCTATACCGGCGGCACCACGGGCAAGCCCAAGGCGGTGACCTTGACGACTGAGGGAGAGCTGGCCGAGCTCGCGGCCTTCCTCGTCGATCTGGTGCCGGATCTCGGGCCGGAGGCCACGTTCCTCCATTCTTCGCCCATCGCGCACGCGAGCGGCGCGTTCGTGCTGCCGGCACTGGTTAAAGGCACGCGCTCGGTGATCATGCCGAAGTTCGACGCGGCGCAGTTCGTGGCGCTGGCGGAGCAGGAGCATGCAACCCACACCTTCCTTGTGCCGACCATGCTCGCGATGATCCTTGAGGAGCCGGGTCTGCCGGCGGCGAAGCTCTCGTTCAAGCGCATCTGCTACGGCGCCTCGCCAATCGCGCCGGCCCTCCTGACCCGCGCCATCGCGCGCTTCGGCAAGGTGTTCGCGCAGACCTATGGCCAGGCGGAATCACCCATGGTGATCACCTGCCTGAAGCCCGAGGATCATGATCGCGTCGGAAGTTGCGGGCGGCCGTTCTTCCTGGCCGAGGTCGCGGTGTTCGACGATGAGGACCGGCCGCTGAAGCCGGGCGAGACCGGCGAGATCGTGGTGCGCGGGCCGCAGCTCATGGCGCGCTATTGGAACCGGCCGGACGCCACCACCGCCGCCTTCCGCAATGGCTGGCTCCACACCGGCGATCTCGGCACCATGGATGCGGATGGCTTCTTCTATATTCTTGATCGCAAGAACGACATGCTGATCTCGGGCGGCTACAACGTCTATCCGCGCGAGGTGGAGGACGTGCTGCTCGCCTGCGATGGCGTGGTCGAGGCCGCGGTCGTCGGTCTGCCCGATGAGAAGTGGGGCGATCGGGTGCACGCCGTCATCGCCGGGCGCGCGGGCCTCGACACGGACGCGGTGCTCAAGGCCTGCAAGGGCAAGCTCGCGAACTACAAGTGCCCCAAGGCGGTCGAGCTTTGGCCCGCGCTGCCGAAGAGCCCGGCCGGCAAGATCCTGCGCCGCGAGGTGCGCGATCGCATCATCGCGCGTAGCCAAGAGAAAATCGCGGCCGCGTCATGAGCGAGATGACCCTCGTCCTCCACGGCCTTGCCATCAAGAAGCATGCGGGGGCGGAAGCGGTTGCGGGCCTCATCGGCGTCGATGCGACCAAGGTGAAGGTGCTGCTTGCACAAGCCGTCACCGAGGGGCGCGCGGTCGAGAGCGGCGGCGCCTTCATGCTGACCCCGCTCGCGCGCATGGCGCTCGAGGGTGAGTACTCGCGTGCCTTCGCGGATCAGCGCGCCAACGCGGCGTTCATGGCGGCCTATGAGCGCTTCGAGGTGGTCAACAAGGAGCTGAAGCAGCTCATCACCGACTGGCAGACCATTTCGGTCGGCGGCCAGAGGGTGCCGAACGATCATTCGAACAAGGCTCATGACAGCGGGATCATTGACCGGCTTGGCGCCCTGCATGAGCGCGCCGAGGTGGTGCTGAAGGCGCTCGGCGATGGCCTGAAGCGGCTCAGCATCTATGCGACGAAGCTGCTGACCGCGCTCGAGAAGGCCGAGGACGGCGAGATCGAATGGGTTTCCGGCGCGAAAATCGAGTCTTACCACACGGTCTGGTTCGAGCTGCACGAGGACCTGCTGCGCATCCTCGGCCGTGAGCGTGACGAGTAGGGCGCATGGCCCGCGCGCTCGGCGCCCATACGCTCCTGATCGAGGCCGGCGAGCCGCCGTCGCGCGCGCTGATCGGCGGCAAGGCGTGGAGCCTGGCGCGCATGAGCGGCATGGGCCTGTCGGTGCCGCCGGCGTTCGTCGTCACCACCGAAGCCTGCCGCGTGTATCTTCGCAGTGGTGCAGTGCCGGACGGCCTTGTGGACGAGTTGAAGGCCGGCATCGCAGCGCTCGAAGCCGCCACCGGCCGACGCTTTGGCACAGGCCCGCGTGCGTTGCTCGTCTCGGTACGCTCGGGCGGCGCCGTCTCCATGCCCGGCATGATGGACACCGTGCTTAACCTCGGGATGACAGAGACGACCGAGGCCGCGCTCGCGACCGAAAGTGGTGATGCCGGCTTCGCCCGTGACAGCCATCGCCGTTTTCTCGAGATGTATGCGCGCATCGTGCTCAAGGCCCCGCTGATCGAGCTCGACCATGGCGCGGACGTGGCGTCCTGGCGTGCGGCGATCGCGAGCCAGGGTGTAGGCGAGGTGCCGCATGAAGCGCCAGCCCAGCTCGATGCTGCGGTCAAGGCGGTGTTCGAATCGTGGAACTCGCGGCGTGCGCGGCGCTATCGCGAGCACCACAACCTGCCGCACGAGGCCGGCACCGCGGTCACCGTCCAGGCCATGATCTTCGGCAATATGAGTGATGACAGCGGCACGGGCGTGCTGTTCAGCCGCAATCCCTTAACCGGCGATCCGGTGCCCTATGGCGAGTATCTGCCGCGCGCCCAAGGGGAGGACGTGGTCTCGGGCACGCGCACGCCAGAGCCATTGTCCGCGCTTGCCGGGGTGTTGCCCACGGTCCATGACGAGTTGCTGTGTGCCGCACGGCGGCTCGAAGACGAAGAGCGCGATGTGCAGGACATTGAGTTCACGGTCGAGCGCGGCAGGCTCTATCTGCTACAGGCGCGGGCGGCCAAGCGCGCGCCTGAGGCCGCTGTCGCGCTCGCGGTCGATTTCGTCAAGGAAGGCCGCATCGATCAGGCGATCGCGCTTGGCAGAGTCAGCGCCGATCAGGTGCGCAGCCTGTTGCGGCCACGGCTGAAACCGGGCGAAGCTGCACGTGTGATGATCCTGGCACGCGGCGAGGGCGCGTGCCCCGGTGTTGGCGTCGGCGCCGTGGTCGGGGACGCCGATGCCGCCGAGGCCGCGGCGCGTGCGGGCAAGGCGGTCGTGCTGGTGCGCCCAACCACGAGCCCGGAAGACGTGCATGGCATGATCGCCGCCAAGGCGGTGGTCACCGCGGAGGGCGGCTCGACCTCGCACGCCGCCGTGGTCAGCCGCGCGCTCGGCCTGCCCTGCGTGGTCGGCTGCGGCGCCGCGGCCATCGCGGCGCTCAATGGTCGCACTGTCACGGTCGATGGCGGCGTGGGCCAGGTGTTCGATGGCGCGCTCGCGGTGGTGGCGCCGAGTGAGCGTGATGATCCGAGGCTCATCGAGCTTGCGCGCTGGGCTACTTCCGCTTCGACGCTCAAGGTCTACGCGCGCGGCGAGGCGCCGGCATCGGCTCGCATTGCCGATCTCGATCAGTTGGACGGCGGCGAGGACGCGACCAGGCTCGCCTCCTTGGTCGCTGGTTGCGATGGCGCGCGCGGCCACGTGCTCGCAAGCGATGCCGGTGTCGCCGCCGCGCTCAAGGCCGGATTAAAATTCATCGAGATTTCACCCGTGCTTCCCGCTCTGCTCGCGGCGATCGCAGCGAGCAGGAGCGCGGCGGCGATCGAGGAGCCCGTTGCGTGACGAAGAACATGAAGGATGTCGAAGCGCTGATCCGGCTCTTCGACCAATCGGATTGGGTTGAGATGAGGCTCGAGGTCGAGGGCCTCTCGATCGTGCTCTCGAACGACCCAAGCGCCGGCGCGCGCGCGTTGTCGACGTCCGCCGCATCCGTCGCGCATCCCGCGCCGATGGCAGCGACGGCCTCGGCTGCTGTGGCGGTGTCAGCGCGCTCGCCGGCTGCCGCAGGTCCGGCGACCACTGTGGTGCCGGACGGCCTGGTCGCGGTCCGCGCGCCCAATCTCGGAACCTTCTATCGCTCACCGAAGCCGGGGGCGCAGCCCTATGTCGAGCTTGGCCAGGCGATCGAGCCCGAGACCGAGGTCTGCCTGATCGAGGTGATGAAGCTCTTCACGCCGGTGAAGGCCGGGGTGCGCGGTAGACTGGTGCGCGTCTGCGTCGAGGACGGTTGCATGGTCGACTATGACGCGCCGCTCTTTCTGGTCGAGCCATTGGCGTAGCGATTGACAAGCCAGCGGGCCTCATCCTTCGACAGGCTCAGGATGAGGCCCTCATGGTGAGCCTGTCGAACCATGAGGGCCGCGTCTACGTGCCATGACCATCCGCCGGTTGTTCGTCGCCAATCGCGGCGAGATCGCGCTCCGGATCATCCGGGCGGCGCAGGCGCTTGGCATCGAGACGGTGCTCGGCGTCTCGACCGCGGATCGCGAGACCATGGCGGCCGAGGCGGCGGACCATGTGGTGGTGCTCGGGCCGCCGGCGGCGGCGCAAAGCTATCTTGACATGAAGACGGTGGTGCACGCCGCCAAGGGTGCGGGCTGCGACGCGCTGCACTCGGGCTATGGCTTCCTCTCCGAGCGCGCGGCGTTTGCGCGGCTCTGTGAAGAGAACGAGCTCGTCTTCGTCGGCCCGACCGCGGACTCGATCGAACGCCTGGGCGACAAAATCTCCGCGCGCACCTTGGCGAAGGCGGCGGGCGTGCCGGTCTCGCCCGGGACCGATCAGATCGCGAGCGTGAAAGACGCGCAGAGAGCTGCCGGTGATCTGGGCTATCCGGTGTTGATGAAGGCGTCAGCGGGCGGCGGCGGGCGCGGCATGTTCATCGCGCGCGGACCGTCGGACATCGCGGAGAACTTCGACCGCGCCTCGGCCGCGGCACGCGCGGCGTTCGGTGATGGCACTCTCTATATGGAGCGCTATGTCGAGCGCGCCCGTCATGTCGAGGTGCAGGTGGTGGGCGACGGGCAGGGCACCGTGCTCCATTTCGGCGAGCGCGATTGCTCGGCCCAGCGGCGCTATCAGAAAGTGATCGAGGAGGCGCCGGCGACCATTCTGCCGGCAACATTGCGGGCGTCGCTGCACGAGGCCGCGATCAAGCTCACGCGTGAGATCAATTATCGCAATGCCGGCACCGTCGAGTTTCTCTACGACCTCGATCGCGAGGCGTTCTACTTCATCGAGGTGAATGCGCGCATCCAGGTCGAGCACCCGGTGAGCGAGACGATCACGGGCGTCGACCTCGTTCAGCTGCAGTTGAAGGTCGCTGGCGGCGCTGGGCTCGGCATGACACAGCACGACATCGTGACCGATGGCCATGCGATCGAGCTGCGCCTGAACGCCGAGGACCCGGCGAAGGATTTCCAGCCCTCGCCCGGGCGAATCACGCGCTGGCAGCCGCCGGCGGGGCCCTGGCTCAGGCTCGACAGCCACTGCCGCAGCGGGTATCTCGTGCCGCCGTTCTACGACAGCATGATCGGCAAGCTGATCGTGCGCGGACGCGACCGCCCGGATGCGATCGAGCGCGCGCGGGATGCGCTTCAGGGCTTCCGGCTCGAAGGCGTCGCCAACAATCTCGCCTTCCAGGCGGCGCTTCTGAGCCATCCGGACTTCATCGCCAACCAAATCGACAGTCGCTGGCTGGAGCGCGTTTTCCTGCCGGCGTTCAATGCACCGAAGGAGTGAGCGCCATGGCGCACATCGAGTTTGTCGACGAGACCATGCGCGACGGCCAGCAGAGCCTCTGGGGCATGCGCATGCAGGCCGGCATGGCGCTACCGATCACGCCAACGATCGATCGTGTGGGCTTTCGCGTCGTCGACCTCACCGGCTCCTCCTTGTTTGAAGTACTGATCCGCCATTGCCAAGAGAATCCGTGGGAGGGGCTCGATCTGCTGGTCCAGTCCATGCCGCGCAGTCGCATTCGGGGCGGCATGCGCTCGAACGCGTCGGTCACCTTCGGCGTCACGCCGGATTCGTTGATGGACGCCTGGATGCGCCAGCTCTGCGTCCATGGCTGCCGCAGTTTCTGGATCTACGACGTGCTGTTCAACATCGACAAGATGCACCGCCTCGCCAAGGTCGCGAAGGGCTTCGATGCCGAGGTGGCCGGCGCGATCATGTTCACCATGTCGCCGGTGCACACCGACGCGTACTACGCAGACAAGGCCGACAGGATCTCCGCCTCGCCGGACATCGACACGATCCTGTTCTATGATACCGCGGGCGTGCTGACGCCGGATCGGATGCGTACGCTGTTTCCCGCGGTGATCGCGAAGTCGCGTGGCAAGCCGCTCGAATTCCACTCGAACAACATTCTTGGCCAGTCAGCGATCGCCTATGTCGAGGCAATCAAGCTTGGCGTGCACATTCTGCACACATCGAGCAAGCCGATGGCGAACGGCCCCTCAGTGCCCTCGACCGAGGTGATGCTGAGCAACATCGCGGTCATGGGTCACAGTCACGAGCTCGACGTTTCGCTCTTGCCGGCGATCGCCGAGCATTTCGAGAAGGTTGGGCGCGCGGCGGGTTTCGCGGTGCATCAGATGCACGAATACGACCTGTTCCACGCCCAGCATCAGATCCCCGGCGGCATGATGGGCACGCTGAAGGCCCAGCTCGCCCAGCACGCCATGTCGGAGAAGCTGCCCGAGGTGCTGGAGGAGACCGCGCGGGTTCGCCGCGAGCTCGGCTATCCCGGCATGGCGACGCCGTTCTCGCAGCTCGTCGGCACGCTCGCGGTGCTCAACATCGTCTCGGGCAAGCGCTATGCCGTGATTCCCGATGAGGTGATCCAATACGCCGCCGGCCATTACGGCCAGACGGTCGCGCCGATCGAGCCGAATGTGCTGGACATGATCATGGCGACGCTGCGCGCCAAGGAGGTGGCGGGCAATCCGCCCGAGCAGCCGACGATCGAAGAACTGCGCAAGCGCTACAACACGGACAATGACGATGAGCTGATCCTACGCGCGCTGGTGCCCGAGGCAGACTTGAAGCGCATGCGCGAGGCCGGGCCGGTGAAGCGTGATTTCCCCTTGCTCTCATCGCCCGAGCTCGACCAGGCGCGGCGCCTCATGTCGCTCGCCAAGAGCGCCTATGTCGAGATCAGGAGCGCGGAGCTCAATCTCTCGCTCCGCCGCGCCTCGTGATGGACGACAGGGCCGTGGAGCATACCCCCCACCCCAACCCTCCCCCTCAAGGGGGGAGGGGGCGCGTGAGGCGGCCGACCGCCTATACCGTCGAGCGCACGGCGCCATGCGATCAATCGCCTACGGCACGATGGACAAACAGTCATTTGATCACTCATGTGGCTTCGCATGATGCGCACGCCCATCCATTCTTGACCCTCCCCCTTGAGGGGGGAGGGAAGGGTGGGGGTGGAGCATCGATCGGGAGCGTTGGGGGACAATCATGCTGAGGCGTGCGGTCATCGTCGAGGCGGTGCGCTCGCCCTTCGGCAAGGGCAGGGAGGGTGGCGCGCTCAATCATCTGCACCCGGTCGATCTGTTTGCGCACACGCTGCGCGCGCTCATCGACAAGGCCAAGATCGAGCCCGAGCGCATCGACGATCTGATCGCCGGCTGCGTCATCCAGGTCGGCGAACAGGCGGCCAACATCGCGCGCCAGGCGTGGCTGGCCGCGGGGCTACCCGAGAGCGTGCCGGCGGTGACGCTCGACCGAAAATGCGGCTCTGCCCAGCAGGCGCTCGATTTCGCGGCGCAGGGCGTGATCGCGGGTGCCTATGATCTCGTGGTCGCCGGTGGTGTCGAGATGATGTCGCGCGTGCCGATGCGCTCCAACCGCATCGGCAAGGATTATCTCGGGCCGATGTTCCATGCGCGCTATCCTGAGGGCCTGGTGCATCAGGGCATCTCGGCCGAGCTGATCGCGGCGCGCTGGCAGCTCAGCCGCGACGCGATGGATCGCTATTCCTTTCGTTCGCATCAGCGCGCGGCCGCGGCGGAGCAACGCGGGGCGCTCGCGCGCGAGATCGTGGCGATCAACGGCAATGCGCGCGATGAGGGCATTCGCCCCGACACGACGCTCGAGCGTCTTGGCCAGCTCAAGACCGCGTTCGATGACGAGGCGATCGCCAAGCGCTTCCCTGAGATACACTGGTCGGTGACCGCTGGCAATTCGAGCCAGATCAGCGATGGCGCGACCGCGCTGCTGATCGCCGAAGAAAGCGTGGCGGCAAAGCTTGGCCTGAGGGCCCGTGCCGTGATCAGCCATTTCGCGGTGGTGGGCGATGATCCGATCCTGATGCTCTCAGGGCCGATCCCCGCGACCAAGAAGCTACTGGCGCGGGCCGGCCTCAAGATCGATCAGGTCGATCGCTTCGAGGTCAACGAGGCCTTCGCGTCGGTCGTGCTCGCCTGGCTGAAGGAGACGGGTGCCGACCCCGAGAAAGTCAATGTCGATGGCGGCGCGATCGCGCTCGGCCACCCCGTCGGCGCCTCGGGCGGGCGGCTGATGATGAGCCTCTTGCGCGGGCTTGAGGAATCCGGCGGCCGGCGCGGCCTCATGACCATGTGCGAGGCCGGCGGCATGGCCAATGCGACCTTGATTGAGCGGCTGGGGTAGGGGCAGGCCTCATCCTTCGACAGGCTCAGGATGAGGGGACGGACGGCCGAAACCCAATTTCGTCATGGCCCGCGCAGGCGGGCCATCCAGAGCGCCATCGAGGTGCTCGGGGCTCTGGATCCCCCGGTCCGCGCGATGCGCGGCCGGAGGATGACGAAACAAGTGTGGCGCTCAACCTCGCGCGCTACGCCATCAGATTGTGACCGCCGTTCACGTAGATCACTTGGCCCTGGATGAACGCGGCGGCGGGGCTCGCGAGGTAGCGGATCAGACCTGTGTAGTCTTCGGGTGCGACCGCGCGGCCGCTCGGATTGTCGGAGGCCGCGTGGCGCATGATGTCATCGGTCTTGTGGCCGAAGAGGGTGCGCACCGCGTCGGTGTCCACCACCGAGGGCGCCACGCAATTGATGCGCACGCCGCGTGGCGCGAGCTCGACCGCCAGATAGCGCACGAGCGATTCCGCGAGCGCCTTGCTGATGCCGACGGCGACGTAATTGGCAATCACCATGCGTCCGCCGCGGCTGCTGAGAAAAAACACCGTGCTGCCTGGGACGAACAAGGGCAGCGCCGCGCGCACCAGATATTGCAAGGCGAGCCCGTTGACGCCGACCGCTTGTGCAAGCTCGTGGCCGTCGGCCTCGAGCGCCGAGGTGATGTAGGGCTTGACCGCCGCATGCACGAGCTGGTCGAGCTGTTTGCATTCGCGCTTGACCGCTTCGATCACCGCGGCCGCGCATTCCGGCGTGCCGACATCGCCCTTGATTAGGTGGCAGCGCGCGTGGCGTGCCTCGATCGATGTCTTGGCGAGGGCGGCGGCGCCGTCATCGGAGGCGTAATTCAGGAACACGTCGACGCCGGGCTCGGCAAAGGCACGCGCGATGTCGAGCCCGATGCCCTTGGTGCCGCCGGTTACGAGGATCGCCATGAGGCCTCCTACTTGAGGACAATCTTGTCAGACAATCTAAGGGGACTGCGCTAGACTGCCACGCGGGATGATCGACCCTCAAGCGGAGCCCACGATGAATTTCGATTGCAGCCCGAAGACCAAGGAAATTCGCGATCGCGTGGCGGCCTTCATGGCGGCGCACGTCTACCCGAACGAAGAGAACATCCTGGCCCAGATCGACGAGGGCGATCGCTGGACGCCGATCCCGCTGCTCGAGGAGCTGAAGAAAAAGGCCAAGGCGGAAGGGCTGTGGAACCTCTGGCTGCCCGAGAGCGAGCACGGCGCCGGGCTCACCAATCTCGAATACGCGCCCGCGTGCGAGCAGATGGGCCGCTCGCCCTGGGCGCCCGAGGTGTTCAACTGCTCGGCGCCCGACACCGGCAATATGGAGGTGCTGGTGCGCTATGGCACGCCGGCTCAGAAGAAGCAGTGGCTCGAGCCGCTGTTGGCCGGTGACATCCGCTCGGCCTTTGCGATGACGGAAATCGAGGTGGCGTCGTCGGATGCCACCAACATCGAGACGCGCATCGAGCGCGCGGGCAATGAGTACGTCGTCAACGGCCGCAAATGGTGGACCTCGGGCGCGCTCGACCCGCGCTGCAGGATCCTCATCACCATGGGCAAGAACGATCCCAACAACCCGGACCGGCACAAGCAGCAATCGATGATCCTGGTGCCGCTGCCCTGGCCCGGTGTTACGGTCAGGCGCATGCTGCCGGTGTTCGGCTTCGACGAGGCGCCACACGGCCACGCCGAGGTGACCTTCGAGAACGTGCGCGTGCCGGCCGACAACATGCTGCTCGGCGAGGGCCGCGGCTTCGAGATCGCGCAGGGCCGCCTTGGGCCGGGGCGCATCCATCACTGCATGCGGCTGATTGGGCTTGCGGAGCGCGCGCTCGAGCGCGTGTGCCGGCGCACCAAGGCGCGCAAGGCGTTCGGCCGCGCGGTCGCGGATCAGACCGTGACCCAGGAGCGCATCGCCGAGGCGCGCATCATGATCGAGCAGGCGCGCTTGTTGACCCTCAAGGCCGCCTACATGATGGACACGGTCGGCAACAAGGAGGCCAAGCTCGAGATCGCCATGATCAAGGTGGCGGCACCCAACATGGCGTGCAAAGTGATTGATTGGGCGATCCAGGCCTTCGGCGGCGCCGGCGTGACCAGCGACTACGGTCTCGCTTATGCCTATTCAACCGCACGTCTGCTGCGCCTGGCGGATGGCCCCGATGAGGTCCATCGCAATCAGATCGCGCGGCTCGAGCTCAAGAAATATGACGGCGAGGTGAGCCAATATGGCGGCTCGTCCCTCGTCGTGCCGCGCAGCAACCAGCCGGGCTTCAACAAGCGCACGCGCTGGGTGTCGTAGGCTGGGCCCTCTCTATCTCGTCATGGCCCGGCTCACGTGAATGCGAACTGGCATCTTTCGTCGTCATGCCCGGGCGAAGACCCGGGCATCCAGCTTCCGACTCATTGCATGTCGAAAATCTGGATTGCCGGGTCAAGCCCGGCAATGACGGGCAGGGGAAATGGTCGACCCGCGACGCTTCGTCCGAAGTAGCCTTAAGGCTCCGCGGCGAAGGCCTCGTCGGGCAGGCGCTCGATCGCGAGGCGGGTGCGACGGATGTGCTGGCGCATCAGCTTTTCGGCGTCATTCTGCTCGCCCGCGAGGATCGCCGCGACCAGGGCGTCATACTCCTCAAACTGGCGCTCGCGATCCTTCGGTGTCAGATGCGCGTGGAACTGCATGCGCAGCAGGTGAATGTGGAGCGCGGGCATCATGCGCCTCAGCTCGGCATTGCCGCCGATGCGGATCATGGTGGCGTAGAAGCGCGAGCGCTCTTCGATGAACGCGATGGCGTCGTCGCGCTGCCGAAACGTCTGTAGCCGCCCATAGGCATTCTCGAACTCGGCGCGATGGTCGGCTTCGTTGATCACGGCCGCCGCCAGCCGCGCGCCCAGGCCCGCAAGCGCCTCCTGCACCAGCAGCATGTCGTGCACCTCGGCGCGGGTGAGCGCGCGAATATAGGCGCCGCGATGCGGGATGAGGCTCACCAGGCCCTCGGCCGCCAGGCGCTTCAGCGCTTCGCGCACCGGCCCGCGCGAGACCCGAAGCTCGCGCGTGAGATCCGCCTCGATCAACCGCTGGCCAGGTACGTAGCGGCCCGCGCGCACGCCCTTGATCAGCGCGGCCACCACCTGGTCGGGCGAACTCGGCCCGTGCGAAGGCGGGTGCGCCTCAGCTGTCCTCTCGCCTTTGTTGTCTGGCAGATCGGCGACCGCCATGTCCCGACCTCTGCTCCCTGTTCCCGGCCCCGATGATAAATCTTGTCTTACAAAATCGTCATTCAAAACGTTGACCCCGGGGCGCCGGCCCCTACAATCCCACGGGCGGCGGGACCGCAATTTCGGCTGCGTAAGTGGCCCCGGACGCGCGCCCGAGAACGGACGAACAGGCCCCCATGACCACCGACATCGTGCTCGCCGGCGGCAAGCGCACGCCCTTCGGCGATTTCGGCAAATCCCTTCGCGACATCACGCTCGGCCAGCTCGGCGTGCACGCCACCAAGGCGTGCCTCAAGGCGGCGAAGCTCGACCCCCAGCACGTCGACCATCTGGTGTGGGGCAATGTGCTGCCGGTCGATCAGGAGGGCTATCTCGCAGGGCGCTATGTCGCGATCGAGGCAGGTCTCCCGGTCGAGAGCGCGGCGCTCAATGTCAGCCGGGCCTGCGGCTCGGGCTCGCAGGCGATCATCTCGGCGGCCGAGCAGATCATGACCGGGCATAGCCGGATCGCGGTCGCGGGCGGCGGCGAGAATTTCTCCCGCGCGCCCTACGTCGTGACCAGCGCGCGCTGGGGCCATAAGCGCGGGCCGCAGACCATGATTGACGCGCTCGACCTCGCCTATCGTGATCCGTTCAGCCTGCAGCTCATGGGCGAAACCGCGGAGAACCTCGCCGAAGACCATCAGATCGCGCGGCCCCCGATGGATGAGTGGGCGGTGATGAGCCAGAAGCGCGCAGGCGCGGCGATCGCCTCTGGTTTCCTCTCCCGCCAGATCGAGCCGATCGAGGTGCGGGACGGCAAGGCCACGCGCCTGATGAAGGACGATGAGTATCCGCGCCCTGACGTCACCGTCGAGAAGCTGGCCAAGTTGGCGCCGGTCTTCCGAGAGGGCGGCAAGGTCACCGCCGGCAATTCGAGCGGGGTCACCGACGGCGCGGCGATGGTGGTGGTGGCCGAGCGCACCGCCGCCGAGAAGCTCGGCGTCGAGCCGATCGCGAAGATCGTCGATTGGACGATCGTGGGCGTGCCGCCGCGTATCATGGGCTGCGGCCCCGTGCCCGCGATCCGGAAGCTGCTCGAGAAGCGTGGGCTCAAGGCCGGCGATATCGACTATTACGAGATCAACGAGGCGTTTGCCGCGGTCAGCCTGTTCGCCGAATCCCAGCTTGGGGTGAGCCGCGAGCGCACCAATCTCTATGGCGGCGGAATCTCGATCGGCCATCCGCCCGGCGCGACGGGCGCGCGTATGACGCTCGTTGCCATGCAGCATCTGAAGGAGACCGGTCAGCGCCGCGCCATCATCTCCATGTGCATGGGGGCAGGGCAGGGCCTCGCCATGCTGATCGAGAACGTCGCGACCGCCTGAGCATTGCGGGTTGGCCGTGGCCGAGTTCGCCGACCCGCGCGTCCTTCGCTTTCTGCTCTATGACGTGCTGGCGGCCGATCGGCTTGTCGAGCGCGCGCGCTTCGCCGGGCAGGAGCGCGCGATCTACGATCAGGTGCTCGACACGGCGGAGCGTCTGGCCGCGAGCCACTTCGCCAACCACAACCGCGCGGCCGACCTCGCCGAGCCTAGGCTCGAAAATGGCAAGGTCGTGGTCATTCCCGAGGTGGAGGCGGCGCTTGATGCCTTCGCCGATGCGGGCTTTCTCGCCGCGCATCACGATGCGGCACTCGGCGGCGCGCAATTGCCCTGGACCGTGGTGCAGACCGCCTTCGCCTTTTTCCAGGCGGCCAACATCGCGACCGCGGCCTATCCGTTCCTCACCATCGCGGCGGGCAATCTGATCGCGCGCTTCGGCTCGGACGAGCAGCGCGCGACCTTCCTGCCGTCCATGCTGGACGGGCGCTGGTTCGGCACGATGTGCCTGTCCGAGCCCGGTGCCGGCTCCTCGCTCGGCGATATCCGCACCACGGCAACGCCCGCGCCGGATGGCACCTGGCGGCTCAAGGGCACAAAGCAGTGGATCTCGGGCGGCGAGCACCAGCTGTCGGAGAACATCATCCACCTCGTGCTCGCGCGCACCGAGGGCGCGCCGCCGGGGGTCAAAGGTCTTTCGCTCTTCATTGTGCCGCGGTTTCGGCTTGGGGCTGGTGGTGCGCGCGGTCCGTCGAACGATGTCGCGCTCATCAGCCTGCTGCACAAGATGGGCTATCGGGGCACGACCTCGACGATCCTCGCTTTCGGCGAGCATGATGACTGTGTCGCGCAGCTCATCGGCGAGCGCCACCAGGGTCTCGTCCTCATGTTCCAGATGATGAACGAGGCGCGCATCGGCGTTGGTCTCGGCGCGGCGATGCTGGGCCATGCCGGCTATCGCTATTCGCTCGGCTACGCAAAGGAGCGGCGCCAGGGCCGGCCGATTGCCGCCAAGGACCCCACACAACCCCAGATACCGATCATCGAGCACGCGGACGTGCGGCGCATGCTGCTGGCGCAGAAGGCGCTATCCGAAGGTGGCATCGCGCTCTGCCTCTACGCCGCGCGCCTGGTCGACGACGCCGCGACCGAGCCTGACCCGATCAGGCGACGCGACGCCGGCCTGCTGCTCGATCTGATCACGCCGGTGTGCAAGGCTTGGCCCTCGATCCACGGGCCGGCGTCCAATGACCTCGCGATTCAGATTCTCGGCGGCTATGGCTACACGCGCGACTATCCGGTCGAGCAGTATTATCGCGACAATCGGCTGAACCCGATTCACGAGGGCACCAACGGCATCCAGGCGCTTGATCTGGTCGGCCGCAAGCTGAGTGCCGACGCGGGGCATGGCATGCGCCTCCTTGGCGCGCGGATTGGCGACACGGTCGATGAAGCGCGCCAATCGAGCGAGTTCGCGCCTCTAGCTGACAAGCTGGCCGGGGAGTGGGGCCGGCTTGTCGCGCTCGCCAAACGCATCGACGCCGAGATCACGGCGGGCAAGCGCGAGGCGGTTCTCGCCGATGCGAGCCTTTATCTCGAGGCCTTTGGCCATGTGATGGTCGCCTGGCTTTGGCTGTTGCAGGCACTGCGCGCGGGCGCCGCGCCCGGCCTCGACGATGACTTCCGCCGCGGCACGCTCCAGGCCTGCCGCTATTTCTTCGCCTATGAGCTGCCCAAGGTGGCGGCGTGGTGCGACACCGTCGGGCGCTTCGAGGGCATCGCGCTCCACGCCAAGCCCGCCTGGTTCTGAGACATGGAAGGGAGACAAGAATGAGCATGACCAAGATCGGCGTGATCGGCGCCGGCATGATGGGATCGGAGATCGCGCTCGTCATGGCGCTGGCAGGCAAGCATGTACGCCTGACCGATCGCGATCAGGCCTCGCTCGATCGCGCGTTGAAGAACCTCGCGGGCGTGCTTGACAAGGGCATCCAGCGCGGCTTCTACAAGCCCGAGGACAAGACCCGCGCGCTCGGCAATATTGAGACCACGCTTGACCTCGGCGCCTATCGTGACCGCGAGGCTGTCGTCGAAGCTGTGTTCGAGGACGAGGCGATCAAGGGCGAGACCTACAGGAAGCTCGAGCCGATCCTGCCCGCGAACTGCCTGATCACCAGCAACACCTCGAGCATTCCGATCACCGTGCTGTCGTCCTATTGGCCGGCGGCGCGGCGCCCGCGCTTCCTCGGCACGCACTTCTTCTCGCCGGTCTCGCGCATGGGGCTGGTCGAGGTGATCCCCGGGCTCGACACGGCCGAGGTCACGGTGAAGGAGGCGTTCGCGCTCTGCACCGAGGCGGGCAAGACGCCGGTGCGCATTAAGGATGTGGTCGGCTTCGCGGTCAACCGGCTGATCCATATTTTCTGGATCGAGGCGATCCGGCTGGTCGAGGAGGGCGTTGCGACACCCGAAGATATCGACACCGCGTGCAAGCTCGGCATGGGCCTGCCGGTCGGGCCGTTCCGCCTGATGGACGGCGTCACGAACAATCTGACACTCGACGTGCAGGAAATCCTGCACAAGGCCTATGGCGATCGCTTCCTCCCGCGGCCGCTGATGAAGCAGATGGTCAAGGCCGGCTATAACGGCCGGAAGGCTGGGCGCGGCTGGTATCGCTACGAAAAGGAGTGAGCGCGATGAGCGATGAGGTATTGATCAGCGAGCGCATCGGTGCGGTCGAGCGCCTCACGATCAATCGGCCGGCCGCACTGAACGCGCTCAATGCGAGCGTGCTTGCGGCGCTCAAGGCAGCGTTCGAGCGCATTGCCCGTGATGACGCGATCCGCGCCATCGTGTTGACCGGCGCGGGCGAGAAATCGTTCGTCGCGGGCGCCGACATCAAGGAGATGGCGACCATCGGCCCGCTCGAGGCCGAGGCGCTCGCGCGCTCGGCCAAGCGCGTGCATGACGCAATCATCCATTGCCCAAAGCCGGTCATCGCCGCGATCAACGGCTTCGCGCTCGGCGGCGGCTTCGAGCTGGCGCTCGTCTGCGACATCCGCATCGCGGCGGACGATGCGCGCTTCGGCCTGCCCGAGGTGAAGCTCGCGGTGCTGCCGGGCGGCGGGGGCATTATGCGGCTTTCGCGGCTGGTCGGCCCCTCGGTCGCACGGGCGCTGTGCCTGACCGGCGACATGATCTCGGCCGAGCGCGCCTTTCAGCTCGGCATTGTGAGCGAGCTTGTCGCGCATGACAAACTCGATGAGCACGCGCTCAAGAAGGCCGAGGCGCTGGCCGCCTTGAGCCCGGTCGCGTTGGCGCAGATCAAGAGCGCGCTCGAGATCGGCGCCAATGCCGATCTGGAATCCGCGCTGGCCGCCGAGGCCAAGGCGTTTGCGCTTTGCTTCGCCGCGGCCGACCAGAAAGAGGGCATGGCCGCCTTCATCGAGAAACGGCCTGCCCGGTTCACCGGGAGATGAAGTCGCGACGCCGCGTCGAGTTCCACCCCCACCCCAACCCTTCCCCCCTCGAGGGGGAGGGGGCAAGACATTGAGGCACTGCCTCCTATTCCCTCCCCCCTTGCGGGGGAGGGATAGGGCGGGGGGTAGCGGAAAACAAGTCGATGGGAG